>NZ_CP076543.1:6232500-6532500 GCF_030440515.1 Streptomyces xanthophaeus
CAGGGCTCCCCGGCGGGCCGTCCCGGCTCGCTGACCGACCGCGAACGCGAGGTCCTGGGCCTGATCGCCGACGGCCGCTCCAACCGCGAGATCGCCCGCGCCCTGGTCCTGTCCGAGAAGACGGTCAAGACCCACGTCTCGAACATCCTGATGAAGTTGGACCTTTCCGACCGGACCCAGGCCGCATTGTGGGCGGTCAGGCACGGAATCGCCGAGTGATCGGAGCGAAATCGGATCGTGTCGTTCCGGACTGAGATTCATACGGTCGGGTGTATGTAGCCCACATGGCGTATCCCGATCGCGGGCCGGCCGTTCTCCAAGGCGTGCAGCGACGGCTGGTCGCGGCAGACGTACTGGAGGACAAGAACGTGAAGAACTTCAAGAAGGCCGCAGCCGTCACCATGATCGCGGGCGGCCTCCTCGCCGCCGGCGCCGGTGTCTCCTCGGCGCACGGCGGTGCGTCGGCTGAGGGCGAGGCCCTGAACTCGCCCGGCGTGGCCTCCGGGAACCAGGTCCAGGTCCCCGTGCACGTCCCGGTGAACGTGGTCGGCAACACCGTCAACGTGATCGGCCTGCTCAACGGCGCCTTCGGCAACACCGGCGTCAACGCCTGACCCGCCCCACCCGGCCCCGCTTCCCCCACCTCTCCCTGGGAAGCGGGGTTCCCTCATGTTCCACGCGGCCCGATCCAGCCCCACGGCGTTCGAGGCGCGGGGCGTGGGGCGGAGCCCCACAAAGCCCGGGCGCAGCCCGGGGCCGCCCGCGCAGCGGCGCCGCACCCACGCCCCCGGCCCGGGGGTCACCCCCGCTCGCGCGCCTCGACGGCCGAGTTGTACGCCGCGACCAGCGCCCGCCGGGCGACCCGCTCGACCGGCCGCAGCGCCTCCGCCCGCGCCGCCATCTCCGAGGCGGCCACCGCGCCCCCGTGCCCGTTCTCGTGCGCCAGCGACACCATCAGGTCCACCCGCTGCGCCAGCGCCAGCACCCGCACCGCCCGCGGCGGATACCCCGGCGCCAGCGCGTCCCGCCCGGCCTCCGCCCGCGCCCGGTACGCCGACAGCGCGGCCTCCGCGACCGGCCCGGACCCCGCCACGTCCAGCCGGGTCAGCACCTCGGTCGCCTCGCGCAGCGCCTCCGCCAGTTCCCGCTCCGCCTCGCTCAGCGAGGGCACGTCCGCCGGCGGGGCCTCCCGTACCGGCAGCACCTGCCAGGTCACCGACACGTGCACGTCCCCGGCCGGCCCGACCTCGGACACCTCCGGCACCAGGCCCAGCGCCGCGCCCACCGCGACGACCGCCTCCTCCGCCTCCAGCGCCCGCGCATTGAACTCAGGCGGCCCGCTCAGCCCCAGCGGATGCCCCGGCGCGGGCAGCGCCACCCGCAGCCCCGTCACCCCCAGGGCCCGCAGCCGGCCGAGCGCCAGGGTGAGCCCGACGGGGCCCGTCTCACCCGGCAGCCCCTCCACCCGGTGCACGGCGTCCTCGCCCACGATCGACAACACGGCCTCGTCGGGCGAGACCAGACCGGCCAGCAGTGCGTTCCCCCAGGCGGCCAAGCGCCCTGAACGTGGTTCGAAAAGCATCCCCCTACTTTACGGATCGGCCCCGGCACCGGGCCCCGGCCCCGGACCCCTCGCCGAGTGGCGTAGGTTTTCCCCTGGGGCTGCGTCTACCGGCGCACAGAGAACCGTGACTGCAAGGGGTGACAACACGCTCATGAGCGATGTTCTGGAGCTGGTGGACGTATCCGTGGTCCGCGAGGGCCGGGCTCTGGTGGACCAGGTCTCCTGGTCGGTGAAGGAGGGCGAGCGCTGGGTGATCCTCGGCCCCAACGGCGCCGGCAAGACCACACTGCTGAACCTCGCCTCCAGCTACCTCTTCCCCACCAAGGGCAGCGCCACCATCCTCGGCAGCACCCTCGGCAAGGTGGACGTCTTCGAGCTGCGCCCCCGCATCGGTGTCGCCGGCATCGCGATGGCCGACAAGCTGCCCAAGCGGCAGACCGTCCTGCAGACCGTCCTCACCGCCGCCTACGGCATGACGGCGACCTGGCAGGAGGAGTACGAGGACGTCGACGAGCAGCGCGCCCGCGCCTTCCTCGACCGCCTCGGCATGACCGAATACCTCGACCGCAAGTTCGGCACCCTCTCCGAGGGCGAGCGCAAGCGCACGCTGATCGCCCGCGCCCTGATGACCGACCCCGAGCTGCTGCTCCTCGACGAGCCCGCCGCCGGTCTCGACCTCGGCGGCCGCGAGGACCTCGTACGCCGCCTCGGCCGCCTGGCCCGCGACCCGCTCGCCCCGTCGATGGTCATGGTCACGCACCACGTCGAGGAGATCGCCCCCGGCTTCACCCACGTCCTGATGATCCGTCAGGGCAAGGTCGTCACCGCGGGCCCGATCGACCTCGAACTGACCTCCCGCAACCTCTCCCTCTGCTTCGGCCTCCCGCTGGTCGTCGAGCGCAACGGGACCGACCGCTGGACCGCCCAGGGCCTCCCGCTCGGCTGACCCCGCCTCCAGGGCCCGTCCCTCACGTCTGTTACGGGTCTCCGCACCCTGTCCCGACCGCGCCCACCCGACCTACCATGACCATGTGGACATCGACGCGTGGGTGTGGTGGCTCATCGGCGCGGTCGGACTGGGCATCCCCCTCGTCCTGACCGCCATGCCGGAGTTCGGCATGTTCGCAGTCGGCGCGGTCGCGGCCGCCGTCACGGCTGCCGTCGGCGGGGGAGTGGTGGCGCAGGTCCTGGTCTTCGTGATCGTGTCGGTCGCGCTCATCGCCGTCGTACGCCCCATCGCCAACCGGCACCGCACCCAGCGCCCCCAACACCGCAGCGGCATCGACGCGTTGAGGGGCAGATCCGCCGTCGTCCTGGAACGGGTCGACGGCAGCGGCGGCCGCATCAAGCTCGCCGGCGAGGTCTGGTCCGCGCGCACCCTCGACGCGGACACCAGCTTCGAACCCGGACAGTCCGTCGACGTGGTGGAGATCGACGGGGCGACCGCCGTCGTCATGTGACAACCAGCCTGCTCGCGGCCC
Organism: Streptomyces xanthophaeus; assembly: GCF_030440515.1. GTDB lineage: Bacteria > Actinomycetota > Actinomycetes > Streptomycetales > Streptomycetaceae > Streptomyces > Streptomyces kutzneri. The sequence goes on from NZ_CP076543.1 coordinate 6,235,546, forward strand.
CAAGGTCTGCGAGACTCCGATCAACGGGGCAGCACAGACAGCCGGAAGGGCACGGGGAACCGCATGCAACCGATCATCATCGTCCTGATCATTCTGGTGGTTCTGGTCTTCATCGCACTGGTCAAGACGATCCAGGTGATCCCGCAGGCCAGCGCCGCCATCGTCGAGCGGTTCGGCCGCTACACCCGCACCCTCAACGCGGGCCTCAACATCGTCGTCCCGTTCATCGACTCGATCCGCAACCGGATCGACCTCCGCGAGCAGGTCGTTCCGTTCCCGCCGCAGCCCGTCATCACCCAGGACAACCTGGTCGTCAACATCGACACCGTCATCTACTACCAGGTGACCGACGCCCGCGCCGCGACCTACGAAGTGGCCAGCTACATCCAGGCCATCGAGCAGCTCACCGTCACCACGCTCCGCAACATCATCGGCGGCATGGACCTGGAGCGGACCCTCACCTCCCGCGAGGAGATCAACGCGGCCCTGCGCGGAGTCCTCGACGAGGCCACCGGCAAGTGGGGCATCCGCGTCAACCGCGTCGAGCTCAAGGCCATCGAGCCGCCGACCTCCATCCAGGACTCGATGGAGAAGCAGATGCGCGCGGACCGCGACAAGCGCGCCGCGATCCTCCAGGCCGAAGGTGTCCGGCAGTCCGAGATCCTGCGCGCCGAGGGTGAGAAGCAGTCCTCCATCCTGCGCGCCGAAGGTGATGCCAAGGCCGCCGCACTGCGCGCCGAGGGTGAGGCGCAGGCCATCCGCACGGTCTTCGAGTCCATCCACGCCGGCGACGCCGACCAGAAGCTCCTCGCCTACCAGTACCTCCAGATGCTCCCGAAGATCGCCGAAGGCGACGCCAACAAGCTCTGGATCGTGCCGAGCGAGATCGGCGACGCCCTCAAGGGCCTCTCCGGCGCCATGGGTAACTTCGGCCCCATGGGTGGCGGTTCGGGCTTCAACCCGGGCGGCGCCGGCAAGGACGGCGCCGGCATCCCGGCCGCGCGGGACAAGGACGGCGCGGACCGACGCGAACAGCCCCCCATCGACTGACCCGCCATCCCCTTCCTGCATGATCGGTGAGGCCCCTCGACCTTCATGGCGGGGAGGCGACTCACTCATGCAAAGGGGATGGCACAGTCCATGTCCATCTGGGAATCACTCGCTGTCTTCGCCGCCGGCATCGGCGCGGGCACGATCAACACCATCGTCGGCTCCGGCACCCTGATCACCTTCCCGGTGCTGCTCGCCACCGGCCTGCCACCGGTCACCGCCAACGTGTCCAACACCCTCGGCCTGGTGCCCGGTTCGATCAGCGGCGCCATCGGCTACCGCAAGGAGCTCCAGGGCCAGCGCGCCCGCATCCTGCGGCTCGGCTCCGTGTCCCTCGTCGGCGGCCTCGCGGGCGCGATCCTGCTCCTCACCCTGCCGTCCGAGTCCTTCGACACGATCGTGCCCGTCCTGATCGCACTGGCCCTGGTCCTCGTCGTCCTCCAGCCCCGGCTCGCCGCCGCGCTGCGCCGACGCCAGGAAGCCGCCGGAGGCGACACCGGCCACCCGGACGGGGGACCGGCCCTGCTCGGCGGCATGCTGCTCTCCAGCGCGTACGGCGGTTACTTCGGCGCCGCCCAGGGCGTGCTCTACCTCGGCCTGATGGGTCTGCTGCTCCGCGAAGACCTGCAACGCATCAACGCCGTCAAGAACGTCATCGCCGCTCTGGTGAACGGCATCGCGGCCGTCGTCTTCCTCTTCGTCGCCGAGTTCGACTGGACGGCCGTCGTCCTCATCGCCGTCGGCTCCACGATCGGCGGCCAGATCGGCGCCAAGGTCGGCCGCCGCCTCTCGCCGACCGTCCTGCGCGCGGTCATCGTGACAGTCGGTGTCATCGCCATCGTCCAACTGCTCGTCAGCTGAGCGACGTAGAAGAACTACGCCGCCCAGCGAGACCGCCTCCACCGAACGGGGGATCCGCCTAGGCGGAACGCTCCAGCCACTCCGGGAGCGCCTCCCGCCCGGCCACCCCCAGGGCCAGCAGCATCGCGTCCGCCGGCGACGGCACGAAGGGCCTCCGCAGGAGCGGCATCCCCGCCTCCTCCGGAGTCCGCGCCGCCTTGCGGTGGTTGTCCTCGGCGCAGGACGCCACCGTGTTCAGCCAGGTGTCCCCACCCCCCTGGGCCCGCGGCAGTACGTGGTCCACGGTCGTCGCGCGCTTCCCGCAGTACGCGCAACGGTGCTGGTCCCGGACCAGCACCCCCCTCCGTGACCAGGGAGCATGTCTTCGGAAGGGCACCCGGACATACCTGCAGAGCCTGATCACCCGGGGCATCGGAAGATCCATGGTGGCCGCGCGCACACGCAGCTCGGGGTGCGACTGTTCGACGACGGCCTTGTCCTGGAGCACCAGAACCACGGCCCGGTTCAGAGTCACTGTCGACAGCGGCTCGAAGCTCGCATTCAGCACCAGCGTGTCCCGCATCTCGCCCACCTCCCGTGTGCAGGCCCGCGACCACCCTGGCGGCAGGGCCCGCAACCACTCTGGCCGCGCGCGCCACGCGGGACAACGCAATAAAAATGCCCGGTCCTGGCCTTCTTTAGACCAGGACCGGGCGAACGCTCGGGAAACGATCAGCGCGCGGGGGGCGCCTCGTACTCGGCGACGAGCTGCGCACGCCCCAGGGCGTGGAACCGCAGATGGAATCCGACGACCGCCGGCGACGAGTCCTCGTCCGGGCCGAGCTGCTCCCGGTCCACCGCGTACACGGTGAACACGTAGCGGTGCCGCTCCCCGCGCGGCGGGGCCGCACCGCCGAAGTCCCTCGTGCCGTAGTCGTTCCGCGCGTGCACAGCCCCCTCCGGCAGGCCCGCGAAGTCTCCGGTGCCCGCCCCGGCCGGCAACTCCGTCACCGAAACGGGCAGGTCGAAGAGCACCCAGTGCCAGAACCCGCTGCCCGTGGGCGCGTCCGGGTCGAAGCAGGTCACGGCGAAGCTCTTCGTCCCCTCGGGAAAACCCTCCCAGCGCAGGTGGGGCGAGACGTTCTTCCCCGTGAGGACCTGCGCGGCGTGCAGGTCGGCTCCATGGGAGACGTCCTCGCTCGTCAAGGTGAAGGCCGCGACCTCGGGGTGGAAGTCGTGCGGAAGGGGCGCCCTGCTCTGCTCTGACACTGCTGAACCTCCGGAACGGGGAGACATCGGACCGCGCCCGCCGTGTACGGACGCGTTCGCGAGCCTAGAACCAGTTGCGCTGAGAACCGACGCTGGCGATCCACTGGTTCAGGTACGCCGCCCAGTCCGTGCTCTGGTACGACTGCAGCCCCACCTGGAAGCAGCGGTAGGTGTCACTGCCCTCGGTGAACAGACCGGGCTTCTTGTCCATCTCGAGAACGACGTCCATCTCCCGGCCGTCCGAGATGAAGGTGAGCTCGACCTGGTGCAGCCCGCGGTACTGCGACGGCGGCAGGAACTCGATCTCCTGGTAGAAGGGCAGCGACTGGCGCGTCCCACGGATGTGCCCGCGCTCCATGTCCGCGCTGCGGAACGTGAAGCCGAGCTGCCGGAACGCATCGAGGATCGCCTGCTGCGCCGGCACCGGGTGCACGTTGATCGCGTCGAGGTCGCCCGCGTCCACCGCACGCGCGATCTCCAGCTCGGTGCTGACCCCGATGTTCATCCCGTGCAGGTGCTGACCCCCGAAGTGGGTGATCGGCGTCTCCCAGGGGATCTCCAGCCCGAACGGCACCACGTGCAGCGCGCCGGGCTGCACCTTGAAGGCACCGCCCAGACGCTGCTTGGTGAAGACGATGTCCTGCTTGTACTCCTGGTCGCCGCCCTCGACCTCGACCCGCGCCTGCAGCCCGACGGACAGCCCCTCGATCTGCTGCTCCACGGATCCACCCTGGATCCGTACCTCGCCCTGGACGATCCCACCGGGCACGACGTTCGGCTCGGTGATGATCGTGTCCACCGAAGCACCACCGGCGCCCAGGCTCGCGAACAGCTTCTTGAAGCCCATGCTCTAACTCCCCTTGAAAGGATCTGGCGACTACGCCGCGACTACCCCGTATCAACGCGGAACCTTAGGCCCCGGTTCCAGGCGGACGCGTTCCACTACGCTCGACCGGATGAGCGCGCGCCCTGACCGTACGCCCCTGCCCAGGTCTTTCTTCGACCGCCCGGTCCTCAGCGTGGCCCCGGACCTTCTGGGCCGCACCCTCGTCCGCCGCACCACGGACGGCTCCCTCGAACTGCGCATCACGGAGGTCGAGGCGTACGAGGGGGAGACCGACCCCGGCTCCCACGCCTACCGCGGCCGCACCGCCCGCAACGCGTCGATGTTCGGTCCGCCCGGACACGCGTACGTCTACTTCATCTACGGCATGTGGTTCAGCCTCAACCTGGTGTGCGGCCCCCCGGGCCACGCGAGCGGGGTGCTGCTGCGCGCGGGCGAGGTCACGGTGGGCGCCGAGCTGGCCGCCAAACGTCGGGTTTCAGCCAGAAGCCCGAAAGAACTGGCCAAAGGCCCGGCTCGCCTGGCCACGGCCCTGGACGTGGACCGCTCCCTCGACGGCACCGACCTCTGCGCGGGCCCCGATTCCCCCTTGTCCCTCCTCACAGGCACCCCGACCTCGGCGGACCTGGTGAGCAGTGGCCCGCGCACGGGAGTGGGCGGAGCCGGCGCGGCCCACCCGTACCGCTTCTGGGTCACCCACGACCCGACGGTGAGCCCGTATCGCGCCCACGCACCACGCCGCCGCTCAACTTGACTCGGCCCTGCCGGACGCCTAACGTAGCCCGAGCCGCTTGAACGGGCACTGCTGTCGGCAGACACCCAGAGCGGCCAACCCAACACCTACGACTTACCCCTGGCGGGGTTCTATTCGGCATGCCCGAATTCCTGGCCAGTGGCTCGATTATGAGCCGCAAGGGATAAGCGCTAAAGTGGTGGAACGCCGAAAGGCAAAGACCCCCAACGGTCACCGAATTCAAATCCACCGCCGGAAACGGCGCGGAAATGATCTGGTAGAGTTGGAAACGCAAGAACAGAACGAAAGCCCGGAGGAAAGCCCCAGCGGATGTCGCGGGGGTGAGTACAAAGGAAGCGTCCGTTCCTTGAGAACTCAACAGCGTGCCAAAAATCAACGCCAGAAGTTGATACCCCGTCCACTTCGGTGGATGAGGTTCCTTTGAAAAAGACCTGTCGGGCTTCCTTGTGGAGCACTGGCAGGCAACAAACACAGCGAGGACGTTGTGGCGCGTCGGTCTTATTCCGACATGACGTGCCCGCTCTAAGTGATGTGTGCACCCGATTACGGGTAAACATTCATGGAGAGTTTGATCCTGGCTCAGGACGAACGCTGGCGGCGTGCTTAACACATGCAAGTCGAACGATGAAGCCCTTCGGGGTGGATTAGTGGCGAACGGGTGAGTAACACGTGGGCAATCTGCCCTTCACTCTGGGACAAGCCCTGGAAACGGGGTCTAATACCGGATACCACTCCTGCCTGCATGGGCGGGGGTTGAAAGCTCCGGCGGTGAAGGATGAGCCCGCGGCCTATCAGCTTGTTGGTGGGGTAATGGCCCACCAAGGCGACGACGGGTAGCCGGCCTGAGAGGGCGACCGGCCACACTGGGACTGAGACACGGCCCAGACTCCTACGGGAGGCAGCAGTGGGGAATATTGCACAATGGGCGAAAGCCTGATGCAGCGACGCCGCGTGAGGGATGACGGCCTTCGGGTTGTAAACCTCTTTCAGCAGGGAAGAAGCGAAAGTGACGGTACCTGCAGAAGAAGCGCCGGCTAACTACGTGCCAGCAGCCGCGGTAATACGTAGGGCGCAAGCGTTGTCCGGAATTATTGGGCGTAAAGAGCTCGTAGGCGGCTTGTCACGTCGGATGTGAAAGCCCGAGGCTTAACCTCGGGTCTGCATTCGATACGGGCTAGCTAGAGTGTGGTAGGGGAGATCGGAATTCCTGGTGTAGCGGTGAAATGCGCAGATATCAGGAGGAACACCGGTGGCGAAGGCGGATCTCTGGGCCATTACTGACGCTGAGGAGCGAAAGCGTGGGGAGCGAACAGGATTAGATACCCTGGTAGTCCACGCCGTAAACGTTGGGAACTAGGTGTTGGCGACATTCCACGTCGTCGGTGCCGCAGCTAACGCATTAAGTTCCCCGCCTGGGGAGTACGGCCGCAAGGCTAAAACTCAAAGGAATTGACGGGGGCCCGCACAAGCGGCGGAGCATGTGGCTTAATTCGACGCAACGCGAAGAACCTTACCAAGGCTTGACATATACCGGAAAGCATTAGAGATAGTGCCCCCCTTGTGGTCGGTATACAGGTGGTGCATGGCTGTCGTCAGCTCGTGTCGTGAGATGTTGGGTTAAGTCCCGCAACGAGCGCAACCCTTGTCCTGTGTTGCCAGCATGCCCTTCGGGGTGATGGGGACTCACAGGAGACCGCCGGGGTCAACTCGGAGGAAGGTGGGGACGACGTCAAGTCATCATGCCCCTTATGTCTTGGGCTGCACACGTGCTACAATGGCCGGTACAATGAGCTGCGATACCGTGAGGTGGAGCGAATCTCAAAAAGCCGGTCTCAGTTCGGATTGGGGTCTGCAACTCGACCCCATGAAGTCGGAGTCGCTAGTAATCGCAGATCAGCATTGCTGCGGTGAATACGTTCCCGGGCCTTGTACACACCGCCCGTCACGTCACGAAAGTCGGTAACACCCGAAGCCGGTGGCCCAACCCGTAAGGGAGGGAGCTGTCGAAGGTGGGACTGGCGATTGGGACGAAGTCGTAACAAGGTAGCCGTACCGGAAGGTGCGGCTGGATCACCTCCTTTCTAAGGAGCACAGTACCGATTGCAGACAAACGTTCTGCACGGTCAGCTCATGGGTGGAACGTTGATTAGTTGGCATCTTCGGTCTGATGGTTCTCGAGTACTGCTTCGGCGTGGAAAGAGGAGACGGACGAACGGAGATGCTTGGCACGTTGTTGGGTCCTGAAGGTACGGCCGTAAGGTCATGTCTTCAGTGCCGGCCCCAGTGAACTTGTTCTCTTCGAGAGCAGGGTGATGGGTGGCTGGTCGTTGTTTGAGAACTACACAGTGGACGCGAGCATCTGTGGCCAAGTTTTTAAGGGCGCACGGTGGATGCCTTGGCACCAGGAACCGATGAAGGACGTGAGAGGCCGCGATAGGCCCCGGGGAGCTGCCAACTGAGCTTTGATCCGGGGGTGTCCGAATGGGGAAACCCGGCAGTCGTCATGGGCTGTCACCCACTGCTGAACACATAGGCAGTGTGGAGGGAACGCGGGGAAGTGAAACATCTCAGTACCCGCAGGAAGAGAAAACAACCGTGATTCCGGGAGTAGTGGCGAGCGAAACCGGATGAGGCCAAACCGTATGCGTGTGATACCCGGCAGGGGTTGCGCATGCGGGGTTGTGGGAATGAGCTTGATCGGTCTGCCGGCCGGTCGGCGAGTCAGAAACCGTTGATGTAGTCGAAGGACATGCGAAAGGTCCGGCGTAGAGGGTAAGACCCCCGTAGACGAAACATCAGCGGCTTGCTTGCTCATCTCCCAAGTAGCACGGGGCCCGAGAAATCCCGTGTGAATCTGGCGGGACCACCCGCTAAGCCTAAATATTCCCTGGTGACCGATAGCGGATAGTACCGTGAGGGAATGGTGAAAAGTACCGCGGGAGCGGAGTGAAATAGTACCTGAAACCGTGTGCCTACAAGCCGTGGGAGCGTCGCCGTCATTCTTCGGAATGACGGTCGTGACTGCGTGCCTTTTGAAGAATGAGCCTGCGAGTTAGCGGTGTGTAGCGAGGTTAACCCGTGTGGGGAAGCCGTAGCGAAAGCGAGTCCGAATAGGGCGATTGAGTTGCACGCTCTAGACCCGAAGCGGAGTGATCTAGCCATGGGCAGGTTGAAGCGGAGGTAAGACTTCGTGGAGGACCGAACCCACCAGGGTTGAAAACCTGGGGGATGACCTGTGGTTAGGGGTGAAAGGCCAATCAAACTCCGTGATAGCTGGTTCTCCCCGAAATGCATTTAGGTGCAGCGTCGTGTGTTTCTTGCCGGAGGTAGAGCACTGGATAGGCGATGGGCCCTACCGGGTTACTGACCTTAGCCAAACTCCGAATGCCGGTAAGTGAGAGCACGGCAGTGAGACTGTGGGGGATAAGCTCCATGGTCGAGAGGGAAACAGCCCAGAGCATCGACTAAGGCCCCTAAGCGTACGCTAAGTGGGAAAGGATGTGGAGTCGCAGAGACAACCAGGAGGTTGGCTTAGAAGCAGCCACCCTTGAAAGAGTGCGTAATAGCTCACTGGTCAAGTGATTCCGCGCCGACAATGTAGCGGGGCTCAAGCGTACCGCCGAAGTCGTGTCATTGCAGCAATAGGGCCAACGCCCGCTGTGATGGGTAGGGGAGCGTCGTGTGCCGGGTGAAGCAGCAGCGGAAGCTAGTTGTGGACGGTTCACGAGTGAGAATGCAGGCATGAGTAGCGATACACACGTGAGAAACGTGTGCGCCGATTGACTAAGGGTTCCTGGGTCAAGCTGATCTGCCCAGGGTAAGTCGGGACCTAAGGCGAGGCCGACAGGCGTAGTCGATGGACAACCGGTTGATATTCCGGTACCCGCTTTGAAACGCCCAATATCGAATCAGGCGATGCTAAGTCCGTGAAGCCGTTCCGGACCCTTCGGGGAAAGGAAAGTGGTGGAGCCGACGAACCAGACTTGTAGTAGGTAAGCGATGGGGTGACGCAGGAAGGTAGTCCAGCCCGGGCGGTGGTAGTCCCGGGGTAAGGGTGTAGGCCGAGGGGTAGGCAAATCCGTCCCTCATTAAGGCTGAGACCTGATGCCGAGCCGATTGTGGTGAAGTGGATGATCCTATGCTGTCGAGAAAAGCCTCTAGCGAGTTTCATGGCGGCCCGTACCCTAAACCGACTCAGGTGGTCAGGTAGAGAATACCGAGGCGTTCGGGTGAACTATGGTTAAGGAACTCGGCAAAATGCCCCCGTAACTTCGGGAGAAGGGGGGCCATCACTGGTGATCGGACTTGCTCCGTGAGCTGGGGGTGGCCGCAGAGACCAGCGAGAAGCGACTGTTTACTAAAAACACAGGTCCGTGCGAAGCCGTAAGGCGATGTATACGGACTGACGCCTGCCCGGTGCTGGAACGTTAAGGGGACCGGTTAGTGACCTTTCGGGGTTGCGAAGCTGAGAACTTAAGCGCCAGTAAACGGCGGTGGTAACTATAACCATCCTAAGGTAGCGAAATTCCTTGTCGGGTAAGTTCCGACCTGCACGAATGGCGTAACGACTTCTCGACTGTCTCAACCATAGGCCCGGTGAAATTGCACTACGAGTAAAGATGCTCGTTTCGCGCAGCAGGACGGAAAGACCCCGGGACCTTTACTACAGTTTGATATTGGTGTTCGGTTCGGCTTGTGTAGGATAGGTGGGAGACTTTGAAGCAGCCACGCCAGTGGTTGTGGAGTCGCCGTTGAAATACCACTCTGGTCGTGCTGGATGTCTAACCTCGGTCCGTGATCCGGATCAGGGACAGTGTCTGATGGGTAGTTTAACTGGGGCGGTTGCCTCCCAAAGGGTAACGGAGGCGCCCAAAGGTTCCCTCAGCCTGGTTGGCAATCAGGTGTTGAGTGTAAGTGCACAAGGGAGCTTGACTGTGAGACCGACGGGTCGAGCAGGGACGAAAGTCGGGACTAGTGATCCGGCGGTGGCTTGTGGAAGCGCCGTCGCTCAACGGATAAAAGGTACCCCGGGGATAACAGGCTGATCTTCCCCAAGAGTCCATATCGACGGGATGGTTTGGCACCTCGATGTCGGCTCGTCGCATCCTGGGGCTGGAGTCGGTCCCAAGGGTTGGGCTGTTCGCCCATTAAAGCGGTACGCGAGCTGGGTTTAGAACGTCGTGAGACAGTTCGGTCCCTATCCGCTGTGCGCGTAGGAATATTGAGAAGGGCTGTCCCTAGTACGAGAGGACCGGGACGGACGAACCTCTGGTGTGCCAGTTGTCCTGCCAAGGGCATGGCTGGTTGGCTACGTTCGGGAGGGATAACCGCTGAAAGCATCTAAGCGGGAAGCCTGCTTCAAGATGAGTATTCCCACCTCCTTGAGAGGGTAAGGCTCCCAGTAGACGACTGGGTTGATAGGCCAGATGTGGAAGCCCGGTAACGGGTGAAGCTGACTGGTACTAATAGGCCGAGGGCTTGTCCTCAGTTGCTCGCGTCCACTGTGTTAGTTCTGAAATAACGAACAGTTGCTGGTTTCTAGAGCTAGAACATAACTACAAAGTGTGCTTGTTCGCTCGAAACCGATAGGGTTTCGGTGGTCATAGCGTTAGGGAAACGCCCGGTTACATTCCGAACCCGGAAGCTAAGCCTTTCAGCGCCGATGGTACTGCAGGGGGGACCCTGTGGGAGAGTAGGACGCCGCCGAACAATCTTTCAAAGGACCCTTGGTCCAGCGTTCAACGCTGGACCAAGGGTCCTTTTTTGTTTTTACCTCTTTACGCCGAAGCGCGGCCATGGGTTGGTTGCGCGAGAATGACTAGCGGTACCCCGAAGACAGGAGTCACACCCATGTCCAACTCTCCCGACGATCGTCCGGAGCGCGAGCCTCGGCGCAACGACGGCGGTGACAGGGGCGGCTACCGCGGGGGCCGTGACGACCGTGGTGGCGACCGCCCCCCGTTCCGTCGTGACGACCGTGGTGCCAGTGGCCGGCCGTCCAGTGGTGGTGGCGGTTTCCGTCGCGATGACCGCGGTGGCCGCCCGGCCGGCGGCGGTGGCGGCGGTTTCCGTCGTGACGACCGTGGTGGCGACCGTCCGTCGTACCCGCGTCGTGACGACGACCGTGGTGGGCGTCCTTCCGGTGGTGGCGGTGGCGGCGGTTTCCGTCGCGACGACCGCGGTGGCGACCGTCCCAGCTTCCCGCGTCGCGATGACCGTGGTGGCAGCGACCGTCCGTCGTACCCCCGTCGTGACGATGACCGTGGTGGGCGTCCCTCCGGTGGTGGCGGCGGCTTCCGTCGCGACGACCGTGGTGGCGACCGTCCGTCCTACCCGCGTCGCGATGACCGTGGTGGCAGCGACCGTCCGTCGTACCCCCGTCGTGAGGACGACCGTGGTGCGTTCCGTGGCGGTCGTGACGACCGTGGCGGCGACCGCCCGTCCTACCCCCGCCGTGACGACCGTGGTGGCGACCGTCCGTCGTACCCGCGACGTGAGGACGACCGTGGTGGGCGTCCCTCCGGTGGTGGCGGCGGCTTCCGCCGTGACGACCGTGGCGGGGACCGTCCGTCGTACCCGCGTCGTGAGGACGACCGTGGTGGGCGTCCCTCCGGTGGTGGCGGCGGCTTCCGCCGTGACGACCGTGGCGGTGACCGTCCGTCCTACCCCCGTCGCGATGACCGTGGTGGCAGCGACCGTCCGTCGTACCCCCGTCGTGATGACGACCGTGGTGGGTTCCGTGGCGGTCGTGACGACCGTGGCGGCGACCGCCCGTCCTACCCGCGTCGCGATGACCGTGGTGGCGACCGTCCGTCGTACCCGCGTCGTGATGACGACCGTGGTGGGCGTCCCTCCGGTGGTGGCGGCGGCTTCCGCCGTGACGACCGCGGTGGCGACCGTCCGTCCTACCCCCGTCGTGACGATGACCGTGGTGGGTTCCGCGGCGGTCGTGACGACCGCGGTGGCGACCGCCCGTCCTACCCGCGTCGCGATGACCGCGGTGGCGACCGTCCGTCGTACCCGCGTCGTGAGGACGACCGTGGTGGGCGTCCCTCCGGTGGTGGCGGCGGCTTCCGCCGTGACGACCGCGGTGGCGACCGTCCGTCCTACCCCCGTCGTGAGGACGACCGTGGTGGGTTCCGCGGCGGTCGTGACGACCGTGGCGGCGACCGCCCGTCCTACCCCCGCCGTGACGACCGCGGTGGCGACCGTGGCGGGTTCCGTGGTGGCCGTGACGATCGCGGTGGCGACCGCGGTGGCTACCGTGGTCGCGATGACCGCGGCGGCGACCGCGACTACCGCTCCGACCGTGACCCGGTCAAGCGGCTTCCGATCGACGAGGACGTCACCGGCCTCGAGATCGACGCCGATGTGCGCCAGGAGCTGCTGAGCCTGCCCAAGGGTCTGGCAGAAGAGGTTTCCAAGAACCTCGTCATGGTCGCGCGGCTGATCGACGACGAGCCCGAGCAGGCGTACGCGTACTCGCGCATCGCCCTGCGGCTGGCCTCCCGCGTCGCCGCTGTCCGCGAGGCCGCCGGCTTCGCCGCGTACGCCACGCAGAAGTACAGCGAGGCCCTCGCGGAGTTCCGCGCCGCCAAGCGCATGACCGGTTCGGTCGAGCTGTGGCCCGTCATGGCCGACTGCGAGCGCGGCCTCGGCCGTCCGGAGCGGGCGCTGGCCATGGCCGGCGAGCCCGAGGTGCAGAAGCTGGACAAGGCCGGTCAGGTCGAGATGCGTCTGGTCGCGGCCGGTGCCCGGCGGGACCAGGGGCAGCTCGAAGCGGCCATCGTGACCCTGCAGAGCCCGGAGCTGGCCTCCAGCTCGGTCCAGCCCTGGACCGCGCGCCTGCGGTACGCCTACGCCGACGCCCTGCTGGCGGCCGGTCGTGAGGACGAGGCGCGCGAGTGGTTCGGCAAGACCCTCGAAGCGGACAAGGACGGGGCGACCGACGCCTCCGACCGTCTCGCCGAGCTCGACGGTGTCGAGTTCGTCGACGCCTCGATCGACCTGTCCGACCTCGCCGAGGACGAGGACGAGGACGAGGACGACGACGAGGGTGAGGACGCGGCGGAGATCGCCGCGGCCGAGCGCGCCTCCGACGTCGCCGAGTACTACGACGAGGACGACGAGGAGTACGAGCCGCTGGAGCAGTCCGCGGCCGACGCCGACGCCGACGTCGAGGGCGACAAGGCCTGAGGCACGGTGACATGAAGAAGGGCGGTACCCCGACCGGGGTACCGCCCTTCTTCATGTCCGGAAGCGATCAGCCGAGGCCGCGCAGGACCAGGCCCGTGGCCGGTTTCGGTCCGAAGGACGTGGACTTGCGGGGCATGGTGACGCCCTGGCGGGCCAGGTCCCGCACGACCTCCTCGCGTACGGGATGCAGCAGGACCGCCGTGCCGCCGTGCCGCTCGGCCATGGCCACGGTGGACGCGGCGTCGTGGATGTACGTGATCTGGTCCGGGGCGTCCGGGATGTTCCAGAGGGCGTCGAGCAGGGTCGCGTGCAGGACGGTGGCGTCCAGCCGGCGCCAGGCCTCGGGGCGGTCGTGGCGGACCGTGGTGTCGAGGAGCGCCAGGTCAGGGTCGGTGACCAGGTGGAAGGCGCCGTCGCCGGCGATCAGGAAGGCGTTGCCGCGTTCCGAGGCGTCCGCGAGGGTGTCCAGGGCCAGCGGGAGCGGTCCGTCGACCGGGCGGACGCGGAAGTGGCCGTCGAGGGCCGCGAGGGCGTCCGGCACCGGGAGGCGGCGCAGCATCCGGTGGATGGCGCGGACCTGGAGCGGATAGCGGGCGGTGTCCACGAGGAGGACCAGGCCGAAGTCCCAGGCGGTGGGGGAGCCGTGCTCCTCCTGGAGGCGCAGGTACGTCGCCCAGCGGTGGTGGCCGTCGGCGATGAGTGCCTGGCGGTGGCTGAGGTCCGCCATGACGGTGGCGAGTTCGGCCGGATCCGTGATGGCCCACAGGCGGTGCTGGAAGCCGTCCTCGGTGGTGGTCGACAGGAGGGGGGCGAGCTGGGCGGTCCGTTCGACGACCGCGGCCGCTCCCGTGCCGGGGTCGTCGCCCCGGTAGGTGAGCAGCAGGGGTTCGAGGTTGGCGGAGGTGGCCCGCATCAGGCCGGCCCGGTCGGTGACCACGTCCGGCATGACGTCCTCGTGGGGCAGGACGATGCCGGCGTCGGCGGCGGACAGGGCGAGGGCGCCGATGAGGCCGCGCTGGAGCAGGCCGGCCCGGCGCTGCTCGTACACGTAGAGCGCGGGCTCGGGGTCGGCGCTGAGGATGCCGTCGGCGAGCCAGTCGTGCAGGGTGCGGGCGGCCTGCTCGTTGCGCGCGGCCGGGGTACCGGCCTGCGGCAGGATCAGGCGGACGATGTTGTGCGGGTCGGCGGATTCGAGGTGGTCGACTCCGTCGGGACGCACGACCACGTCGTACGGCGGCGAGGTGACGGCGGCGAGGCTGCCGACACGCTCGGGGACGTAGCGCAGGCCATGGAACGGGATCAGGCGCAGCCCATGCTCCGCGGTACCAGATGTGGTCATTGGTGCATGGTAAATCGCGTCTCGCCATGCGGGATGATCGGGGCAGTACGGAATCGGACAAGGTCGATCTCATGAGGAGCGGACAGGATGACCCGGCAGCACAGGACCAGCCCCGCGGCGAGTGAGCAGAGTCTGCACCAGGCGTACGACACCGCGCTGCTGGATCTGGACGGGGTGGTGTACGCGGGTGGCGAGGCCATCGCGCACGCCGTGGAGTCCCTCGCCGCGGCGCGGGCGGACGGGATGCACCTCGCGTACGTCACGAACAACGCGCTGCGCACACCGGACGCGGTCGCGGAGCACCTGGGTGAGCTGGGCATTCCGACGGAGGCGGCCGAGGTGATCACCTCGGCGCAGGCGGTGGCCCGGCTGATCGCGGAGCAGGTGGAGCCGGGGTCGAAGGTGCTGGTGATCGGCGGGGACGGGCTGCGGGTCGCGCTGCGCGAGCGGGGTCTGGTGCCGGTGGAGTCGGCCGAGGAGGAGGGGCTCGCGGCGGTCGTCCAGGGGTACGGGGGTCCCGACCTGCCGTGGGGGCGGTTCGCGGAGGCCTCGTACGCGATCAACCGCGGGGTGCCGTGGTTCGCGTCGAACACCGACCTGACGATTCCGGGGGCGCGGGGCATCGCACCGGGCAACGGGGCCGCGGTGGAGGTCGTACGGATCGCCACGGGCGCGGAGCCGCAGGTGGCGGGCAAGCCGCTGCCCCCGATGCACCGGGAGACGGTGCTGCGTACCGGGGCGGAGCGGCCGCTGGTGGTGGGGGACCGGCTGGACACCGACATCGAGGGTGCCTTCAACGGGGAGGTGGACTCGCTGCTGGTGCTGACCGGGGTCACGGACGCGGAGCAGCTGCTGCGGGCCGAGCCGAGGCACCGCCCGACCTATGTGGACCGGGATCTGCGGGGGTTGCTGACCGGGCAGCCCGAAGTGGAGCCGTGCGCGGAGGGTTTCCGCTGCGGAGGCTGGACGGCGGTCGCGACGAACGGCGGCGTGCTGGAACTGCGAGAGGCCGGCGAGGGCGGAGAGGCCGGGCAGGGCGCGGAAGGCGGGGATCCGCTCGACGCGCTGCGGGCGCTGTGCGCGGCGGCCTGGACGGTGGCCGGGGACGGGGCCTGCACGCTGGACATGGCGAAGGCGCTGGCCAGGCTGGGTCTTTAGGGCCCTCCGGGGGATCCGCCCGTGCGGAAGGTAGGTTAGCCTAACCTGCGTGTTGGTCGAGAGTCCCCCCGAACCCGAACGGAGCGCGGCGCCCCAAGAGGGCGCCGGCGCCGCCGTAGCCCGCCCGCGCCATGCCGCACGCGCCGCCGGTCTGCTCGCCGCTTTCGCGGTGCTGGCACTGATCGCCGTCGTGAGCATCGCCGTGGGCGCCAAGCAGATGTCCCTGGACGAGGTCTGGCACGGCCTGTTCTCCTACGCGGGTACGCCCTCCGACGTGGTGGTGCGGGATCTGCGGATCCCGCGCACCCTGCTCGGGCTGATGGTCGGGCTCGGACTCGGACTCTCCGGTGCCGTGATGCAGGCGCTGGCCCGTAACCCGCTGGCCGAGCCCGGCATCCTCGGCGTCAACGCGGGTGCCGCGGCCGCCGTGGTCTCCGCGATCAGCTTCTTCGGCGCGAGTTCGCTGAACGAGTTCGTGTGGTGGGCCTTCCTCGGCGCCGCCTTCGTCTCGGTCCTCGTGTACGTGCTCGGCGGCAGCCGCAGCGCGACCCCGGTGCGCCTCGCGCTCGCCGGTACGGCGGCCAGCGCGGCGCTCGTCGGCTACATCAACGCCGTGCAGCTGATGGACAGCAAGGCGCTGGACAAGCTGCGCTTCTGGACGGTGGGTTCGCTGGCCTCGGCCAACATGGACACCGTCCGGCAGGTGGCCCCCTTCCTGCTCGTCGGCGCGGTGCTCGCGCTGATGCTGGGCCGGCCGCTCAACGCGATGGCGATGGGCGACGACACGGCGCGGGCGCTCGGCGCCCACCTGACGCGGACCCGGATCGGCGCCATGGTCGCCATCACCCTGCTGTGCGGTGCGGCGACCGCCGCGTGCGGGCCCATCGTGTTCATCGGGCTGATGGTCCCGCACCTCGTCCGGTCCTTCACCGGTCCTGACATGCGCTGGGTGCTCGCGTACTCGGCCGTCCTGGCGCCGGCGCTGCTGCTCGGCTCCGACATCGTCGGCCGTGTCGTCACCCGGCCCGCCGAACTGCAGGTCGGCGTCGTGACCGCGCTCCTCGGCGGCCCGGTCTTCATCTACCTGGTTCGGCGCAAGAGGATGGCCCAGCTGTGACCGCGACCGCGCCCACCACCGTGACCGCGACCGACACCCCCCGCAAGGGCCGCCGGTCCGGCTCCCGTCCGCTGCACCTGCCCGGTGGGGTCTCGTTGCGCGTCGAGCGGCGTGCCCTGGCCGTCGGGGTCCTGCTGACCGTCGCGGCGCTCGCGATGTCCGTCGTGCTCATCGGTACCGGCGACTTCGAGATCGCGCCGTGGGACGTCGTCCAGACCCTGCTCGGCAACGGCACCCCCGCCACCGACTTCATCGTCAACGACCTGCGGCTGCCGCGGGCCCTGGTCGCGCTGCTCGTCGGCGCGGCGCTCGGGATCTCCGGAGCCGTCTTCCAGTCCGTCTCCCGCAACCCGCTGGGCTCCCCGGACATGCTGGGCTTCGGTTACGGCTCGGCGGTCGGCGCGCTCGTCGTCATCGTCCTGTTCAAGGGCGGTGCCACCGAGGTGGCCGTCGGCGCGCTGGTCGGCGGCCTGCTGGCCGGAGTTCTCGTCTACCTGCTCGCCTACAAGCAGGGCATCCAGGGCTACCGGCTGGTGCTGGTCGGCATCGGAGCCTCCGCCATCCTGATCGCCGTGATCCAGTACCTGATCACGAAGGCCCAGCTGATCGAGGCCACCCGTGCCATGGTCTGGCTGACCGGCTCGCTGGCCGGCCGGGACTGGGCGCAGGTGTGGCCGCTGCTCGCGGTGTGCGCGGTGCTCTTCCCGCTGGTCCTCGGGCAGGGCCGGGCCCTGCGGATGATGGAGATGGGGGACGACGCCGCGTACGCGCTCGGGGTGCGGGTGGAGCGGACGCGGATGCTGCTGATGCTCGCGGCGGTCCTGCTCACCACCGCGGCGAGCGCCGCGGCCGGGCCCATCAGCTTCGTCGCGCTGGCCGCGCCGCAGCTGGCCCGGCGTCTGACCCGCTCGCCCGGCGGGAACCTGCTGAACGCCGCCCTGATGGGCTCGGTGCTGCTGATGGTGTCCGACTGGGCCTCGCAGCGGGCCTTCGGCGCCGACCAGCTGCCGGTGGGTGTGGTGACCGGCCTCGTCGGCGGTGTCTACCTGCTCTGGCTGCTCGTCACCGAGCGCAAGGCGGGACGTATATGAACCTGATGAGGAGTACGCAAGTGCAGCGGCTGACCGCGGAGAACGTGACCCTCGGCTACGACCAGCGGGTCATCGCCGAGAACCTGTCGGTGGAGATCCCCGACAACTCCTTCACGGTGATCGTCGGCCCCAACGCCTGCGGCAAGTCCACGCTGCTGCGGGCCCTGTCGCGGATGCTGAAGCCGTCCACCGGGCGGGTGCTGCTGGACGGGCAGGCCATCGGGTCGATGCCCGCGAAGAAGGTCGCCAAGACCCTGGGCCTGCTCCCGCAGTCCTCGATCGCGCCCGACGGGATCACGGTGGCCGACCTGGTCTCGCGCGGCCGGTACCCGCACCAGGGGCTGCTGCGGCAGTGGTCGGCCGAGGACGAGCGGATCGTGAACGAGTCGATGGCCTCGACCGGGGTCGCCGAGCTCGCCGACCGGGCCGTGGACGAGCTGTCGGGCGGGCAGCGGCAGCGCGTGTGGATCGCGATGGCGCTGGCCCAGCAGACGCCGCTGCTGCTGCTCGACGAGCCGACGACGTACCTGGACATCCAGCACCAGATCGACGTGCTGGACCTGTGCGCGGAGCTGCACGAGACGCAGGGGCGGACGCTGGTGGCCGTGCTGCACGATCTGAACCACGCCGCCCGGTACGCCACGCACCTGATCGCGATGCGGGACGGGAAGGTCGTCGCGGAGGGGCCGCCGGCCGAGGTGGTGACGGCGGAGCTCGTGGAGAAGGTGTTCGGGCTGCGCTGCCAGGTCATTCCGGATCCGGAGACGGGGACGCCGCTGGTGGTTCCGGCGGCGCGCAAGGCCCGTGCGGTGGCCCGGGCGGAGTAGCTTCCGCCCGGGCGGGCCGTGCCGTTCCGGATGCCGGGTGCGGCGCCGTTGCCGGGGGCGCTGCCCCCGGACCCCCGCGCCTCAAACGCCGGCGGGGCTGGAAGGCGCCGGCGGGGCTGGAGGAGGGGGAGCGCGGTTCGGCTAGAGCATCGCTTTGAGGCGGAGCAGGTCGCGGAAGCCGGCCTCCAGCCTGACGCGGCCCGAGGCCCAGGCCTTCGCGAACTTCAGCTCGCCCGCGACCAGCGCCACGAGGTCGTCGCCCGTCATCGCGAGCCGGATCTCCGCCTTCGACGCGGGCGGGCCCGGGGCGACCGCGTCCACCCGGATCCGGCCCGCGTCGAGGCGGCCCGTGAACGTCTGGTCCAGGTCGGTGATGTGGCAGCTCAGGGAGCGGTCGAACGCGGCCGCGCCGCGTACGCCGTCGTCGGCCCGCGCGAGATTGCCGGAGAGGTTGTCGAGTGCTTCGCGGCACTCCTGGATCGTAGCCATCGTGATCACGACCGTACCGCAGAGCCATGCGTGGTCGCGGGGCGCTTCGAGGTAGCGTCGGGGCATGACCGACGAAGCCGCCGACCTCCGGGCCGAAGCCTCCGCCGAGCCAGCAGAGCCCGTCGAGCCCGCAGAGCCCGTCGGGCCCGTGGCGTTGGGCGTCGTACGCACGCCCACCGGCCACGCCGGCGTGGACGCGCACCTGGCGCGGCTGGCGGACGCGGACCACCTCGCGGCGGACGGACACGTCGAGGTGTACGAGGATGTCCACCGGGGCCTGCGCGAGGCGCTGACCGCGCTGGACGCACCGCCCGTCCCCGGACCGTACGAAAACAGGAGCTGAACCGAACGTGGCAGGAGTGGCACGCCGCCGCCTGGACGCCGAACTGGTACGCCGCAGCATGGCCCGCTCGCGCGAGCACGCCGCGCAGCTGATCGCCGCGGGCCGGGTGACCGTGGGCGGAACCACCGCGACCAAGGCGGCCACCCAGGTCGAGACCAGCGCGGCCCTGGTGGTCCGCAAGGACGACAGCGACCCCGACTACGTCTCCCGGGGCGGCCACAAGCTGGCCGGCGCGCTGGCGGCCTTCCAGCCGCAGGGGCTGGCCGTCGAGGGCCGCCGCGCGCTGGACGCCGGCGCCTCCACGGGCGGGTTCACCGACGTGCTGCTGCGCTCGGGCGTGGCCCACGTGATGGCCGTGGACGTCGGCTACGGGCAGCTGGCCTGGTCGCTGCAGAGCGACGACCGGGTGACGGTCAAGGACCGCACGAACGTGCGCGAGCTGACGGTGGAGCAGCTCGACGGGGTCCCGGTCGACCTGGTCGTCGGTGACCTGTCCTTCATTTCCATCGGCCTGGTGCTGCCGGCGCTGGTGCGCTGCTGCGCGCCGGACGCGGACCTGGTGCTGATGGTCAAGCCGCAGTTCGAGGTCGGCAAGGACCGGCTGGGCAGCGGCGGCGTGGTGCGCAGCCCGGAGCTGAGGGCCGGGGCCGTACGCGAGGTCGCGGCGCAGGCGGCCAAGCTGGGGCTGGGTGTTCTCGGTGTGACGGCGAGTCCGCTGCCGGGGCCGTCGGGG
Organism: Streptomyces xanthophaeus; assembly: GCF_030440515.1. GTDB lineage: Bacteria > Actinomycetota > Actinomycetes > Streptomycetales > Streptomycetaceae > Streptomyces > Streptomyces kutzneri. The sequence continues at coordinate 6,255,596 of NZ_CP076543.1, forward strand.
AACGTCGAGTACTTTCTGTGGCTGCGGGCGGGGGCACCGGCCCTCGACCCGGCGGATGTTGACCGTGCAGTGGCGGAGGGGCCGCAGTGACAGATTCAGCGGGTTCAGCAGGTGCAGCGGGTTCACGGATTTCGGGGGAAGGGCGGACGGTCTTCCTGCTCGCGCACACCGGGCGGCCTGCGGCCATCCGCAGTGCCGAGCTGGTCGTGCAGGGTCTGCTGAGATGCGGGCTGGGCGTACGCGTCATGGAGCACGAGGCCGTGGACCTGCCGCTGCCCCCCGAGGTGGAGCTGGTCACCGAGTCCACCCCGGGGGCGCTCGACGGGTGTGAGCTGCTCATCGTCCTCGGCGGGGACGGGACCCTGCTGCGGGGCGCGGAGTTCGCACGCGCCTCGGGGGTGCCGATGCTGGGCGTCAACCTGGGCCGGGTGGGCTTCCTCGCCGAGGCCGAGCGCGACGACCTGGACAAGGTCGTGGACCGGGTGGTGACGCGCTCGTACGAGGTCGAGGAGCGGATGACGCTCGACGTGATAGTGCGCACGAACGGCGATGTGGTCCACCGGGACTGGGCGCTGAACGAGGCCGCGGTCCAGAAGGTGTCCCCGGAGCGGATGCTGGAGGTGGTCCTGGAGATCGACGGGCGCCCGGTGACCGGCTTCGGCTGCGACGGGATCGTCTGCGCGACTCCGACGGGCTCCACGGCCTACGCCTTCTCCGCGGGCGGGCCGGTGGTCTGGCCGGAGGTGGAGGCGCTGCTGCTGGTGCCGATCAGCGCACACGCGCTGTTCGCGAAGCCGCTGGTGACCTCGCCGACCTCGGTGCTGGCGGTGGAGGTGCAGAACGGCACACCGCACGGCGTGCTGTGGTGCGACGGGCGGCGCATGCTGGAGCTGCCCGCCGGGGCACGGGTCGAGGTACGGCGTGGTGCGGTGCCGGTGCGGCTCGCCCGGCTGCACCACGCGTCCTTCACGGACCGGCTCGTCGCCAAGTTCGCACTGCCGGTGTCGGGGTGGCGCGGCGCGCCGCACTGACGGACCGGATCACGGGCGGTGGGCGGCTGCGGCCCTTCGGAGCGACCCCGGGCGAACACGCCGCGCGGGTCGAAGGCGTCGCGCAGCCGCCGTCCGGCCGGCGCCGGATTCGGGCGGGCCGAGGCCTGCCGCTGGACGCGGCGGGTGCGAATGCCGTACTCGTCGCGTCCAAGCCGGACCGAGTCCGAAACGGTCCCCGGCGCCTATTCCCGTGGCAGGAGGGGGAGTTCGGCCGGGAGAGCGTAAATAGCACATGTGTTCGGAGAACTCGGGACGGGTGACGTCACATGGCACCCATGAAACCTCGGTATCGTCGTCCCGTGCTTGAGGAGATGCGGATACGGTCGCTCGGGGTCATCGACGACGCGGTGGTCGAGCTGTCGCCCGGATTCACCGCGGTGACGGGCGAGACCGGCGCGGGCAAGACGATGGTCGTCACCAGCCTCGGGCTGCTGCTCGGCGGTCGCGCCGACCCGGCCCTGGTACGGATCGGGGCCAAGGCCGCGGTGGTCGAGGGCCGCATCGTCATGCGCCCCGACGCCCCCGCCGCCGTACGCGCCGAGGAGGCCGGGGCCGAGCTCGACGACGGCGCCCTGCTGATCAGCCGGACCGTGTCCGCCGAGGGACGCTCGCGCGCCCACGTCGGAGGCCGCTCCGTGCCCGTCGGCCTGCTCGCCGAGCTCGCCGACGACCTGGTCGCCGTACACGGGCAGACCGACCAGCAGGGGCTGCTGCGCCCCGCCCGGCAGCGGCAGGCACTCGACCGGTACGCCGGGGACGCCGTCGCCGTCCCGCTGGAGAAGTACGGCTCGGCCTACCGCAGGCTCCGCGCCGTCGCCGTCGAGCTGGAGGAGATCACCACCCGGGCCCGGGAACGGGCCCAGGAGGCGGACCTGCTGCGCTTCGGGCTGGACGAGATCGCGGCCGTGGAACCGGTGGCCGGCGAGGACACCGAACTCGCCGCCGAGGCGGAGCGGCTCGGGCACGCCGAATCGCTGTCGTCGGCGGCGCAGCTGGCGCACGCCGCGCTCGCGGGCAACCCCGAGGACCCGGAGGCCATCGACGCGAACATGCTCGTCGCGGGCGCCCACCGGGCACTGGAATCCGTACGGTCCCACGACCCGGCCCTCGGCGCGCTCGCCGAGCGGATCGGGGAACTGGGCATCCTGCTGTCCGACGTGGCCGGGGAACTGGCGGGCTACGCCGACGACCTGGACGCCGATCCGCTGCGGCTGGCCGCGGTGGAGGAGCGGCGGGCCGCCCTGACGCAGCTCACCCGCAAGTACGGCTCCGCAGGCACCGTGGACGCCGTGCTGGAGTGGGCCGAACAGGGCGCGGCGCGGCTGCTGGAACTGGACGGCGACGACGAGCGGATCACCGAGCTGACCGCCGAGCGAGACGGACTGCGCGGGGAACTGTCCCTGCTGGCGCAGGCGTTGACGGACGCCCGGGTGGAGGCCGCGACGCGCTTCGCCTCCGCGGTGACGGAGGAGCTGGCCTCGCTGGCGATGCCGCACGCCCGCGTCACCATCGACATCCGGCAGGCGGAGGACCCCGACGGAGTGGACGTGGACGGCCGCCCGGTCGCCTACGGCCCTTCGGGCGCGGACGAGGTCGAGCTGCTGCTGGCCCCGCACCCCGGCGCCCAGCCGCGGCCGATCGCCAAGGGCGCCTCGGGCGGTGAGCTGTCCCGGGTGATGCTGGCCGTCGAGGTCGTCTTCGCGGGGTCCGATCCGGTGCCCACCTACCTCTTCGACGAGGTCGACGCGGGTGTCGGCGGCAAGGCGGCCGTCGAGGTGGGCCGGCGGCTGGCGAAACTGGCCAAGTCGGCGCAGGTCGTGGTCGTCACGCACCTGCCGCAGGTGGCGGCCTTCGCCGACCGGCAGCTGCTCGTCGAGAAGACCAACGACGGATCGGTCACCCGGAGCGGGGTCACCGTCCTGGAGGGCGAGGACCGGATCCGCGAGCTGTCGCGCATGCTGGCCGGCCACGAGGACTCGGTCTCGGCGCGGGCGCACGCCGAGGAACTGCTGGCGGCGGCGCGCGCGGACGCGTGAGATGACACACGGTGAGAAGGGCCCGGAACACGCGGCGTTCCGGGCCCTTCGCCGTCCGGGGATAGTCCGTGTGGGTGAGGCTGAGGCGCGTCCAGCGGTATCTCGTACGGGATCCGCACCCGTATGGTCCCGGAACGCGCGTGCGGACTGGCATCCTTGGCGTTCTCTGACTCCCTCACCCTGGAGCTTCGGCCCGTGAGCAGCTCCCCGGTCTCCACCTCCCTCCCGGCCCAGCCCTACGGCCGGCCGCCGCTGCGCACCGTGCAAGTACTCGGCGGCGGTGCGGGCGCGGGCAGCAGCGCCCACGTACGGTCCCTCGCGACCGGCCTCGCCGCGCGCGGGGTACGGGTCACGGTGTGCGCGCCCGTCCAGGCGGAGGGGGAGTACGACTTCACCGGCGCCGGGGCGCAGTTCGCGCCCGACGCGGTCAGCGTGCTGCGGGCCGCCTGCGCCGGGGCGGACCTCGTGCACGCGCACGGCGTGCGCGCCGGGATGCGCGCCGCGCTGGCCATACGGGGGCGCAGGGTGCCGCTGGTGGTGAGCTGGCACGGCGAGGGCCCCACCGCGCCCGGTGCGCTCGGCCGACTGGGCCGGATGCTGGAACGGCACGTCGCGCGGGCCGCGGCGGTGGTGCTCGGGGCCTCCTCGGACCAGGTGGACGCCGCGCGGCTGCGGGGCGCCAAGGACGCGCGGCTGGCCCCGGTGGCGGTACCGGCGGGCCCGGCGGGTCCGGAGGCGGCGGCCGACCCCGGCAAGGTGCGGGCGGAACTCGGCGCGGTGGAACGGCCGCTGCTGATCGCCGTCGGCAGCCTGGTGCCGCACCGCGGGTATTCCGTACTGCTCGACGCGGCACGGGAATGGCGCGGCCTGGACCCGGCGCCGCTGCTGGTGATCGCGGGGGAAGGGCCGCTACGGGCGGAGCTCTCCCGGCGGATCGAGGCGGAAGGCCTCCCGGTACGGCTGCTGGGGCGCCGCCGGGACGCGGCGCAGCTGCTGGCGGCGGCGGACCTGGCGGTGCTGCCCAGCCGGTGGGAGGCGCGGGCGCTGCTGGCGCAGGAGGCGCTGCGGGTCGGCGTGCCGCTGGTCGCCACGACGGTGGGCGGTGTCGCGGAGCTGGTGGGGGAGGGCGCGGTGCTGGTCCCGCCGGGCGAGGCCGGGCCGCTCGCCTCGGCCGTGACCGGGCTGCTGGCCGACCCGGACCGCCGGGCGGCCCTGGTGGCCGCGGGGCGCGTCCAGGCCGCGACGTGGCCGTCGGAGGACGACACGGTGGCGCAGGTCCTGTCCGTCTACGACGAACTGATGGAACGCCGTAGGTAGCCTCCCGGCGGGCAGCGATTCCCTCCGCCCCGGCTCCGCCCGGTCCCGCGCCTCAATCGCCGGCGAGGCTTGATTCGGCCGCGCTGCGTTCTCGTGTGTCGCCTCGTTTCCGCCTCAATCGCCGGCGGGGCTCTTTTCGAGCCCCGCCGGCGATTGAGGCGCGGGACCGGGCGGAGCCCGGGGAACGGTGGAAGGGCGGGTAGGGGACAGCCCCGCAGGGACAGCGCCCACCCGCCCAGGCGTTGACGGACGGAGTCCGGCGCAGCCGTGCGAGCGGCGCGTCAGGAAGGCGTAGGGGCGTGGCGGCGGGCGCGCAGCGCCAGGCTCAGGGAGAGGACCGTTTCCGGGTCGTCCAGGTCCGTGCCCAGGAGTTCGGAGATGCGGGCCAGCCGGTTGTAGAGCGTCTGCCGGTTCAGATGGAGCTCGCGCGCCGTCTCCGCCTTGCGGCCCGCGTGGGCCAGGTACGTCTCCAGCGTCGGCAGCAGCGGCGGGCGCGACGTCGTGTCGTGCGTGCGCAGCGGCCCGATCGCGCGGTCCACGAAGGCGGCCAGGTCGGGGTGTTCGCGCAGCCGCCACAGCAGCAGGTCGATGTCCAGGCGGCGTGCGTCGTACCAGGGCCGGGCCGGCAGGCCGTGGGCCGCCGTCGCGGTCTCCGCGGCGTGGCGCAGACCCGCCGAGGCCGCCGCCCAGCCACCCGCCACGCCGACGACCACGGCCGGCGGGGCGGTGGCCCGGTCCAGGCCCGCGCGTTCGACGCCCGCCCGCAGCGCGGCCGAGACCCGGTCCGCCACCGCCGTACGCTCCGACTCCGCGCGCAGGGAGACCAGCAGCGGCACCCGGCCCTCGACCGGGCGGACGCCCAGCAGGACCGGGACCCCGACCGACGACAGCTCCTCCAGCACCGCACGGGCCAGGACGGCCCAGTTCCCGGACGGGCCGAGGTCGGAGGCCAGCCGCATCACCACCGGCAGCAGCGGACCGCCGCCCGGCTTGAACCCCAGGACACGGGCCTGCGCCGGTGCGTCCTCCGCCGAGATGCGGCCCTCCGCCAGGTCCGTCAGGAAGTCGCCACGGCCGCGCGCCGCCAGCTCCTCCTCCTGCCGCGCCTGCATCAGGACGACGGCCAGGACGCCCGCCGTGCGTTCGGCCGCCATCCGGTGCACCGGGAGCAGCGGGGCCGAGACGCCGACCAGGACGACCCGGGCCCGGACCGAGCCGGTGCCGTGGCCCCCGCCCGGTACGTCGACCACCACCGTGTTCGTGGAGGGTTCGGCCTCGCGCTGGCCCCGCAGGCCCTCCCACACCTGGAGCGGGTCCGCGCCCGCGTCCCCGGCCGCGCTCCCGGCCGCGTACAGGAGCTGCCCGTCGGGGGTCTCCAGGAAGACCGGGTTCCCCGTGAAATCGGCCAGGATCCGCAGGACCTGCGGGATGCCCCCGCCGCCCAGCAGGGCCTCCGTACAGCGGCGGTGGACCTCCTCGGCCCGCTGGAGCAGGGCGTAGTGGTGGTTGACGATCTCGGTGTGGACCTCCTCCGTGACGGCCACGAAGGGGACTTCCCGGTGGAGCTGGACCAGGGGCAGCCCCGCCGAGCGCGCGGTCTCCACGAGGGTCGCCGGCAGCCGCGTGAAGCGCGGGCCCAGCTCGACCACCAGCGCGGCGATCCCGCGGTCCGCGAGGCGGCGTACGAAGGCACGCTGCTCGGCCGGCCGGGTGCCGAGGCCCAGGCCCGTGGTCAGCAGCAGCTCACCGCCCTTGAGCAGGGATGCGATGTTCGGCACCTCGCCGGCGTGCACCCAGCGGACGGTCCGCCCCAGGCGGTCGGCGCAGGCCACCACCTCCGGCAGTCCGCTGCGCAGCCCCGGCAGCTCCAGTGCCCGCTGAACCGTGATCCCGCCCTGGTTTTCCATATCGCGGGACGCTACCGGCAGAACTGTGCCCATCGTCAGGCGGGCTGGATGTTGTGGTTGAAGCGGAAGATGTTGTCCGGGTCGTACTGCCGCTTCAGCGCGCCCAGCCGCTGCATGTTCTCGCCGCCGAGGCCCGAGACCACCCGCTCCACGCCCTCGTCCCCGGTGAAGTTGAGGTAGACCGCGCCGGTGCTCCACGGCCGGGCGTCGGCGCGGACGTCCTTGACCCACTGCCGGCAGCGCTCGTCGTCGGCCGCGTCCTCCCAGATCCCGAACGGGTGCACCGCCCACGGCGCGTCGCGGTACGGCACCGGGTAGTCGGGCGGGCCGGAGGCGATGGCGCCGCCCTGCGGGAAGACCAGGTGCTGGGTGCCCGTCGGTACCGGCATGGCCTCGGCGCGGGCGCAGAAGACGTCCACGAACGCGTCGGGACAGCCGGTGAGGTACTCGGCCGACCAGTAGTTCCGCATGCCCGGCGGGTCGTCGATCATGCACTGGAGATCGGCGTACGGGATGGCCGTGACGATCTCCGACTCGTGGGGGATCGCCAGCAGCGGCTCGGCCAGTTTCCGCATCCCGTCCTCGGGGCCCGCGTACGTCAGCAGCGCCCCGGCCAGCAGGCGGCCGACCAGGTGCGGCGGGACGAACTCCTCGGGCGGGCCGGTGAGGTAGAGCGCGGCGCCGGAGGCCTCGGGCGGTGCGGCCTCGATGACGTCCCGGTACGTACGGACCACCTCGGGCCCGCGCTCCGGCAGGTACAGCAGGAACGCGATCGACATGGCGGGCAGTTCGTACAGCCGCAGGGTCAGCGAGGTGGCGATGCCGAAGTTCCCGCCGCCGCCGTGCAGCCCCCAGAACAGCTCCGGATGCTCCTCCGCGGTCGCGTGGATCAGCTCGCCCTCGGCGGTGACCAGGTCCACGCCCAGCAGGTTGTCCACCGCCAGGCCGAACTTCCGGTCCAGCCAGCCGCTGCCGCCGCCCAGGACGTAGCCGCCGACGCCGGTGGTGGAGGCCCGGCCGCCGGTGGTCGCCAGCCCGTACGGCTCGCAGGCCCGGTCCAGGTGGCTCATGGTGGCCCCGCCCTCGATGTGCGCGGCACCGGCCGCCGGATGGACCGTCACCGCGTGCATCCGCCGCAGGTCCACGACGAGGCCGCCGTCGTTGAGGGACATCCCGGCCACGCTGTGCCCGCCGCCGCGCACGGCGATGTTCAGGTCCAGATCCCTCGCGAACCGCACGGAGGTCACCACGTCCGCCGTGCTCTCGCACTGGGCGATGACGGCGGGTCTGCGGTCGATCATCGCGTTGAAGAGGGTCCGGGCCTCGTCGTACCCCGGATCCTCCGGGGCGAAGACCTCGCCGGACAGATCCTCGCGGAGCGCGGTCAGGGCCGCGCCCGCCTTCGACAGGGGAGCCATGGCTGCCCCCTTCCACCGGAGGGAGGGCATAGGACCCTTCCAGGGTAGGCGCGGACGATCACCGGGGCGCGGCGAGATGATCCGCGCCCCGGGCGCGTCGCCCGCGCCCGGGCCACGCGGCCCGGGCCGTTCGCGGGCCGTCCTAGCCTCCGTACGCCCCGCTGGCCGTCAGCCGCAGGGCCGTGTCGATCAGCGGAACGTGGCTGAAAGCCTGCGGGAAGTTCCCCACCTGCCGCTGGAGCCGCGGGTCCCACTCCTCCGCGAGCAGACCCAGGTCGTTGCGGAGCGACAGCAGCCGCTCGAACAGCCGCCGCGCCTCGTCCACCCGGCCGATCATCGCCAGGTCGTCGGCCATCCAGAACGAGCAGGCCAGGAAGGCCCCCTCGTCGCCCTCCAGGCCGTCCACACCGGCCTCCTCGCCCGCCGTCGGGTAGCGCAGGATGAAACCGTCGGGCGTGGACAGCTCGCGCTGGATCGCCTCGATGGTGCCGATGACCCGCTTGTCGTCCGGCGGCAGGAAGCCCATCTGCGGAATCAGCAGCAGGGAGGCGTCCAGCTCCTTCGACCCGTACGACTGGGTGAAGGTGTTGCGCTCCTTGTCGTAGCCCTTCTCGCACACGTCCTGGTGGATCTCGTCGCGCAGCTCGCGCCACCGCTCCAGCGGGCCGTCCGCGTCCCCGCTCTCGATCAGCTTGATCGTGCGGTCCACGGCCACCCAGGCCATCACCTTCGAGTGCACGAAGTGGCGGCGCGGGCCGCGCACCTCCCAGATGCCCTCGTCCGGCTGGTCCCAGTGGGTCTCCAGGTAGCGGATCAGTTTGAGCTGGAGCAGCGAGGCGTAGTCGCTGCGGGCGAGCCCGGTCATGTGGCCCAGGTGCAGGGCCTCGGTGACCTCGCCGTACACGTCGAGCTGGAGCTGGCCCGCCGCGCCGTTGCCGACGCGGACCGGGCGCGAGTTCTCGTAGCCGGGCAGCCAGTCCAGCTCGGTCTCGCCGAGCTCCCGCTCGCCCGCGATCCCGTACATGATCTGCAGGTTCTCCGGGTCGCCGGCGACCGCGCGCAGCAGCCACTCGCGCCAGGCGCGGGCCTCCTCGCGGTATCCGGTGCGCAGCAGCGAGGAGAGGGTGATGGCCGCGTCCCGCAGCCAGGTGTAGCGGTAGTCCCAGTTCCGGACCCCGCCGATCTCCTCGGGGAGGGAGGTGGTGGGCGCGGCGACGATCCCGCCCGTGGGGCCGTACGTGAGGGCCTTGAGGGTGATCAGCGAGCGGATCACGGCCTCCCGGTAGGGCCCGTGGTACGTGCACTGCTCGACCCACTCGCGCCAGAACTCGGCGGTCGACTCCAGGGCCGCCTCGGCGTCGGGCGTCTCGGGCGCGTCGCGGTGCGAGGCCTGCCAGCTGATGCTGAAGGCCTTCCGGTCGCCGGGGCCGACGGTGAAGTCGGAGTACGTCGTCAGGTCCTTGCCGTAGGTCTGCGCGTCGGCGTCCAGCCAGACGGAATCGGGGCCGGCCACGGCCACGGTGCGCCCGTCGACCTTGTGGACCCACGGCACGACCCGCCCGTAGCTGAAGCGCATCCGCAGGGCCGAACGCATCGGCACCCGCCCGCTGACGCCCTCCACGATGCGGATCAGCTGTGGCGCGTGATCCTCACGGGGTGGCATGAAGTCGATCACGCGGACCTTGCCGCGCGGGGTGTCCCACTCCGACTCCAGCACCAGCGAATCACCGCGGTAGCGGCGGCGGGTGGCACGCGGGGCCTCGGTGCCCGCCGGGAACGACGGGCCGATCCGCCAGAACCCGTGATCCTCGGTGCCGAGAATGCTCGCGAACACGGCGTGCGAGTCGAAGCGTGGCAGGCAGAGCCAGTCCACCGCTCCGTCCCGGCAGACCAGTGCCGCGGTCTGCATGTCCCCGATCAGTGCGTAATCCTCGATGCGCCCGGACACGTGCATCTCCAGTCGAACGGCCACGTCCGCCCCGAAGGGCGCTTGCATTGCGCGGTTGCGCGGTCTCCTGTGTGCAGGGATCTCCGCGTGAGCCCATGATTCCGTATATCGGCTCGGTTAGGCCGTCTGACGGACTGCCCGGCGGTGATGTGTGCAATATCCGAGCAGGATATGACGGCACCCTAGTGATCTCCGTGAGCCTGTGGAGAATGCGGCTGGGCCGAACGGGTGAGCAGCGGCGATGCCGCCCCGGCGCACTCGGGCGCCTCCGGACCGAGCGTGCGCGCCGCGTGCCCGGAGGCGGACCGCTCCGGGCGCTGATAGGCTGGTACCCCGTGGACCGGTGGTCTGCCTGTGCGAATCAGGAGCCCCGAAACCGCAGCTTCGGCGCCCCCTGAGACCCTTCCGGATCGAGGGTGGCCGGCGCCGGACGCACCTCACCTCGCGACCACGGGAGCCCCCTCTTGGCGATGCCGCCCAAATCCATGACGACCAAGCACATCTTCGTCACCGGGGGTGTCGCTTCCTCCCTCGGCAAGGGCCTGACGGCCTCCAGCCTGGGTGCGCTGCTGAAGGCGCGCGGTCTGCGGGTCACGATGCAGAAGCTCGACCCGTACCTGAACGTCGACCCCGGCACCATGAACCCGTTCCAGCACGGCGAGGTGTTCGTCACCAACGACGGCGCCGAGACCGACCTGGACATCGGCCACTACGAGCGCTTCCTCGACGTCGACCTCGACGGCTCGGCCAACGTCACCACCGGCCAGGTCTACAACACGGTCATCGCCAAGGAGCGCCGCGGCGAGTACCTCGGTGACACCGTGCAGGTCATCCCGCACATCACCAACGAGATCAAGCACCGCATCCGCCGCATGGCGACCGATGACGTCGACGTCGTCATCACCGAGGTCGGCGGCACCGTCGGCGACATCGAGTCGCTGCCGTTCCTGGAGACCGTCCGCCAGGTCCGCCACGAGGTCGGCCGCGACAACGTCTTCGTCGTGCACATCTCGCTGCTCCCCTACATCGGCCCCTCCGGTGAGCTCAAGACCAAGCCGACCCAGCACTCGGTCGCGGCCCTGCGCAACATCGGTATCCAGCCCGACGCCATCGTGCTGCGCGCCGACCGTGACGTCCCCATCTCCATCAAGCGCAAGATCTCGCTGATGTGCGACGTGGACGAGGCGGCCGTGGTCGCGGCGATCGACGCCAAGTCGATCTACGACATCCCGAAGGTGCTGCACACCGAGGGCCTGGACGCGTACGTCGTGCGCAAGCTCGACCTGCCGTTCCGCGACGTCGACTGGACGGTGTGGGAGGACCTGCTCGACCGGGTCCACAACCCCGACCACGAGGTCAAGGTCGCGCTCGTCGGCAAGTACATCGACCTGCCCGACGCCTACCTGTCGGTGACCGAGGCGCTGCGCGCCGGCGGGTTCGCCAACAAGGCCCGGGTCCAGATCAAGTGGGTCACCTCCGACGACTGCAAGACCCCGGCGGGCGCCGCCGCCCAGCTCGGCGACGTGGACGCGATCTGCGTGCCCGGCGGCTTCGGCGACCGCGGCGTCAACGGCAAGGTCGGCGCGATCACCTACGCCCGCGAGAACAAGATCCCGCTGCTCGGCCTGTGCCTGGGTCTGCAGTGCGTGGTCATCGAGGCCGCGCGCAACCTCGCGGGCATCGAGGACGCCAACTCCACCGAGTTCGACGCCTCCACCCCGCACCCGGTCATCTCGACCATGGAGGAGCAGCTGGCCTTCGTCGAGGGCGCGGGCGACCTGGGCGGAACGATGCGCCTGGGCATGTACCCGGCCAAGCTCGCCGAGGGCTCCATCGTGCGCGAGGTCTACGGCGACGAGGCCTACGTGGACGAGCGCCACCGGCACCGCTACGAGGTCAACAACTCCTACCGCGGCGAGCTGGAGAAGAAGGCGGGCCTCGTCTTCTCCGGCACCTCCCCGGACAACAAGCTCGTCGAGTACGTCGAGTACCCGCGCGAGGTGCACCCCTACCTGGTGGCCACCCAGGCCCACCCGGAGCTGCGCTCGCGCCCGACGCGCCCGCACCCGCTCTTCGCCGGCCTGGTGAAGGCGGCCGTGGAGCGGCAGCAGTCCGCGAAGTGAGAGCCTGACCGCATAACGTAGGCAGCCGGGGCACGGACCGTGTCCCGGCTGTCGCGTTCTCGGGGAAGGTATCGGCCATGGCCATGGGCAACGACATCGTGGACACACCGGAGTCGTGGGAGGTCGTCGCCTCACGTACCCCGTTCGAGGGCGCGAAGACGGCCGTGAAGTCGGACCAGGTGCGGATGCCGGATTCCTCGGTGGTCCGCCGCGACTACCAGGTGCACCCGGGCTCGGTGTGCGTCCTCGCCCTCGACGAGGAGCAGCGGGTGCTGGTCCTCAAGCAGTTCCGCCACCCGGTGCGGCACCGGCTGTGGGAGCTCCCGGCCGGACTGCTGGACGTGCCCGGCGAGAACCCGCTGCACGCGGCCCAGCGGGAGCTGTACGAGGAGGCGCACGCCAAGGCGGCCGAGTGGCGGGTGCTGGCCGACTTCTTCACCTCGCCCGGCGGCTCCGACGAGGCCGTCCGGATCTTCCTCGCGCGGGATCTGGCGGAGGCCGAGGGGGAGCGGTACGAGGTCTCCGAGGAGGAGGCGGACATGGAGATCGCCCGGGTCCCGCTCGCGGACCTGGTCCGCGGGGTGCTGGCGGGCGAGCTGCACAACCCGGGGCTGGTGACCGGGGTACTGGCCCTCGCGGCGGCCCTCGCCTCCGAGGGTGGCATCGACGCCCTGCGCCCGGCCCTCGCCCCCTGGCCGGCCCGCCCCTATGACGTCTAGACGGTGTCGGCCGGGCGCGCCGCGCGAGCGGGGCGTGAAAAATAGGTCCATCTGCTGATCCGATTGGGGGATTTGCCCGCCGCGCTCCACCCGGGTCGTCGCTCTGCGTGAACTACGCTCGCAATCCGGTGGCAGGGAGAGGAGCGGATCCGTGGCGGATTTCGTCGGGCGGCGGCGTGAGCTCAAGGAGCTGCGCGAGGACATCGCGCGGACCGGGCTCGACACCCTCTCCGGCCGCAAGGCCAAGGCGCCCCGGGCCCGGGTGCTGCTCGTCGCCGGGCGGCCCGGCTCCGGGCGCACGGCCCTCGCCGAGGCCTTCGTGCACGAGGTCGCCGAGGAGTACCCCGACGGAGTCGTCCGCACCCGGCTCACCGCCCCCGGCGGGGAGACCGTGGCCACCGAGCGGGCCGTCCGGAGCCTGCTGGAGGGACTGGGGCGGCCCACCCCGCCCGGGGCCGGTGAGGACGAGCTGAGCTCCGCCCTGCGCACCGCCCTCGAAGGACGCCGGGTCATCATCCTGGTCGACGACGCCGCCGACCCCGAGCAGGTGGACGCCCTGCTGCCGGACACCCCCGAGTGCCTCGTCGTGGTCACCGCCGAAGGGCCGCTCACCGGGATCCCCGACGTCCGGCCCTGCACCCTCGGCGGACTCGACACCCCCTCCGCCGTGGAACTGCTCGCCCAGCGCATCGGCGACACCCGCGTCACCGCCGACCCCCGGGCCGCCGAGGCCCTCGCCGAGGAGTGCGGGGGCCAGCCCGCCGCGCTCGTCCTCGTCGGCGGGTGGCTCGCCGCCCACCCCAAGGCCTCCGTCGCCGACGTGGCCAAGCAGCTCCACGACATGCCCGCCACCACCGGCGGCCCGCTCGCCCGCGGCTTCCGGCTCGTCTACGAATCCCTGCCGCAGCCCGCCCAGCGGACCCTGCGGCTGCTGCCGCTCGCCCCGGCCGGCATCGTCGACTCGCACACCGCCTCCGCCCTCGCCGGCTGCTCCGTGGCCGCCGCCCAGTCCACCCTGGACGACTTCGCCGGGCTGGGCCTCGTCCGCCCCTCCCGCGACGGCCTCTTCCTGCTGCCCGGCTGCCTCGCGCCGCTGCTCCAGGCCCTCCTGGAGGCCAAGGAGCGCCCCGCCGAGGTCCAGCTGGCCCGGGCCCGGATGCTGGAGCGCACCGTACGGCTGCTGCACTCCTGCCGGGCCATGGCCGAGTCCGCGGAGCCCGGGGTGGACGCCGCCGTCGACGACGGCCTGCGCGAGCTGCTGGACGGCCTGCCGCGCGCCCTGCGGTTCCCCGACCGGCGGGCCGCCGCCACCTGGCTGGACACCCGGCTGCCCGCGCTCACCGCGGCCGCCTCCCTGGCCGTGGCCGACGGGGAGCTGGACACCCTGGCCCGCCGGCTGGTCGCGGCCCTCGTACGGGCGCTGGCGGACCACCGGGGCACGGCCGGGGCCGCCCCCGAGCTGTACGGGCTGCACCGCCTGGTCCTGGACGTGGCCGAGCGGCGCAACCTGCGCCGGGAGCAGGCCGCAGCGCTGCTGAACCTGGCCGATCTGGACGCCGAGACCGGCCGGACCCAGGAGGCGCTGGAGCGCTACCGGGCCGCGCTGGACGCCGGACGGGCGGCGAACGACCCGTACGCGACGGGCCGCGCGATGGAATCCGTAGGCGGTGCCTACCAGGAGCTGGCGGACTGGCACCGGGCCTCCGACTGGTTCGGCCGGGCGCTCTCCCAGGCCCTCGCGCGGGGCGAGCGCGCGGACGAGGCCCGGCTGTACGGGCGGCTCGGGAACGTTCACACCTACGCGGGGCGGTACGGGGACGCGCTGCGCAGCTGGCGGGCGGCCGCCGCGGGCTACCGGAAGCTGGCCGATGTCCCCGGTCAGGCCAAGGCGTTGAGCGAGATGGCGCGGGTCCAGGAGTACGCCGGCCGGCCCGAGGAATCGCTGCACACCTGCCGCGAGGCGGTGGAGCTGGCCCGCAAGGCGGGCGACCAGCGACTTCAGGCCGCACTGCAGGTCCGGCTGGCCGACACGCTGGACAGGCTGGGGGACCCCGCGGCTGCCAGGCTGCACCGCTCCGCAGCCGACAGATTGCTGGGAGATGACCCCGCAGCCTGCGAAATCCGTAGTGCTTCCGACTGAGATTATTGGTTTGCAAGGCTAGACAGCGACTCATCCTTCATTAGACTGGGTTCACCGCGGCTTCCCGTGGTGCATCCCGTTGCGCGTTCTTGTGGGCGGGTATGTATGGAAGTGCCCCGTAATATCCCCTGAGCCAAGGACCGTGATCGACGATGAAGGTCGGCATCCCCCGCGAGGTCAAGAACAACGAGTTCCGGGTCGCCATCACGCCCGCCGGCGTGCATGAGCTGGTCCGTAACGGCCACCAGGTCTTCATCGAGCAGAACGCCGGTGTGGGCTCCTCGATCACGGACGCCGAGTACGTTTCGGCCGGCGCCGAGATCCTCGGTACCGCCGACGAGGTCTGGGCCACCGCCGACCTGCTGCTCAAGGTCAAGGAGCCCATCGCGGAGGAGTACCACCGCCTCCGCAAGGACCAGACGCTCTTCACCTACCTGCACCTCGCGGCCTCCCGCGAGTGCACGGACGCCCTGCTGGAGTCCGGCACCACCGCCATCGCCTACGAGACGGTCGAGCTCGCCAACCGCGCGCTTCCGCTGCTCGCCCCGATGTCCGAGGTCGCGGGCCGCCTGGCCCCGCAGGTCGGCGCCTACCACCTGATGCGCTCGGCCGGCGGCCGCGGCGTCCTCCCCGGCGGTGTCCCCGGCACCCACGCCGGCGAGTGCGTCGTCATCGGCGGCGGCGTCTCCGGCTGGAACGCCGCGCAGATCGCCATCGGCATGGGCTTCCACGTGACCCTGCTCGACCGCGACATCAACAAGCTCCGCGAGGCCGACAAGATCTTCGGCACGAAGATCAAGACGATCGTCTCCAACGCCTTCGAGCTGGAGAAGGCCGTCGTCGAGGCCGACCTCGTCATCGGCGCGGTGCTGATCCCGGGTGCGAAGGCCCCGAAGCTGGTCACCAACGAGCTCGTCGCCAAGATGAAGCCCGGAAGTGTCCTTGTCGACATTGCGATCGACCAGGGCGGCTGCTTCGAGGACTCCCGTCCGACCACTCACGCCGAGCCGACCTTCACGGTCCACAACTCGGTCTTCTACTGCGTCGCCAACATGCCGGGCGCGGTTCCGAACACCTCCACCTACGCGCTGACGAACGCGACGCTGCCCTACATCGTGCAGCTCGCCAACCTCGGCTGGGTCGAGGCGCTGCGTCGTGACCCCGCCCTCGCGCTGGGCCTCAACACCCATGACGGCCAGGTCGTTTACGGTCCCGTCGCCGAGGCCCACGGCCTCGAGACCCTTGAGCTGAGCACGCTGCTCGGCTGACACGTCAACGACTGACGTCAATCTCACGTATCCGGCCGGACCTTGCCCGCAAGGTCCGGCCGGACGCGTTCGCGGGGTGCCCGAGGACCCCGCTCAACTCGCCTCGAACGTAACCCTTTAACCCTTTCGCGCACCCGCGAAACTTCGCAGCGACAGCTCGTGCGCCCTTGACAGAGCGGTGTTCGGTTGCCGACACATCGTGCCGGGTCCGGCGGATTGTGTTGCCGCTGGGCGGTGACACGCCATAGAGTCGCCAACCGTCGGCATGGTGCCACGCTGACCTATCGATAAGTGTCCTGGTCACGTCCGAGGAGGTAAGACGACTTGTGAATGAGTCGACATTTGCTCCTGGGGGTGGTCGAGCAGGGATGCCTGAGCGGGGCCAGGGCCCTACCGGGCTCGAAGCTGTCGGCTCCGTCGCAGTACGCACCTTCGCAAACCACCAGCACATGACGACGCCCCAAAAGAGCATGGACGGCCTAGACGTGAACTCCAGGGCCGGCGACCTGAGCGGCGAAAAGCCCGTGGGTTTCGCCGACTACGACAATGTGCCCGAGGGGCACTTCTACGACCCCGACGCGGAGTACGAACCGGACCCCGAGTACGCGGCCACTCTCGCCCCCGACGCTGCCCGTCAGCGCCGTGAGCGGATCGGCCCGACCGGACGCCCGCTCCCGTACTTCCCGATCCCGGGTCCGCTGACCGACCACGGTCCGGCGAAGATCATCGCGATGTGCAACCAGAAGGGCGGCGTGGGCAAGACCACGTCGACCATCAACCTGGGTGCCGCGCTCGCCGAGTACGGGCGCCGCGTGCTGCTCGTCGACTTCGACCCGCAGGGCGCGCTGTCCGTGGGTCTCGGCGTGAACCCGATGGAACTCGACCTGACGGTCTACAACCTGCTCATGGAGCGGGGCATGTCGGCCGACGAGGTGCTGCTCAAGACGGCGGTCCCCAACATGGACCTGCTGCCGAGCAACATCGACCTGTCCGCTGCCGAGGTGCAGTTGGTCAGTGAGGTCGCGCGCGAGTCCACCCTGCAGCGGGCCCTGAAGCCCCTGATGGCCGACTACGACTACATCGTGATCGACTGTCAGCCCTCGCTCGGTCTGCTGACCGTGAACGCCCTGACGGCGGCTCACAAGGTCATCGTCCCGCTGGAGTGCGAGTTCTTCGCGCTGCGCGGCGTGGCGCTGCTGACCGAGACCATCGAGAAGGTGCAGGAGCGGCTCAACCCCGAGCTGGAGCTCGACGGCATCCTCGCCACGATGTACGACTCCCGTACGGTGCACAGCCGTGAGGTGCTGGCGCGCGTCGTCGAGGCCTTCGACGACCACGTCTACCACACGGTCATCGGCCGCACGGTGCGCTTCCCGGAGACCACGGTCGCCGGTGAGCCGATCACCACGTACGCGTCCAACTCCGTCGGCGCCGCCGCCTATCGCCAGCTGGCCAGGGAGGTGCTCGCCCGGTGTCACGCCGAGTGAGTCTGCCCGGAGCCGACGAACTGTTCCGTACGACCGGGGGGATGGCGCTCCAGTCGTCCTCACCGCGGCGCGGGGTCGATGAGACGCCCGCCGCGGAACACTCGGCCACTTCGGCCGAGGGCACGGCGGGTGAGGGGCGCGGCCGGGAGGCCGCGGACTCCGGCGGTCCCGTCGTGGGGCAGCCCAGGCGGCCGCAGGAAGGTTCTGCCGGACCGGCCGGCGCCGTCGGGTCCGCCCCGGCCGGCGCGGGCCGCCGCGGCAAGGGGCAGGGCCGTGGCGCGAACCGGCGCCCCAGCGGCCGCGAACGCCACGACGAGAAGATCACGGTCTACGTCTCCGCCGAGGAGCTCATGGACCTGGAACACGCGCGGCTGGTGCTGCGCGGGGAGCACGGACTGGCGGTGGACCGGGGCCGCATCGTCCGCGAGGCGGTCGCGGTCGTCCTCGCCGATCTGGAATCCCGCGGCGACGCGAGCATCCTCGTACGGCGCCTGCGCGGCCGCTGACCGCCCTGAGGGCCCGCCCTGCCGATGCCCCGGCCCGTCAAGGCCGCCGGCGCGCCGCTGCTCGGCCCGCGGCGCGCCCTCCCGGAGCCGGGCCCCGGCGGCTGTCCGCCCGACGACCGGGCGCCCGGGCGATCTGCGGCCCGCCCCCGGAACTCCGCCCCGCCGCGCGGAGCCGCCCGCAC
Source organism: Streptomyces xanthophaeus (assembly GCF_030440515.1). Classification (GTDB taxonomy): domain Bacteria; phylum Actinomycetota; class Actinomycetes; order Streptomycetales; family Streptomycetaceae; genus Streptomyces; species Streptomyces kutzneri. The sequence continues at coordinate 6,273,699 of NZ_CP076543.1, forward strand.
GGGGCTCCGTACGGGCGCGGGAGCGCCGGTCCGGCGGTGACGCCGTGCCGGGCGGTGGTCCACCGGGGAGTGCGGGGGAGCCCGTAGGCTGCTGGTGGCCGCGGCCACGGCGCCCGGCCCTCCACACCGCCCCCATGCACCTCCTGGACCGCGATGCCCTTCCCCGCCGAACCCGGCCGACCGACCCGGCGCGTCCTGGGCCGAGGCCCCGGCGCTCCCGACACGGCCCGGCAGCCGGAGGCGTACGACGGGGGAGCGGACCGCGAAGGCCCGGAAGCCCCCGGAAGCCCGGAGGCCCCCGAGGCTCCCGGAGCGCCCGAGGTCCCTGGAACCCCCGAAGCCTCCGAAGCCCCTGAGGCGCCCGCTGCGCGCCCCGCGCCGGCGGCGGGCGGCACCCAGCCGGAACGTTCCCCCGGGCCCGCAGACGGGCAGCAGGAGCCCCCTGGGTCCCACCCGGAGGCGGCGGCCCCGGCGCCCCCCGCGGGCGGCGACGGGCGGTTCACCCTGCGGCTCGCCAACTTCGAGGGCCCCTTCGACCTGCTGCTCCAGCTGATCTCGAGGCACAAGCTCGACGTCACCGAGGTCGCGCTGTCCAAGGTCACCGACGAGTTCATGGCGCACATCCGTGCCATGGGGCCCGACTGGGACCTCGACCAGACCACAGAGTTCCTCGTCGTCGCCGCCACCCTCCTCGACCTGAAGGCCGCCCGGCTGCTGCCGGTCGCCGAGGTCGAGGACGAGGCGGACCTGGCCCTGCTGGAGGCCCGGGACCTGCTCTTCGCGCGCCTGCTCCAGTACCGCGCGTACAAGCAGATCGCCGAGATCTTCGAGCGGCGCGCCGAGGCCGAGGGCAGGCGGTACCCGCGGACGGTCGGGCTGGAGCCGCACCACGCGGACCTGCTGCCCGAGGTCGTCATCAGCATCGGGCCGGAAGGGTTCGCCCGCCTCGCCGTGAAGGCCATGCAGCCCAAGGCCAGGCCCCAGGTGTACGTGGACCACATCCACGCCCCCCTGGTCAGCGTGCGCGAGCAGGCCGGGCTGGTGGTGCGGATGCTGAAGGCGCGCGGCGAGGCCACCTTCCAGGAGCTCACCGAGGACGCCGGGGACACCCTCACCGTCGTCGCGCGCTTCCTGGCCCTGCTGGAGCTCTACCGGGAGAAGGCGGTCGTCCTCGACCAGGAGGAGGCCCTGCAGACCCTCACCGTGCGCTGGAGCGGCGGGGACGGCGACGGCATGCCGACCGTGACCGACGAGTTCGACCAGATCGTGGAGGCGAAGGATTGAACGGCGACGTGAGCGCGGTGGCAGCGCTGGAGCTGAAGCCGGCCCTGGAGGCCGTGCTCATGGTCGTGGACGAGCCGGCCACCGAGGCGCACCTGGCCAAGGTGCTGGAGCGCACCCCGCGCGAGGTCGGGCAGGCGCTGCGGGAGCTCGCCGACGAGTACACGGCCGCCCGCCGGGGCTTCGAGCTGCGGCTGGTCGCCGGCGGCTGGCGGTTCTACACCCGGGCCGCTTACGCGCCGGCCGTGGAGGGCTTCGTCCTGGACGGCCAGCAGGCCCGGCTCACCCAGGCGGCCCTGGAGACCCTGGCGGTCGTCGCGTACCGGCAGCCGGTCAGCCGATCGCGGGTCTCGGCGGTCCGCGGGGTCAACTGCGACGGGGTCATGAGGACCCTCCTCCAGCGGGGTCTGGTGGAGGAGGCGGGGACGGAACCCGAAACAGGTGCGATCCTGTACAGGACGACGAACCACTTTTTGGAGCGGATGGGCCTGCGCGGTCTTGACGAGCTCCCGGAGCTCGCGCCCTTCCTCCCCGAGGCGGAGGCGATCGAAGCCGAGACGCAGGAAGGTGTTCCGTCGTTCGATCCGGACGCACCGGACACAGATGCAGACGACGACAAGACGACGGAACTTTGATGCGAAGCAGCGGCAACGGCAACGGTGGCGGCAACAGGAACAGCGGCGGCGGCGGTGGCGGCGGGCGCGGTAACTCCCGCGGCGGCTCCTCCAGCGGCGGTGGCTACCGCGGGAGCGGCTCCGGCGGTGGCAGCGGCTCCGGCGGCTCCCGCGGCGGCAGCTCCGGGGGCGGCTACCGGGGCGGCAGCTCCGGCGGCTCCGGCGGCGGCTCCCGCGGAGGCAGCTCCGGCGGCTCCCGCGGCGGCTACCAGGGTGGTGGCTACCAGGGCGGCGGCTCCCGCGGAGGCAGCTCGGGCGGCGGCTACCAGGGCGGTGGCGGCTACCAGGGCGGCGGTTCCGACTCGCGCGACCGCGACCAGCCGGCCCCCCGCATCCGCAACCCGCGTCCCGAGGAGCGCCGCTACGACGTAGGCCCCGAGGGCGAGCGCAGCGGACGCAGCGGCCCCAAGGCGGGCGGCGGCGGTGCCCGCGGCGCCGCGGCGCGCGGTGGCGCCAAGGGCGGTCCCCGCACCTCCAAGACCCCCGGCATCGGCGGCGCCGGCGGCCCGCGCAGCGGCCCCGGCAGCCGCAGCGGCCAGTCCCGCCCGCGCGAGCTGGACGCGCGGATCGAGGAGCGCGTGCGCGACCGGTACGCCGACAAGCCCGTGGTCAAGACCCCGAAGACCTTCCCCGGTGCCGAGGAGGAGGGTGAGCGTCTGCAGAAGGTGCTCGCCCGCGCCGGCATGGGTTCGCGCCGCGCCTGCGAGGAGCTCATCGAGCAGGCCCGCGTCGAGGTCAACGGCGAGATCGTGCTGGAGCAGGGCAAGCGCGTCCTGCCGAAGGACGAGATCAAGGTGGACGGCCTGACCGTCGCCACCCAGTCGTACCTGTTCTTCGCGCTGAACAAGCCCGCCGGTGTCGTCTCCACCATGGAGGACCCGGACGGCCGCCAGTGCCTCGGCGACTACGTCACCAACCGTGAGACCCGTCTCTTCCACGTCGGCCGGCTCGACACCGAGACCGAGGGCATCATCCTGCTCACCAACCACGGTGAGCTGGCCCACCGCCTCACGCACCCGAAGTACGGCGTGAAGAAGACGTACGTGGCGGCCATCACCGGCCCGCTGCCGCGCGAGATCGGCAAGCGGCTGAAGGACGGCATCGAGCTGGAGGACGGCTACGCCCGCGCCGACCACTTCCGCGTCGTCGACCAGGTCGGCAAGAACTACCTGGTCGAGGTCACCCTCCACGAGGGCCGCAAGCACATCGTCCGCCGCATGATGGCGGAGGCCGGCTTCCCGGTCGAGAAGCTCGTCCGGACCTCCTTCGGTCCGATCGAGCTGGGCGACCAGAAGTCGGGCTGGCTGCGCCGCCTGACCAACACCGAGGTCGGCATGCTGATGCGCGAGGTCGGTCTCTAGGACGCAGGCCGGCCGCCGCGCAGGCGGCCGGTCCGATCGCAGAAACCCGCGGTGCCCCAGGGCGCCGCGGGTTTTCTGCTTGTCGGGGACCCCGATCACTGTTTATAGTCAGTCTGACCATTAAACAGTCCGAGGGGGGTCGTCATGAGCTGGACCATGAGCTGGACCGAGGTGCTGGGCTTCGCCACCGGCGCCCTGTGCGTCTGGCTGGTCGCCCGGCAGCACGTGGCCAACTGGCCGATCGGGATCGCCAACAACGTCTTCTTCATCGCGCTCTTCGCCCAGGCCGGCCTCTACGCCGACGCCGGGCTCCAGATCGTCTTCATCGCCCTCGCCGCCTACGGCTGGTGGTCCTGGACCCACGGGGGTGGACCAGGAACCGCCGAGGCCCTGCCGGTGCGCCGCACCACGCGCACCGAATGGGCCGCGCTCGCCGCGGCGGGGGCGGTGGGGGTGCTCGCGCTCACCCTGCTGCTGAGCCGGGCCACCGACTCCACCGTCCCGTTCTGGGACGCACTGACCACCGGGCTCTCGCTCGTCGCCACGTACGGACAGTGCCGCAAGCTCGTGGAGTCCTGGTGGCTGTGGATCGCCGCCGACCTCGTCTACATCCCGCTCTACGCGTACAAGGGGCTCTACCTGACCTCCGCGCTCTACGTGGGCTTCCTCGCCCTGTGCGTGGCCGGACTCCTCGGCTGGCGGCGCACCCTGCCCGCGCGGGACGCCCGCACGGCGGCGGAGGCGACGGCATGAGACGCCACGGGCACGGCCTGGTCCTCGGCAAGTTCTACCCGCCGCACGCCGGGCACCACCACCTCGTACGCACCGCCCAGGACCAGTGCGAACGGCTGACCGTGCTGGTGTGCGCGGCCTCCGTGGAGTCCGTCCCGCTCGCCGACCGGGTCGCCTGGATGCGCGAGGCGCACCCCGGGGCCGAGGTCGTCGGCGCGGTGGACGACATCCCGGTCGACCTGCACGACCCGGAGATCTGGGAGGCGCACATGGCCGTCTTCCGCCGCGCGGTCCCCGGGCGGGTGGACGCCGTGTTCACCTCCGAGGAGTACGGCAGCGAGCTCGCCCGGCGCTTCGGCGCCGAGGAGGTCCTGGTGGACCGGGAACGGACCCTGTTCCCGGTGTCCGGTACGGCGGTACGCAAGGACCCGGCCGGCTCCTGGGAGTTCCTCGGGCCGGCCGTCCGCGCCGCCCTGACCCGGCGGGTCGTCGTCCTCGGCGCGGAGTCCACCGGGACCACCACACTCTCGCGGGCCCTGGCGGACCACTACCGGCGGCGCGGCGGCGTCTGGGCCAAGACGGGCTGGGTCGCCGAGTACGGGCGCCGGTACAGCGAGGAGAAGCTGGCCGCGGCCCGCGCCTGCGACCCCGCGGCCTCCTGGGCGGACGTCTCCTTCACCTCGCAGGAGTTCCCGGTCATCGCACGCCGCCAGGACGCGGACGAGGAGCACGCGGCCCGGCTCGGCTCCCCGGTGCTGTTCTGCGACACCGACTCCTTTGCGACCGCCGTCTGGCACGAGCGGTACATGGGCGGCCGGAACGCGGAGGTCGAGCGGATCGCCGACCTCACCCGGCGCGACCTGTACCTGCTCACCGACCACGCCGACGTGCCCTTCGAGGACGACGGACTGCGGGACGGGGAGCACCTGCGGCCCTGGATGACCGAGCGGTTCCGGGCGGAACTGGAGCACACCGGGAGGCGTTTCCTCGTCGTGCGCGGGGACCGGGCGGCCCGGCTGGAGGCAGCCGTCCGGGCCGTGGACGGACTGCTGGCCGAGGGCTGGCACTTCACCGACCCCCTTCCGGAGAACCGATGACCGCCGGCTATGACCCGTACGCCTTCGAGCCGTTCGCGGTGACCGTCGACCTGGCCGTCTTCACCGTGCGCGGCGGCGCCCTGCACGTCCTGCTGATCCGGCGCGGCCAGGAACCGTACGCCGGAGCCTGGGCGCTGCCCGGCGGGTTCGTCCTGCCGCGGGAGTCCGCCGAGACCGCCGCCCGGCGCGAACTGGCCGAGGAGACCGGCCTGCCGGACCACCTCGTGGCCGCGCTCCACCTGGAGCAGCTGCGCACCTACAGCGAACCGGACCGCGACCCCCGGATGCGGGTGGTCTCGGTGGCCTTCACCGCCCTCGTCCCCGACCTGCCGGAGCCGGCGGCCGAGGGCGGCGGGGACGCGGCGCACGCCCGCTGGCTCGCCCTGGAGGAGGTCTCGGAGCTGGCCTTCGACCACGCCCTGATCCTGGCGGACGCGCGGGAGCGCATCGGGTCGAAGCTGGAGTACACGTGCCTGGCCACCGGCTTCTGCCCGCCCGAGTTCACCCTCGGCGAGCTGCAGTCCGTCTACGAGACCGTCTGGAACACCACCCTCGACCGCCCCAACTTCCGCCGCAAGGTCCTGGCGACGCCCGGATTCGTCGAGGCCGTACCGGGCGCCGCCCGGCTGACCGGCGGCCGCGGCAAACCGGCCGCCCTCTACCGGCCCGGTCCGGCGACCACCCTCCACCCTCCCCTGCTGCGACCGGAAGGATCCACCCGATGACCACCAAGCGAGCCGCCACCGGCGCCATGATCGGGCTGGCCCTGGGCGACGCCCTCGGCTTCCCGACCGAGTTCAACGACGTGCCCTCGATCCTGGCCAAGACGGGCCCCTGGCGCGAGATGAGCCTGCCGCGCCCGGCGATCGTCACGGACGACACCCAGATGACCCTCGCCCTGGCCCGCGGCATGCGCACGGCGGCCGAGCGCGGCCCGGTGGGCCCGCTGCGCCTGACCCGGCCGGTCCGCGAGGAGTTCGTCGACTGGTACCACTCCCCGGAGAACAACCGCGCCCCGGGCCGCACCTGCATGACCGCCTGCCGGCTGCTCGACACCCCGGACCGGGACTGGCGCGACGCCAGCCAGATCGGCTCCAAGGGCTGCGGCGCCAACATGCGGGTGGTCCCGGTCGGGCTCGTGCCGGACTGGACCGAGGAGGAGCGGGCCGGCGCCGCACAGCTCCAGTCGGCCCTCACCCACGGACACCCGACGGCGCTCGCCGCCTCCGACCTGACCGCACGGGCGGTCCACCTGCTGGCCGAGGGCACCGAGGTGACCGGGCTCGTCGGACGGCTGCGCTCCTACGCCCTGGAGAACCGCACCCGCTACCACGAGCGCTGGCTGGGCGACCTGTGGATGCGGACCGCGTCCGACGCCTCCCCGGAGTCCTTCATCGCGCGGGGCTGGGACGAGTGCCTGGCGGTCCTCGACCGGCTCGCGGCCGCCCTGCGGTCCCCCTCCCCGGAGACCGACCCCTGCCTGACCACGGGCGACGGCTGGATCGCCGAGGAGGCCCTCGCCACCGCCCTGCACTGCTTCCTGCTCTTCCCCGACGAGCCGCTGACCGCGCTGCGCCGGGCCGCCTGCACGCGCGGCGACTCCGACTCCCTCGCCTGCCTCGCGGGCGCCTTCGCCGGAGCCCATCTCGGCGCGGACGTCTGGCCCCGCGAATGGGAGGGCCGCATCGAGTACCGGGACGAACTCCTGGCCTTCGGCACCCTCTGGGACGCTTGAGCCATGCTGGACGCACTGAGTATCGACCTGACCCCCGTCGTGGCGGAGCAGCCCGACCCCCTGCTCTTCGCCACGGTCTCCGGCGCGCACCTGTACGGCTTCCCGTCCCGGGACTCCGACATCGACCTGCGCGGCGCCCACCTGCTCCCGGCGCGGGACCTTCTGGGCCTGCGCGATCCGCAGGAGACCCGGACCCGCATGTGGGACCGGGACGACGTGGAGATGGACCTCGTCACCCACGACCTGCGCAAGTTCGTCCGCCTGATGCTGAACCGCAACGGCTACGTCCTGGAGCAGCTGCTCTCCCCGCTCGTGGTCCACACGACGGCGGCGCACGAGGAACTGATCGCGCTGGCCCCCGGCGTGCTGACCTCCCACCACGCCCACCACTACCGGGGATTCGCGGGCACCCAGTGGCGGCTCTTCGAGAAGGCCGCCGAACTCAAACCGCTGCTCTACGCGTTCCGGGCGCTGCTCACCGGCATCCACCTCATGCGGTCGGCCGAGGTGCAGGCGCACCTGCCGACCCTGCTGGCCGAGGTGCCGGAGGCGCCCCCGTACCTCGCCGCCCTCATCGAGGCCAAGGTGGCCGCCGAGCACGGGGGCTACGAGGGACCGCCCGTCGGCGGCGTGCGCGAGGACTTCGAGGCGCTGCACGCCGTGCTGGACGCGGCGCAGGCCGCGTCCGCGCTGCCCGAGCAGGCGACGGCGTACGACGCTCTCGACGAGTTCGTCGTACGGCGGCGCACGCTACGCGGCTGACGCGCGGCGGGTGCGGACCAGGAAGTCCTGCACCCGGGCGTGGTCCGGCTCCGCGGGCAGCACGGTGGCGACCAGGGCGTTCTCCGTCTCCTCCTGGAGGCGGGCCATCCAGGCGTCGACCTCCTCCCAGGTGAGCTCGCCGCGGCGGACCGCGAGCAGGCGGTCGCGGTAGGGGCCGGCGTCGATGGCCAGCCGGCCGGTGCGCAGGAGGTCACGGCAGGACAGCAGCAGGCGCAGCAGGTGCATGGCGTGCTTCCAGCGCGGGGCGCCGTGGACGCGGACGTCCGCGAGGAGCTTGCCGCGCTGGGAGGCCGCGTACCGGCCGAAGCTGGTGTGGGCCCGGCGGGAGAGGAAGGCCCCGCGGAGGGAGAGCAGTTCCTCGCCGACCGGGGTGACCTCTTCCACCAGGGGGGAGTGCAGGCACTCCAGGATGTTCGGGTTGGCCCGCAGGGCGAGTTCGCAGAAGCGCTCCAGCTCCCAGGAGATCTCCTCGTCCCGCGGGCCCTCCACATGCGTGGGGGGCTTCTCGAACCGCCAGAACAGCGGCGTCGGGGCGAGGTAGACACCGCGCAGGTCGGTGTCGCTCGCCTCCGTCGCCAGTCCGAACGCCCGGGAGCCCATCACGCACCGGTAGACCGTGTGGTCCCGTACCAGCGTCAGATCGTCCATCCCGGGAGCGTAGGCGCCTGACCTGCCGCTATGCGAGCGAGATATTGCCGTCCGCCGCGACCTTGATCTTCTTCTCGGCCAGCCCCTTGGTGGCCGGACCCTTGGTCACCGCGCCGTCGGCGATCGCGAACTTGCTGTTGTGGCAGGGGCAGTCGATGCTGCCGTCCTCCACCTTGTTGACCAGGCACCCCTGGTGGGGGCAGACCGCCGTGAAGCATTTGAAGGTGCCGGCCTTGGGCTGGGTGACCACGACCTTCTCCTCCTTGAAGACCTTGCCCCCGCCCACCGGTACGTCCGCCTTCTTGGTGAGGGTCTTGCCGGCGGCGCCCGTGTCCGCCGACGTGGCGGGAGCCGGGGCGGCGGGCTCGGCGGGCTGGGCGGGCACCTCGTTCGGTTCCCCCGGGGAGGCCTTCTCGCCGCCGTTGCTGCCGCAGGCGCTGATCGCGCCGCCGGCCAGGGCGGCCGCGCCGATCGTCAGTACCGTGCGCCGGGCGGTGTGCGTGAGGTCGCTCATGAGTCTCTCCTCGCTTCGTGGCCGGATGGCGTGCAGCATCCTGGCCTGCGGCGGGCCTCAGGTGAAGCCTGCCGCGCCGGTTCATCGGCCCGGTTCCCATGGGGCCAGTGAGGCAGGGCTGCCGGGTGTGCGTACGACCTCCCACACGTGGATCACGGCTTCCCGGTTCAGCGGACCGTGAACATGTGGATATCGGCCACCGGAATCACTCTCCCGGCGGACCTCGGCGGTCAGCACGCCCTCGTCGAGCTCCACCGCGAGCAGGATCCCGGGTACCGACCGGTAGTGCGCGTCGACGATCGCGAGTGCCGTGGGGCGGTCCGCGGAACAGTGGACGAACCCCTCGGCCTCCAGCGAGGGCGGGGCGTACGGGAGCTCGGGCGCGGCGGCCCAGTCGGCGAGCGGGACGATGTGGAAGATCATGCGGATCGTTCTACCTCAGGGGAGCGGACGTGTGCGCCAGGTGGCGGCATAGTCCGTAATGGGTGACATTGTCCGTGTTCCGAAGCCGGGTGTGCCACTGTCCGCGCGCCCCGGCCCCTCTGCGAAAGGCATCACGATGGCGGGTAACGACCTCGGCTCCCTGCTCGGCGGCCTCCTGGGTGGCAGCGGCGGCCAGGGCGCGGGCTCCGGCGGCGGCAACATCCTCGGTGCGCTGCTCGGCGCCCTCATGGGCGGGGCCGGCGGTTCCCAGGCCGGCGGTTCCCAGGCCGGCGGGAGCAACCCGCTCGGCGGGCTGCTGGACATGCTGACCAAGGCCGGCCTCGCCGACCAGGCCCGGTCCTGGATCGGCACCGGCGAGAACCGGTCGGTCAGCGGCGCCCAGATCGCCGGGGCGGTGCCCGACGAGGCCCTGCAGAAGGCGGCCGCACAGGCCGGCGTCAGCCCCCAGGAGGCCGCCGACCAGATCGCGCAGGCCCTGCCGGCGGCCGTCGACAGGCTGAGCCCGGAAGGACAGCTTCCGTCCGGTTCGCTGGAGGACATCATCCGCGCGCAGAAGTTCTGACCGTCCGGCAGCGCCGCACGAGGGCCCGGCAGCCGTCCCACGGGATGGGCGGTCGGGCCCTCGTGCCGCGGGTGCTGGATACCCTGGCCGGACAGTCCGTCAGCTCGCCTTTTCGTCCCCTGGGAGTGCCTCGTGAGAACCGCCGTCGTCATCGGAACCGGACTGATCGGCACCTCCGCGGCGCTCGCCCTGTCCGCCCGGGGGATCACCGTCCACCTCGCCGACCACGACCCGGACCGGGCCCGTACGGCGGCCGCCCTCGGGGCCGGCACCGACGAGGCCCCCAAGGAGCAGGTCGACCTCGCGATCGTCGCCGTACCGCCGGCCCACGTGGCCGCGACCCTGGCCGACCTGATCGGGCGCGGGGTCGCGCGCGCCTACGTGGACGTCGCCAGCGTCAAGGGCGGACCGCGGCGGGAGCTGGCGGCGCTCGGCGTGGACGTCACCGCGTACATCGGGACGCACCCGATGGCCGGCAAGGAGCAGTCGGGGCCGCTCGCCGCCACCGCGGACCTCTTCGAGGGCCGCCCGTGGGTGCTGACCCCCTCCCGGGACACCGACCACGAGGTGCTCAACCTCGCGCTGGAGCTGGTGGCCCTGTCCCGGGCCGTACCGGTGGTCATGGACGCCGACGCCCACGACCGCGCGGTGGCGCTCGTCTCGCACACCCCGCAGCTGGTCTCCAGCATGGTCGCGGCCCGGCTGGAGGAGGCCGACGAGACGGCGGTCCGGCTGTGCGGGCAGGGCATCCGCGACGTGACCCGGATCGCGGCCTCCGACCCCCGGATGTGGGTGGAGATCCTCTCGGCCAACCCGGGACCGGTCGCCGACGTCCTCGCCGGGATCGCCGCCGACCTGGAGGAGACCGTGGAGGCGCTGCGGGGCCTGCAGTCCGCCGACGTGGAGAAGCGGCGCGGCGGCGCCGCGGGCATCGAGGACGTGCTGCGCCGCGGCAACGCGGGCCGGGTCCGGGTGCCGGGCAAGCACGGCGCGGCGCCCACGGTCTACGAGACGGTGGCTGTGCTCATCAGCGACCAGCCCGGTGAGCTGGCCCGCATCTTCGCCGACGCGGGGCGGGCCGGGGTCAACATCGAGGACGTACGGATCGAGCACGCGACGGGCCAGCAGGCCGGCCTCGTCCAGCTCATGGTGGAGCCGCGGGCGGCCGCCGGCCTGACCGCCGAGCTGCGCGAGCGGGGCTGGGCACTGCGACAGCAGTAGCGGAGCGGCGCGGCGGCGGGCGGCCCGGAGGGGCCGGCCGGCCCCCGGAACGCACGGCGGGGACGGGGGCCGTCCGGGGCCGGTAACCTTGGGGAGGGGCGCTTTGCCGCGCCCGGACACGTACGCGCAACCAGGAAGGTGCCCGCACCGTGGAAACCGCAGCTCCGTCCGCCGTGATCGTCGCCATCGACGGTCCCTCCGGCACGGGCAAGTCCAGCACCTCCAAGGCCGTGGCCGCCAAGCTCGGGCTGCGCTACCTGGACACCGGCGCCCAGTACCGGGCCATCACCTGGTGGATGATCACCAACGGCGTCGACACCGACGACCCGCAGGCCATCGCGATCGCCGCCGGCAAGCCCACCATCGTGTCCGGCACCGACCCGGCCGCCCCCACCATCACCGTGGACGGCCTCGACGCCGCCGGTCCCATCCGGACCCAGGAGGTCACCTCCAAGGTCAGCGCCGTCAGCGCCGTCCCCGAGGTGCGCACCCTGATCACCGACCTGCAGCGCTCCATCGCCGCCGAGGCGGCCCAGGAGGCCGACGGGATCGTCGTCGAGGGCCGGGACATCGGCACCACCGTCCTGCCCGACGCCGACCTCAAGATCTTCCTGACCGCTTCCGCCGAGGCGCGCGCCGCCCGGCGCAGCGGCGAGCTCCGCGGCAAGGAGGCCGCCGACCTCGCGGCCACCAGGGAAGCGCTGATCAAGCGCGACGCGGCCGACTCCGGCCGCAAGACCTCCCCGCTGGCCAAGGCCGACGACGCCGTCGAGGTGGACACCACCGAACTCACGCTCGACCAGGTGATCGAGTGCGTCGTGACGCTGGTGGAAGAGAAGCGGGCGGGCCGCAAGTGAGCCAAGCGCCCTCCCTCAAGGGTGCGGCGGTCGGCAGGCGCATCGGAATCGGGCTCATGTACGGGCTCTGGAAGCCGCGCGTGCTGGGGGCCTGGAAGGTGCCCGCCTCGGGCCCCGTCATCCTCGCCGTGAACCACTCGCACAACATCGACGGCCCCATGGTCATGGGCACCGCGCCCCGGCCGCTGCACTTCCTGATCAAGAAGGAAGCGTACGTGGGCCCGCTCGGCCCCTTCCTCGAAGGGATCGGGCAGGTCAAGGTCGACCGCGGCGGCCCCGACCGGACGGCGATAGGCCGCGCCCTCGGCGTGCTCGACAATGGAGGGGCCCTGGGGATATTTCCCGAGGGCACCCGGGGCGAGGGCGACTTCGCCTCGCTGCGCGCGGGCCTCGCGTACTTCGCGGTCCGCAGCGGCGCACCCATCGTCCCCGTGGCCGTCCTCGGCAGCGGGGACACCCCGGGCCGGGTCGTGAAGGGCCTTCCGGCCCTCAAGAGCCGGGTCGACGTCGTCTTCGGCTCCGCCTTCGACGCGGGTGACGGCAGTGGCCGCCGGACCCGTACCGCGCTGGACGAGGCCACCGTACGCATCCAGGACCGGCTGACCGCCCACCTGGCCGACGCCAAGCGCCTCACCGGGCGCTGAGCGAGACTTGAAACCAGTAGTGGAACCGCGCTGCGCGGGTACCACCGATCACCACGAACGACGAGGAACGGACTTCATGAACGACCAGCACGACCACGGAGCACTTGGCGATGCCGAGTACGCGGAGTTCATGGAGCTCGCCGCGGAAGAGGGCTTCGACATCGAAGAGGTCGAAGGCGCGATCGAGGAGGCCGGTCACGGCCCGCTTCCCGTCCTCGCCGTCGTCGGCCGCCCCAATGTCGGCAAGTCGACCCTGGTGAACCGGATCATCGGCCGCCGTGAGGCGGTCGTCGAGGACAAGCCCGGCGTCACCCGCGACCGCGTCACGTACGAGGCCGAATGGGCCGGCCGCCGCTTCAAGGTCGTCGACACCGGCGGCTGGGAGCAGGACGTCCTCGGCATCGACGCCTCCGTCGCCGCCCAGGCCGAGTACGCCATCGAGGCCGCCGACGCCGTCGTCTTCGTCGTCGACTCCAAGGTCGGCGCCACCGACACCGACGAGGCCGTCGTACGGCTGCTCCGCAAGGCGGGCAAGCCCGTCGTGCTGTGCGCCAACAAGGTCGACGGCCAGAGCGGCGAGGCCGACGCGGCCTCCCTGTGGTCGCTCGGCCTCGGCATGCCGCACCCGGTTTCCTCGCTGCACGGCCGTGGCACCGGTGACATGCTCGACGCGGTCCTGGAAGCCCTGCCCGAGGCCCCCGCGCAGACCTTCGGCGGCGCCGCCCCCGGCGGCCCGCGCCGCATCGCGCTGATCGGCCGCCCGAACGTCGGCAAGTCCTCGCTCCTGAACAAGGTGGCGAAGGAGGACCGCGTCGTCGTCAACGAGCTGGCCGGCACCACCCGCGACCCGGTCGACGAGCTCATCGAACTCGGTGGCATCACCTGGAAGTTCGTCGACACCGCCGGTATCCGCAAGAAGGTGCACCTGCAGCAGGGCGCCGACTACTACGCCTCCCTGCGCACGGCCGCCGCCGTCGAGAAGGCGGAGGTCGCGGTGATCCTGATCGACACCACCGAGACCATCAGCGTCCAGGACCAGCGCATCATCACGATGGCCGTCGAGGCGGGCCGCGCGATCGTGATCGCGTACAACAAGTGGGACGAGCTCGACGAGGAGCGCCGCTACTACCTCGAGCGCGAGATCGAGACCGAGATGCAGCAGGTCTCGTGGGCGCCCCGGGTGAACGTCTCGGCGCTCACCGGCCGCCACATGGAGAAGCTGGTCCCGGCGATCGAGACGGCGCTGGCGGGCTGGGAGACGCGCGTCCCCACCGGCCGGCTGAACGCCTTCCTCGGTGAGGTCGTCGCCGCCCACCCGCACCCGATCCGTGGCGGCAAGCAGCCCCGCATCCTGTTCGGTACCCAGGCGGGCAGCAAGCCGCCGCGGTTCGTCCTCTTCGCCTCCGGCTTCCTGGAGCACGGCTACCGGCGCTTCATCGAGCGCCGCCTGCGCGAGGAGTTCGGCTTCGACGGCACCCCGATCCACATCTCGGTGCGGGTGCGCGAGAAGCGCGGCGCCCAGTACAAGAAGAAGAAGTAGTTCCCAGTCTGATCAAGCCCCCCACCTGCATCTTCTCCGCAGGCGGGGGGCTTGCTCCTTGCCCCGGGCCGTCTGTGGGCCGTCAGGCCGCGGCCGGGGGCTCTTTCGGACCGGGGTAGAGGGACGACACCGCCTGCCGCGTGCGCTCCCGACTGCTGGGCATCAGGTGGGCGTACACCCGAAGGGTCAGTCCGGGATCGGAGTGCCCCAGGTACTCTGCCACCGCCTTGATGTTCTCTCCGGCGTCCAGGAGGACCGACGCGTAGAAGTGCCGCAGGGCGTGCATACCGTGCTCGCGAGCCGCGGCGTACGTCTCCTGCCCTTCGTCCCGCTCGGGGATGACCCCCGCAGTGGCGAGAGCAGGCTTCCACTGGTCGCTGTTGAACTGGTTCCGCCAGACGTGATGGCCCAGCGGTGCCGTGAAGACGAGCCGCTTCGTCACCGCCGGCCCCCGGCTCGTGCCCCAGGGCAGTGTGATGGCCACGGGCGGGCACACCTTCATATGGGCACGCAGGATGTCAGCCACAGGTCCCGGCAGCGGCACGTCACGAAGCTTTCCGCCCTTCGGCAGGGCGAACACGGGCCTGCAGCGACTCAGCTTGAGCTGATGGACCACATGCACCGTGTCCGCCTCGAAGTCGAGCGCGTCCACGTCGATGCCGAAGATCTCTCCCTGCCTCAAGCCTTGGCGTCACGTCGCGGACGGCCCGAAAGGCGCGTAGGCCAGATAGAGAAACGGTTGTAGCCGGATCCCGGGAGCGACCGCGGGCGGCTGCTCTGGGAAATGTTGACGAGAAGCAGGAACTGGGTTCTGAGCGTTGCAGGCCGAGGCCGATACGAAGGGCCCTACCTGGCAAGCCGTGAGGCTTCTGATCTTGCCGGACACCCATTCCTTCCATGGCATCCCCGACTACGCTTGCCATGGTCACGGCCAAGATCGAACGAGGGGGGTACACCCATGCCGTACGAGACCGGCGCCAAGGTGAAGCTGACCAGGGATGTGCAGCTCACCGCAAACGACACGGCGGCCAGGATCGGCTTCCCCGGTCCGCTGTCCCTGGCCGAGGGCTTGGAGGGCATCGTCACGGGCTCGGCAAAGGAAGCCGGCGGCGTGGCCCAGGACGGGCTCGCGGAATTCGAACGGCGAGTCCGCGGCGTCCAGTTCGATGGCCACACGGCCGGCATCATCGACAATCTCCGTCAGCAGATCATCCGGCACGGGGGGCTCGACGCCGGAGTCGGCGCTCAGATCAGATACAAGGTGCGATTCGAGAACGGGTTCGTTCTGGGCGGTCTTGAAGAAGGCTGGCTGACCGAAGCCTGAGTACCTGCCGCGACGCCCCGCCGGCCGGCGGGGGCGTCGCGGTCTCTGTGGCCCGTTCTCACCAGCCTCGCCCGAAATGGCGGACGGAAGCCGGCGAAGAAGCCTCACCGGCCTCCGTGCCGGTGCGGTCCTCCTCAGCCCGGGTATGCGATCGATCCCAGCGGCGGGCAGGGTATGAGCATGGTGCCGGCGCCGGGGCGTTCGACGAAAGCCCGGGCCTCGGCGGCCCGCAGGCGCTGGGAATCCAACTCGTCGGCGTCCCAGGCGTCGCGCCTGGCACGGGCGTAGTCCCACGAGTCGTCGATGAGACTGAGGCTGGTATTACCGGAGCTGCGCTGGAACTCCGCCTTCAAGGCGGCCCGTTGGAGTGCGGTCTGGGTCGCCGCGAGGTCGATGCGGGTGATCAGGACACCGAGGGTGTTCGGTTCCCGGGTCGGCATGGGGGCCTGCGGAAGCGGCGACACCCCGGTGTCGAGACGGCCGATGTTGTCAACGGCCGCTGTCTGGGCGTCTCGCACCATGAGCTCCATTTCCTGGTGCAGCCAGAAGAACTCGTCGAAGTCCGCCTGGGTGATGCGCATCCGCTGGTACAGGGCCCGGAAGCGGGGATCGTCGTGCAGCGGACGTAGGGGGGCGACGTGGAGCGCCACGCAGTCGTTGTAACCGGCTGCCACCGCGGCGTCGAGGTGGAGGATTCCCTGGTTCGCCTCTCCGCGTAGGACGGCCATGACGCCGAGGCTCGCGTGGCCGGCGGCGACGAGCCACGTGCCGTCGGGGCCGAGCGCCGCGGCGCGCGCGACGACGTCGTGGAAGCCCGCGGTGGCCACCGCGGCGGGACCAATGGTCATGGCCTCCACCAGCAGTTCGTGAACACGGGCGGCCAGTGAGTTGACGGTGTCGACCATGGATCTCCTCGGACCTCGGTGGGTGAAGATCGTAACGAGTGTTGATTCTCTGGCAACTCCCGTGGACATGACGGGCGGACGGGGTGAGCGGTTCCTGCTCGGGCCGGGCCGTGGCTGCTCTCCTGCGCATGCACGGCGAGGAGTGGCCGGTACAGACTCAGGCCCCGGTCTCTGCCTGTCGCTCACCTGTCATCCGCCTGTCGCCTGTCACCTGTCTGTCCTTTGGGACTCCACTACCCAGTCGCCGCAGGGGGCGGAGGCGGCGTGCTCGGTGGGCGCCCAGAGGTCGTCGCCCGAAGGGCGGTCCTTGTCGCTTGTCGCTTGTCGTCTTGGGCCTGGTGGGCACCTCAGCCCCGGATGTGTGGCTGTGAGCTGGGTGAATGGGGACGACAAGCGACAAGACAAGCGGTCCCGGGCTGGTTGACCGGGCGTCGCGCCGGGCCGTCTGTGGGCCGTCGAACGCCTCCCAAGGCTGACCGACGTCTACCAACAGTGACCGCTCAGCAGCAGGTCAGGCCGGTGCAAAGGGGAGCGCGCCCTGGTCGAAAGGCGGGCCGGTAAGACCAAGAAGAAGTAGGACCGGGCGGGGACTCCGGCGGACTCGGCGGGGTCAGTAACCCCGGCGCGGAGCGGGCGGCAGGGCCGCCGGGATGTGCATCATCCCGGTCTGGTGCTGCCGCCCGTCGGCGTATCCGGGGCTGCCCGCGTACGAGTACGCCGGCAGCGGCTGCGGGGTGTACGAGGGCTGCCAGCCGTCGACGCGCTGCCACGCGGAACCGTTCCAACCGCTGCCGTACGAGCTGCCGCTCGTGTACGAGCCCCCGTAGGAGAAGGACGTGAACCCGTGGTCCTCCTCGCCCGTACGGTCGCCCGGCAGCGCCCGGAAGGCGCGCAGGTACTCCGAGTACAGCGTGTCGTAGATCGGGGTGTGCGAGACGGCCGGAGGGGTGTCCAGGTCCCGTGCGGGACGCATCGCGGGGACGGTGCTCGGATAGGACGGGGCGCGGGAGGAGTCGTATGAATGCACGTACCAGCCAACGAAACCGGCGCGCTGCGGATGCGGGGTGACAGGGGACGAAACGCAGATCGCCGGGGGTGTGCGGGACGGACCGCACACCCCCGGCGCACGCCGCCCGGCCCCCTCGGCGGGGGGCTGGGCGGCCGTTCTCGTACCGGCTGGGTCAGGCGCCGGGCGTACCCGCCAGCGGCATCGCGGCGGCCACGAGCTTGCCCGCGGCGGCGGCCTTGTCCAGCGCGTCGCGCAGCAGGTCCTCACGGGGCTGCTGGCCGATGGAGCCGACCGGGGCGGCGTAGATGAGCACACGCTGGGTCTTGTTGACGGCGGCCCGCCAGCCGTCGGTGACCGACAGCGCCTGGTGCGCCTGCCACCAGGCGACCTGGCCGCCGCCGTCGTTGCCCGGCTGCAGCACGGCGTGCAGCTGGCCCGCGGCGAGCAGGACCGACCAGCCGCCGAGGACGGTGGGGACCTCGGAGGTGTCGGTGACCGGGATGAAGCCCTGCTCGATCAGGAGCGGGAGGAAGTCGTCGCCGGGGCCGTCGCTGCCGGGGCGGGCGATGGGCGCGGTCGGCTCGACGACCAGGGCGGGGTGCAGCTCCCCGGCGATCAGGATCAGGCCGCTGGTGATGCCGAGGACGGCCTGGCCGCCGGGCACGTTCTGCGGGGCGGCGCCGGGGCCGCCGGCGGCGGCCGGGCTGTCACCGGTGATGCTGCGGACGGCGCCCTGGAGCTGCTCCTCGGAGACCGACACCACCTGCGAGGGGATGCAGGTGGCGTGGGCGAAGGCGAGGACGGCGGTCTCCTCGCCGACGAACAGCACGGTGCTGGTGCGGTCGTTCTCGGGGTCGCCCGGGGTACGGCAGGAGGTGCAGTCGTAACTGCGCGGCGCGTCTTCGCCGACGAGCAGCCTGTCGGCTTCTTCGTCACCGATCTCGGCACGTACCTCATCACTGACGTCGAGCATGCGCGGCACGGGGTGGCTCCTCGGCATAGGTGCGGGTCCGGGAGGCTCCCGGCTCGCCGGGCTCAACGGCCGGGCGGCGGCCGGGGTCACGCCATTTGAGGGAACGGATTCGAACCTGGCCCCCGGAAGGGTGAACCGTGCGACCGGAGCTTCGCTTTCATGCCAACTGTTTTCTGGTTGTGCTCAGTTGATGCCCGGGTGTGGTCGTTTGGGGCGGTGGTGGCGGTCGGCCGACCGGGTGGGGTGCGGTGACCTGCCGCGTGGCGGGCCGAAGGGGGCCGCAGGGGGCTGCGTAGCGTGACCCGATGCCCAACCACCGGACCTGTCGGGCCGTATCCGGCGGCGCCGTCGTGCTCGCCGCCGTGCTGGCGCTCGTACTGCCCCGCGCGGCCGCGGCCGCGGCTCCGCCCCCACCGGCGCCCGGGCCGGCCGGGGCGGCGCACCCCGGCTCGCCCGGTGTGATCGGTGACGGGCCGGGGGACTGCGGACCGGGCGGGGAATGGCCCTGGGACTGTGTGGCCGACTGCGAGAGCGGCGGGCGGTGGGCGGTGAACACCGGCAACGGCTTCTACGGGGGGCTGCAGTTCTGGCAGCCGACGTGGGAGGAGTTCGGCGGACTGGCGTTCGCGAAACGGGCCGACCTGGCCAGCCGCGTGCAGCAGATCCGGGTCGCGGAGGACGTCCTCGGCTCGCAGGGCTGGAACGCGTGGCCGGTGTGCTCCAAGCGGTACGGGCTGGCCGGCCGGATGCACGCGGTGCGGGACGGCGACACGCTGGTGTCGGTCGCCCGCAAGCACCGGGTCCGGGGCGGCTGGCGGGCCCTGTACGAGGCGAACCGGGAGCGGATCGGGCCGAAGCCGGAGGCCCTCACGGTGGGCATGCTGCTGGCCCTCCCGGCCCCCGAGCCCGCCGCCCCGCCGCAGGTCCCGGCCGGGCCGGCGCCCACGCCCGCGCCGGTGCCGGGGCCGGTCACCGCGCCGGTGCCGGTGCCGGTCACCGCTCCGGCGGCCCCGCGCCCCTGACCGGGGCAGCCCGGGCCGCCCCGGCCGGCCGCGCGTTGCGCGATGCCGTGAGGGCGCCGACCCTGGAAACGACGAGCCGAACGGCTCGCCCGGACACCGGTGGTGAGCCAGATGCTCCAGAGCAGACACCCACGCGCCCACCCACACGTACACCCCCGCGCACCCGTACGGGCCGCGGCCTGCACGGCGGCCGCGGTCCTGCTGGCCGTTCCGGCGGCCGTGGGGTGGTCCGCGCCCGCGGTGGCGGCGGGGCCCCCGGGCCCACCGTCCGCCGCGGTCCTGATCCTGCCGGACGCGGACGGGCCCGCGGATCCCGCGGCGGCCAAGGAACAGATCGAGAAGAACTGGACCGCGTTCTTCGACCCGAAGACGCCGACCGACGAGAAGGCCGGGCTGTTGCAGCACGGCGACCTGCTCAAGGTGCTGCTGGACGGCTTCTCGGCCGGTGCCGAAGCGGCCAGGACCTCCGTCGAGGTCACCGGTGTCACCTTCACCTCGCCCACCGAGGCCGAGGTGACCTACGACCTGAAGGTCGGCGACGAGACGGTACTGCCCGGCAGCAAGGGGACCGTGGTGCTGGAGGACGGGGTCTGGAAGGTCTCCGTGAAGACCCTCTGCGCACTCGTCGAGCTCAGCGGCGCCGAGGCACCACCGCTGGTCTGCTGAGGCCCGGCCGGCCGCGGCACGCTGGCAGACTCTGGGGATGCTCGACACCTCCGCACGACTGCTGCGTCTGCTGTCCCTCCTGCAGGCCCACCGCGAATGGACCGGGGCCGATCTCGCGGACCGCCTCGGGGTCACCGCGCGGACGGTCCGGCGCGACGTGGACCGGCTGCGGGAGCTCGGGTATCCGGTGAACGCCAGCCCCGGGACCGGCGGCGGCTACCAGCTGGGCGCCGGGGCCGAGCTGCCGCCGCTGCTGCTGGACGACGACGAGGCCGTGGCCGTCGCCGTAGGCCTGCGGACCGCCGCCGGGAACGGGGTCGAGGGCATCGGGGAGGCCTCCGTACGCGCCCTCGCGAAGCTGGAGCAGGTGCTGCCGTCGCGGCTGCGCCGCAGGGTGTCCGCGCTCAACGAGTTCACCGTACCGATGCTGCGCGGCGCCCAGCGGTCCACCGTGGACCCCTCGGTGCTGACCGAGCTGGCCTCGGTCTGCCGGGACGGCGAGCGGCTGCGCTTCGGGTACCGCGACCACGAGGGGAACGTCAGCCGCCGCACCGTCGAACCGCACCGGCTGGTGTGCACCGAGCGGCGCTGGTACCTGGTCGCCTGGGACCTGGACCGGGAGGCGTGGCGGACCTTCCGCGCGGACCGGATCGAGCCCAGACCTCCGCACGGACCGCGGTTCACCCCGCGCCCGGCACCTGCCGAGGACCTCGCCGCGTACGTCTCGGAGGGCGTCTCGCAGCGGGTGTACGCGGCCCGCGCGGTGGTGCGGCTGAAGGTTTCGGCACAGGACGCGGCACGGATCATCGGGCCGAGCGACGGGGTCCTGGAACCGGTCGACGGGCAGAGCTGTCTGCTGCGCACCGGGGCGGTCAACCTGGACGTTCTGGTGATTCACGTCATGCTGCTCGGTTGTGAGTTCGAAGTGGTCGAGCCGCCGGAGCTGACGGATCGGATCAGGGCCGCGCGGGATCTCCTGGGCAGGGCCGTGGAGGCCGGAGAAGTGAAGGAAATGTAGGGGAGCTGAGGGGGATTCAACTGGTCTGGTCCAAGAGGATCGTGGCAATCCCGGACAGGAATTCGGCAGGGTTCGGCGCAAATTCCAAACCACCTGAACCCCGGGCGTGTCGCGGACCGGTAAACAATTTGCGGCTGTTGATATTCTGTGACACAAGCGTGACCCGGGACGGACGAACGTCCGGGCGTGGCGCTGACGAACGGCGAAGGCGGGCCGGGTCCGAGGACCTGGCCCGCCTTCGTGCATCGCGGGGGGAGGGGGTGCGTACCGCCCCCGCGGGAGGGCGTCAGCCGCCGGCCACCGGACGGGCCGCGGCCCCCCGGGCGGGGGCCCGTTCGGTGTGCGCGGGGCGGCGGCTGCCGACCGGCGTGACCGGGGTCCGCTCGGAGCGGATCACGTGCGGCCGGCCGGCCGGGTGCACGGCGGGCCGGGCGGTGGGGGAGTGCGCGGTGACGCTGCCCGCGGCGCTCGTGGTGGTCGCGGCGCTCGTGGCGCTCGTGGTGGCCGTGGTGGCCGCCACTGCCACGGTGGCCGTGACGGGCTGCGGGACCTGCTCCCCGGCAGCGGCAGCGGCAGCGGCAGCGGTCTCGGCGGGGCTCCGCAACTGCCACTTGCCGCCCGCCGAGAGCAGCGGGGTGAGTACGGAGACGACGGGCGCGGGCATCCGGCCGGTCTCGGCGCGGCGGCGCAGCAGCTCGCGCACGTCGAAGACGTAGGCCTCGGTCCGGGCGATGAGCGGCTCGAACCAGGGGAGGGCCAGCAGGATCAGCAGGCCCGCGGACCATCCGAGCAGGACGTCACTGACCCAGTGGGTGCCGAGGTAGACGGTGGTGGCGCCGACGCTCAGCGAGACGACCGCGGACACCACGGACAGCACCCGGCGGGTGACCCCGGTGGAGGCCAGGTAGGCCAGGATTCCCCACGTCACCACGGCGTTGGCGGTGTGACCGGAAGGGAATATATCGCCACCGGCGAAGAGTTCGGCGGATCCGATCTCCGTGGCGTAGTGCGGACCGAGCCGGCCGAGGCCGAGCTTGACGGAGCCGACGGTGATGTTGAGCAGCAGCAGCGCGACGCCGAGGGTGATCAGCGGGCGGAGGGTGTGCTGCCGCCAGGAGCGCCAGCCGAGCCAGGCGGCGACCATGACCGCGGTGGGTCCGCGCTGGCCCAGCACGACCAGATAGTCGAGGAAGGCGTGCAGCTGCGGCCACTGCTCGTAGGGCCGGAAGAACATGATCTGCCAGTCCAGGCGGACCAGCCAGGAAGTGGTCAGTACGGCGACCACGATTGCGAGATAGAAGGCGAGGGTCGATCCCAGGAGTACGACGCGGTGCCGGCTCATCTGCGGGGTTTGCAGATGAGCCGGTCGCTCTGGTTCCCGGTCCAGCCGGGCGAACACCCGCTCCAGACGGGTCAGGATTTGGTCGGTACGCACTCAATCGACGTTACCGCCCGTCGATGGTCGGCCCGGGCGAATCGCGGGCTTTGTGATGACCATGTGATGTGGAGTTGGTCTCACGCGGGACTTAATTCCCGTTATTTCGACAGAGGTTGGCGGCCGCTTGATCCACTGCCCCGGTGAATTGTTTCGGTCACTTATCCGGACTTTATTGCCTCGGGGGCCATTTCTTTTGCTGAAAGATGGACCGGAATCACCCATTCCGTGACGTGGGGGCTCTATGGAGGACCCGAGCCGTTCAGCCAGAACGCTCCGTAGACCGCCGAGGCCAGGGCCAGTGCGCCCACCACCGCGGCCGCCCGCCCGGTCCGCCACCGCGCCAGCGCCACCGCCGGCGGCAGCAGCAGCGGGAAGGCGGGCAGCAGCAGCCGGGGCTTGGAGCCGAAGTACCCGGACGCGCACAGCGCCAGCGCCACGACGATCCCGCAGTACACGAGCAGCGGCACCGGCTGCCGCTGCTGGACGCACTTCGCGTACAGCCAGAGCACCAGCACGACCCCCGCGATCAGCCCCACCCCGGCGAGGAACGCGGACGAGGCCAGCTTCGCCCCGATGAACCCCGCGAACGCCCAGCCGCCGTCGAAGCCGTTGCCCCAGCCGCCCTGCACGTCCAGGTAGCCCAGCAGACCGCCCCCGGTGCGCGCGCCGACCCACAGCACGTACGCCCCCGCGCCCACCGGAGCCAGCAGCACCCCGGCGACCGTCCGCCAGGACCGCTCCCCGCGCCGCCAGGCCATCGCCGCGGCCACCCACACCGCCGCGACCACCGCCGCGCCGACCGGGCGGGTCAGTCCGGCCCCGGCGGCGAGCAGCCCCGCCGTCAGCCACCGCCCGCGCAGGGCCCCGTAGAGCGCCCAGGCGGCCAGGGCGGTGAACAGCGACTCGCTGTACGCCATGGACTGCACGATCCCGACCGGCAGCGCCGCCCAGACCGCGACCGCGAACACCCCGGCCCGGCGGCCGTGGACCAGATCGGCCACCGCGAAGATCCCCCAGGCCGCGGCGAGCCCCGCGACCACCGACACCACCAGACCCGAGGAGCCGTACGAGAACCCGGTCGCGGCGGACACCACCCGTTCCAGCCACGGCAGCAGCGGGAAGAAGGCCAGGTTCGAGTGAACGTCCCCGTTCGGGAGGAGCACCTCGTACCCGTACCCCTCCGCTGCGATGCGGGCGTACCAGAGCGAGTCCCAGCGGGCCGACAGCAGCGTGTGCGGGCTGCTGCCGACCGCCGCGCCCCACGCCGCGAGCACGGTCAGCCCGAGCAGCCGGACCGCCGCGAAGACGGCCAGCGCGGGCGCGGCCCGGCGAAATCCAAGATCTTCCACACGCATGATTATCGGTGGAGCCGGAGATACGCCCCTCAAGGGGCAGGGAACGTGGCGTGCGGAAACCACGGGCCGTGAGCGCGCGTGTACACGGGGGGAGGGGGACGGCGGAGGGAGTGGCATACGCCACACCGGGGCCGCCGCCGGGATGAGAGCTTGACCACGTGTCGGCCAGACGAACTCGCGTACGCTGACCGTTCACTCGCGTGTCGATGCCGGACCCCGTTGGACGCCGCACAGCGCACCACCCCCCGTGGCTCCACAAGACGCTGGTCCGCCGAGCGCGAGGGATCACCTGGGAGGTACATGCATGTCGGGGACGAACGCGGCCGGGGTCCGGACCCCTTCCCCCTGGCAGCGGCTGAACGCCGCCTCCGGTGGGACCAACCGCTGGGTCGTCCTGGCGGTGCTCTGCGTCAGCCTGGTCCTCGTCGCGCTCGACGCGACGATCCTGCACGTCGCCGTCCCCTCCGTCACCGAGGACCTGCGCCCCGGCTCGATCGAGCTCCTGTGGATCGTCGACGCCTACCCACTGGTCTGCGCCTCGCTGCTCATCCTCTTCGGCACCCTCGGTGACCGGGTGGGCCGCCGCCGCATCCTCCTCCTCGGCTACGGGCTCTTCGGCGTGGCCTCCGCGATAGCGGCCCTCGCCGACAACGCCCAGGTCCTGATCGCCGCGCGCGCCCTGCTCGGCATCGGCGGCGCGATGATCATGCCCGCCACCCTGTCGATCCTGCGGCAGGTCTTCCCCGACCGGCGCGAGCGGGCGCTCGCCATCGGCATCTGGACCGCCGTCGCCGCCATCGGCGCGGCCAGCGGCCCGGTGCTCGGAGGCTTCCTCGTCCAGCACTTCTGGTGGGGCTCGGTCTTCCTCATCAACATCCCGCTGATGGCGCTGATCCTGCCGCTCGGCCGCTGGCTGCTGCCGGAGTCGCGCGGATCCGCCGACGGGCCGTGGGACGTGCTCGGCGCGCTGATGGCCGTCGCCGGAGTGCTCGGCGCGGTGCTCGGGATCAAGCGGCTGGGCGCAGAACGCCGGCTCCTCGACGCCGAGGCGCTGCTCCCGCTGCTGCTGGGCGTGGTGCTGCTCGTGCTGTTCGTGCGGCGGCAGAAGCGGCGCGAGCACCCGCTGATCGACATGCGGATGTTCTCGCGGGCCGCTTTCTCCACCTCGGTCGCCTGCATCGTCCTCGCCATGCTGGCCCTGGTCGGCCTGGAGCTGATCGCCGTCCAGTACCTGCAGCTGGTGCTGCACCTCAGCCCGCTGGAGACCGGCCTGCGGCTGCTGCCGCTGACCTTCGCCGCGATGGCCGCGGGCGCCACCGGCTCGTACACCCTGGGGCGGGTCGGGCCGCGCACGATGGTGTCGCTGGGCTTCGTCCTGACCGCCTGCGCCGTGCTGCTGCTGACGCTCATGGGCCAGCAGGACCGGCCGCTGCTGCTGACCATCGGCTTCATCCTGCTCGGTTTCGGGCTGCAGACCACGCTGTTCGCCGCGTACGAGTCGATGCTGAGCGAGGCCCCGGCGGCCACCGCGGGCGGCGCCGCCTCGATCGGCGAGACCTCGTACCAGCTGGGCGCGGGCATGGGCATCGCGCTGCTGGGCAGCGTGATGAACGCGGCGTACCGGCCGGGGCTCGTGGGCGTGCCGGGGGTGACGGCGGCCGATTCGGCGGGCGCGGCGAATTCTCTGGGCGAGGCCTACCAGATCGCGGCGCACCTCGGCGGGCCGGCGGGGGCCTCGCTGTACGCGGCGGCGCGGCAGTCGTTCGTGCACGGACTGCATGTGACCTTGCTGGTGAGCGCGGTGCTGTTGTTCGCCGGGGCGGTGATGGCGCTGAAGCTGCCGCGGGTGATGGACTGCGGGGCGGCGGAGGACGAGGCGGCGCCGGCCGCCGGCGAGGCGGTGCGGTTGCCCGCGCAGGCGAAGGGCGAGGTGCGGGCGGCTTCGGCCCCGGCCCCGGTCGAGCAGGCGGGCTGACGGTCTCGCCCGCCGGTGCGGCGCCGTTGCCGGGGGCGATGCCCCCGGACCCCCGCGCCTCGAACGCCGACGGGGCCGGGATGGTGCGGCCGGGCTGAAGTCGCGGGGCCGGATCGGTGGGGGCTGGATTTGCCCGGCCCGGGCGAATAGCTTCGGGCGAGCGCAAAACTTGCGCTGCTAGGTTCTGTCTCAGGCCGCCGGGAGGCCCAGTGTCCGCGTTCCTGCCCCATGATCCGCTCGGGCTCGACGAGCTCCTCGGGCCCGAGGACCTCGCCGTCCGGGACACCGTCCGCGCCTGGGCCGCCGACCGCGTACTGCCGAACATCGCGCAGTGGTACGAGAGCGGCGAGCTGCCCGGTATCCGCGAGCTGGCCCGGGAGCTCGGTGGCATCGGAGCGCTCGGGATGTCCCTCCAGGGCTACGGGTGCGCCGGTGCCAGCGCCGTGCAGTACGGGCTCGCCTGCCTGGAGCTGGAGGCCGCCGACTCCGGGATCCGCTCGCTCGTGTCGGTGCAGGGATCGCTCGCCATGTACGCGATCTGGAAGTACGGCTCCGAGGAGCAGAAGCAGCGCTGGCTGCCCGGCATGGCCGCCGGCGAGCTGATCGGCTGCTTCGGGCTGACCGAGCCCGATGTGGGATCGGACCCCGCGGCGATGCGGACCTACGCCAAGCGCGACGGCACCGACTGGGTGCTGAACGGCCGCAAGATGTGGATCACCAACGGTTCCGTCGCGGCGGTCGCCGTGGTGTGGGCGCAGACCGACGAGGGGATCCGCGGTTTCGCGGTGCCCACCGACACCCCCGGGTTCTCCGCGCCGGAGATCAAGCACAAGTGGTCGCTGCGGGCCAGCGTCACGAGCGAGCTGGTGATGGACGACGTACGGCTGCCCGCCGACGCGGTGCTGCCGCTGGTCACCGGGCTCAAGGGGCCGCTCGGCTGCCTCAGCCACGCGCGGTACGGGATCATCTGGGGATCCATGGGCGCGGCGCGGGCCAGTTTCGAGTCCGCGCTCGACTACGCGAGGACGCGGGAGCAGTTCGGCAAGCCGATCGGCGGTTTCCAGCTCACCCAGGCCAAACTGGCGGACATGGCCCTGGAACTCCACAAGGGCATCCTGCTCGCCCACCACCTGGGCCGGCGCATGGACGCGGGCACCCTGCGGCCGGAGCAGATCAGCTTCGGCAAGCTCAACAACGTCCGCGAGGCCATCGAGATCTGCCGCACCGCGCGGACCATCCTCGGCGCCAACGGGATCTCCCTCGAATACCCCGTCATGCGGCACGCCACCAACCTCGAATCGGTCCTCACCTACGAGGGCACCGTCGAGATGCACCAGCTGGTGCTGGGCAAGGCGCTCACCGGCCTGGACGCCTTCCGGTGAGAGCCCTGCTCAGCTCTGGTTGAAGAAGTCGCGTGAGCGGCCGCCCGCTTCGCCGCTGACGATCTGGGTGTCGGCCGGGGTCAGGAGGAAGACCCTGGTCGCCACCCGCTCGATCGAACCGCGCAGCCCGAAGGTCAGTCCGGCCGCGAAGTCGACGACGCGCTTCGCGTCGCCCGGGTCCATCGACGACAGGTTGACGATCACCGGGACCCCGTCGCGGAACAGCTCGCCGATGCCCCGCGCGTCACGGAAACCGTCCGGGGTGACCGTCGCGATGCGACGGCCGTGCTCCACGGCCGACTCGGATGCCACGCGGACCCGCGGGTCGGTGACCCACTGCTCGCCGGGGCCGGCCACCGAACCCTGGGCGGCCTCCGCGTAGTCGTCGTCGTAGTAGCGCTCGTCGTCGCTGTCCTCCACGAGACCCAGCCAGGCACTCGCCTTGCGCACCGAACCCATGGACTGCCTCCTTTCACCGCGGTCAGTCTGTCTTCTCTCCGCTGCCCCTATGCTCGTCCATGATGCTGACAACGCGCCAAGTGGATAGTCGCCGCGCAGGGGTTTCGTGACGGTACTGGTGCAGAACATCCGTTGCACGGTCAAGGATCCTGACGGCTACCACTGCTGACTGAGTGAAAATACGACCGCAGCCGCCGTACGGGTGAGCGATGCGGACGTACGGGTGAAACGCGCGGGTCGATACGATGCCCGGCAGGCACGCGTACGACACACGGGGGAAAGCAGCTTGTTCGGCATAGTGAGACCTTGCGCGCACCGGCTGGGAGAGCGGTTCAAGGCGGAGTGGATGGCCCATCTGTGCGGGCTGTGCCTGGCACTTCGGGGAGATCACGGACAGCTCGCCCGGATCGTGACGAACTATGACGGGCTGCTCGTCTCCGTTCTGACGGAGGCTCAGTCGGGTACCGCGCCCGAGGCGCGCCGCACCGCCGGGCCCTGCCCGCTGCGCGGGATGCGCACCGCCTCCGTGGCCCAGGGCGAGGGGGCGCGGCTCGCCGCCGCCGTCTCGCTCGTGCTCGCCTCCGCCAAGGTGCGCGACCACGTGGCCGACCGGGACGGGCTGTTGGCCCGTGCTCCCATCGCCGCCGCCGCGCGCAAGGTGGCCCGCGGCTGGGACCGGGCCGGAGCCCGCACCGGGGCCTCGCTCGGCTTCGACACCGCCGTGCTCGTCGACGCCGTGGACCGGCAGGCGGGCATCGAGACGCTTGCGGGCCCCGGCACTCCCGTGCTCGTGGTGACCGAGCCGACGGAGACCGCGACGGCCGCTGCCTTCGCGCATACCGCGCAGCTGGCCGGACGGCCAGGCAACGCACCCGCGCTGGCCGAGGCCGGCCGGTACTTCGGCCGGCTCGCGCACCTGCTGGACGCGGTGGAGGACCAGGGCGCCGACGCCGTCGCGGGCGCCTGGAACCCGCTCACCGCCACCGGTACCTCGCTCACCGAGGCCCGCAGGCTCTGCGACGACGCCCTCCACGGCATCAGGCTGGCCCTGCGCGAGGTCGAGTTCACCGACGCGGGGCTCGCCCACCGGCTGCTCGTGCACGAGCTGCGCACCTCGGTGGACCGGGCCTTCGGCACCGGCAGCTGCGGCCATACGGCGACGGCCTCCGCAGGTCAGGGCGGCAGCGGCAACCCGTACGCGGGCCAGCCGTACGGTGGCCAGGGCGGGAACCAGTACGGCCAGAACGCCTACGGCCAGAACCCGTACGGCCAGAACCCCTACGGCGGGGCCCCGTACGGCGGTGGAGCGGGCGGCCCGGGGATGCCGCCCACGGGCCCGGGCGGATTCGGTGGCGCGCCGCCCCCGCAGCGGCCGCGCCGCGGACTGCTCGCGGGCTGCGCGGTGGCCATCGGGCTCTTCTGCACCTGTCAGATGTGCTGCACCGAGCACGAGGGCCCCTGGTCCCGCAAGAAGCGGGACCCATGGTGCGACGCCTGTGAGTGCTGCGAGTCCTGCGACTGCTGCAACGGCTCCGGTTCCGGCGGCAGTGGTGGCGGCGGTGGCGGTGGCGACGGCTGCTGCAGCTGTGACTGCTGCGGCTGCGACTGCTGAGGCTCTTTCAGATTTCACAGGTCCGGACGGCGTACGCAGGGATTCCCGTCCGGACCCGTGTGGAAGGGTTGAGCGGGATGAGCGACGACGCAGACGACCCGCACGCCGCGTGGCGGGAATGGCACGAGCGCAGGGCGGCGGCCGTGTCCGCGCCCTACGGCCCTCTTGCGCTGACCGGAACCTACTGGCTCGCCGACTACCCGGAAGGTCGAATTCCGGCCGTTCCGGGGCGCTGGCGCCGGACGGGGACCGGTGTGGCTCTGGCCGCCACCGCCGGGGACTCCTACCGCCTCGACGGCGAGCCCTTCACGGGTGACGTCGTACTGGGCGCCGACGAGAACCCACCCGCACGCTCCCGGCTCTCCGCCGGGGAGCTCCGGATCGTGGTGATCCGGCGCGAGGGCGAGTGGGGCGTGCGCGTCTACGATCCCGCCTCCGAGGCCCGCCGGGCCCATGCCGGCCTGGAGGCCACCCCCTACGACCCCGCCTTCGTCCGGCCGGGGCGATTCCGTCCGTATGCCGAGGACCGGAGCGTCCGGGTGGAGAACGCCGACGGGCGGGCGCGCGGGCTCGGCCTCGGCGGGGAGCTGGTCTTCTCCTTCGGCGGAGCCGAGCACACCCTCCAGGTCGCCGTCGACGCCGACGACGGCAGCCTCTGGGCCGTCTTCGGCGATGCCACCGCCGGGCGCTCCAGCTATCGCTTCCGGTTCCTGAAGCCCGGCATACCCGACGCGCGAGGCGCGATCGCGGTGGATTTCAACCGCTCCCTGCTGCCTCCCTGCGCCTTCGCGGACCACTTCATCTGTCCTTTCCCGCCGCCCGGGAACACGCTGCCCTTCGAGGTGGCGGCGGGCGAGCGGAGGCTGAAAGCCGCTCTTGCGACCGGTATCTGACGACAGGACACTCCCGACAGCGCTTGTCAGGGGCACGGCCAAAGTTCATGCGCTCGCCGTGCCCCCGGCTGCGCCTCACGGGCTCTGGCACCCCCACAACCGCCGGGCCCCCGACCCTCTCCAGGAGGACGAGAAGTGAGGATCAAGCGCATGACCCGTACCAGGCTGCTCGCGGCGGCCACCGGCCTGGCCGCCGCCGCAGCGCTCGCCGTCCCCACGGCCGCGAGCGCGGACTCCGGCCGGGACGGCAAGGACACGGCATTCAGCGCCGCCCGGCTCGCCTCGGCCGGCGCATCCGTCCTGCGCGCCGACGTGGCGGGCACCGCCTGGCACACCGACCCCGCCACCGGAACCCTCGTGGTCTCCGCCGACTCCACGGTCTCCGAGGCCGGCATCGCGAGAATCAAGCGCGAGGCCGGAGCCGACGTCGCAGCCCTGCGCATCGAACGCATCCCCGGCAAGCTCACCAAACTGGTGTCCGGCGGCGACGCCATCTACGCCACGAGCTGGCGCTGTTCGCTGGGCTTCAACGTGCGCAGCGGCAGCAACTACTACGCCCTGACCGCCGGACACTGCACCGACGGCGCGGGCACCTGGTGGAGCAACTCCGCCCGCACCACCGTCGTGGGCTCCACGGTCGGATCCAGCTTCCCGACCAACGACTACGGCCTCATCAAGTACGCCAGCAACACGCCGGTGCCCCCCGGGACCGTCGGCAGCCAGGACATCACCAGCGCCGTGAACGCCACGGTCAACATGTCGGTGACCAGGCGCGGCTCCACCACCGGCATCCACAGCGGCCGGGTCACCGGGCTCAACGCCACCGTCAACTACGGCGGCGGCGACATCGTCTACGGCATGATCCGCACCAACGTGTGCGCCGAACCCGGCGACAGCGGCGGCCCGCTCTACTCGGGCACCCGCGCCGTCGGCCTCACCTCCGGCGGCAGCGGCAACTGCTCCTCCGGCGGCACGACCTTCTTCCAGCCCGTGGTCGAAGCCCTCAACGCCTACGGTGTCAGCGTCTACTGACGGTGACTCACGCGCCCCCGTCGCACCCCTGGACGTCCTCCCGCCTTCTGGGAGGATGTTCCAGGCGACCGTGTCCACGGGGGAGGCTGGTTTCTGCATGAAACGAATCGGCGTGACCGGGCACCGAGCCATTCCGGACTCGGTGCTCGGCCATGTGGAGAGCGGACTGCGCGCCGTACTGGGCGGCCACGAAGGACCGTTGGAGGCCTTCTCCAGCCTCGCCGAGGGAGCGGACCAGCTGTTCGCCGCCATCGCCCTCGAGCACGGCGCCGACCTCACCGTGGTGATCCCCAGCGGGGACTACGAGGACGCCTTCGAAGGCGCCGAGGCCCTCGCCCGCTACCGGGGCCTCAAGAACCGGGCCGCCCAGGAGGTCCGGATGGACTTCGCCCGCTCCACGGACGAGGCCTACTACGCCGCCGGCACCTACATCGCCGACTCCTGCGACCGGCTCGTCGCCGTCTGGGACGGGCAGCCCGCCCGCGGACACGGCGGCACCGCCGAGATCGTCGCCTACGCGCGGGCGCTCGGCAAACCCGTCACCGTCATCTGGCGCGAGGGCGTGACCCGGGACTGAGCCACACCCTCCCACCACCAGCGCCTCAACTGCTGTGCCGAGCCAGCCAGTCCGTGTGCTGCGGAGACACGTACCGCTCCGTCTCGTACACCGAAGAAGGCCACTGCGACTCGGTGATGGTCGTCTGCATCACGACCATCATCGCCGCCAGATCCTGCTCGATCAGCGTGTGCGCCTCGATCAGCGGATGGTGCCGGCGCACCTCGTTCCACGCGATCCCGGCCGCCGCCGCCGCGCTCAGCAGCGCGGTCAGCCTCGGCCCCGGACCCGAACCGAACGACCCCAGCAGCGCGAACAGCAGCGCCAGGCAGGTCAGCAGCACGATCGTCCACGACCACAGGTTCGTCGCCCGCCGGGACACCTCCGTGCGCCGCCGGTACCAGTTGCGCTGCTCGATCAGCCGGTCCCGGACATACGTCTCGCGTCGCGCCTGGTAGTCCATCCCGCGCAGCCGCTGCATCGCGCCGGTGATCTCCCCGCCCTCCGGCACCGCCCCGGCAGCCCGCGGATCATCCCAGCCCATCTTCCGCAGCTCGGCCAGACCCGCCTCCAGCCGGGTGCGGTACGTCGCCTCGGGCGCGGCGACCTCACTGCCGAACGGCGCCCCGTGCACCGCGTACCGCCAGGCCAGGGACTTGATGAACTCCGCCGCACTGCGGTTGAGCTGCCACTGCGGGCGGGCCCGGCGCCGGGTCGCCCGCATGCCCACGCCCAGCACCCCCACGTACGCGAGCACGCTCAGCAACCCGAAGAGGTACATCGAGCCCAGCTTCGGCCCGGCGGGCAGCGCGGCGGCCGCCGCGGCCGCGACCAGCAGCAGCAACTGGGCGCGGGTGGCCTGGGTGGACTCCCGCTGCCGGGAGATCGCCGCCTGGTCGGTGTGGTGGAAGAGGGCCGGCAGGTCCTCGTTTCGAAAGGTCATGCTGTCGGTCACAGCGCCCCCCTGCTGTCGGGTGGCGGGCGGCGGGGGCCCCGCGGTCGCGGAGCCCCCGCCGCCCGCCGTCGGATCAGACGGCGAGAGGCTCCAGGTCGCGGTGGACCCGCCGCTCGTCGCGCGCGTACCGGGTCAGACTGTGGTCCTCACCGAGCAGCCGGGTCAGCTCGGACACCGCCTCCGCCCGCAGCCGGGCCGCCTCCTCCTTGCGGCCCATCGAGTCCAGGCTGACCGCCATGTTGGAGCTGCTCGCCAGGGTCTCGGGATGGTGCGCCCCGAGCGCCTCGCGCAGCCGCATCACAGCCAGCCGCTCCAGCTCCAGAGCGCCTTCCGGATCGCCCAGGTCGGCCCGCGTGTTGGCCAGGTTGAGATGGGCGAAGACGGTGTGCGGGTGGTTGTCGCCGAGGACGTCCCGCATCCCCCGTATCGTCTGGCGCAGCATCGTCTCCGCCGTCTCCGCGGCGCCCGTGCCCCAGTGGAAGACCGCCAGGTTGTTCACGGCCGCCAGGGTGTACGGGTGCCGCTCGCCCGGCACCTTCATGTACTCGTCCACCACCTCCTGCGCCAGGTCCCGCGCCCCGCCCGGATCCCCGGTCGCGAACAGGTCCGAGGCCAGGTTGAGCTCGCAGGACAGCAGGTCCGGGTTGACGGAGGTGTACTTGGCCCGGTAGCGGGCCCGGGTGGCCGTGGTCAGCCGGAGGGCGTCCTCCAGCTGACCGGCCCGGCGCAGCGACACCGCCAGGTTCTTCGCGGCCGACAGGGTGCCGGGGAACGTCCGCCCCAGCGTCCGCTTGTAGGTGTCGTACGTCCGGCTGAGCAGCTGCACCGAGTCCTCGTACCGGCCCACCTCACGCAGGTCGCGGGCCAGGTTCTGCGCGGAGGACAGGGTGTACGGGTGCTCCGGCCCGAGCACCTCCGTACGCAGGTCGTGCACCTCCTGGTCGATCTCCCGGGCCCTCGTGTACTGACCCACGAGCCGCAGGTTCAGCGCCAGGTTGTTCGCGGCGGCCAGCGTGCGCGGGTGCGCCTCGTGGAAGATCTGGCTGAAGCCCTCGTGCGCGTCGGTCGCCAGCTCCATCGCCTGTCCGTAATGGCCCAGCGCGCCCAGCGTGTTGGCCAGCCCGCTCATGGTCATGTACGTGTGCGGGTGCGAGGGGCCGAGCACCGCCTTCTGCCGCTCCAGCGTGACCTCGTCCAGCTCCTTCGCCTCCACGAACCGGCCCTGCGAACGCAGGATGTT
This sequence comes from Streptomyces xanthophaeus, assembly GCF_030440515.1. Classification (GTDB taxonomy): domain Bacteria; phylum Actinomycetota; class Actinomycetes; order Streptomycetales; family Streptomycetaceae; genus Streptomyces; species Streptomyces kutzneri. The sequence continues at coordinate 6,307,606 of NZ_CP076543.1, forward strand.
CGACAGATGGAAGCGCAGGTACAGGTACTGGAGGTCGTCGTTGCCCAGCATCTCCTTCCAGGCCTCGCGCAGCTCCTCGCCGAGCGTGTACGCGGCCTTGAAATCGCCGCGCTTCCACAGGTAGCGGACCCGGTCGATCAGCAGCCTGCGCGTCTCCGGTTCCTTGCAGTACCGGGCCTCCGACGGGGTGAGGTGCGACCAGATGGTGTTGAACCGCGGCCACGTCTCCGGGTTGTCGATCGGCTCGTCGTCGTCCGGCCGGGCGCCGGCCAGGATCCGGTGGACGGCGTGCCGGGCCTCCCGCTGGTCCTCCTCCGGCATCTGCGACCGGATCACGGCCTGGACCAGCCGGTGCACCTGGATGCTGTTGCTGACCTGGTCGACCTTGGCCAGCGCGAACCGGCCGATCTCCCGGATCACCCGGCCCAGCACCAGCTTCTCCTGGAGCGAGGCGTCGTACGGCTTGAGGGCGTCGATCATCTCCTTGCTGTAGAGCAGGTTCGCGGAGATCGGCTCGGGAGCCAGGAAGGCGCACAGCTGGAGCAGCCGCACGGCGGCCGGGGAACGGGACTGCAGCCGCTCGATGGAGATGTTCCAGGTGGCGGCCACCGGCTCCGGATATCCGGGCGGCTGGTTCAGGCCCAGGACGCTCGCCGCCTGCTGGGCCAGCTGTTCGATGTACGCGCCCACCGGGGTCGCGGTCTCCGCGATCCAGGCACCCGCCTGCTCGACGGCCAGCGGCAGGTCGCCCACCGCCACCGCCACCTGCTCGGCGTCGTCCTTGCTCAGCCCCGGGGCCCGGCGCTGCAGGTGCTCGATGGACTCCTCCCGCAGGAACACGTCCACCGGCAGCGCGTCACCGTACTGCGACCAGGACTGGTTGCGGGAGGTCACCAGGACATGGCCCGGCCCGCCCGGCGGGAAGAACCGCTTGAGCGTCTCCGGATCGTCCGCGTTGTCGAAGACCAGCAGCCAGCGCGAGGAGGGAACCCCGCGCCGCAGCAGGTCGATCGCCTCCTGGGAGGCGGCCGCCATGTCCTCGCCGGTCTGCGCGCCCAGCCGCACGGCCAGCTCCGCGAGGGCCGCGACCACGTCGTCGGTCTGCTCCGAGGAGATCCACCACACCAGGTCGTAGTCGGCCATGAACCGGTGCACGTACTCCAGCGCCACCTGGGTCTTGCCGACGCCGCCGAGCCCGAACAGGGTCTGCGGCTGGGGCAGCACCACGGCCATGCCCCCGCCGAGCTGGTCGCGCATCCGCTCCAGCACGATGCTGCGCCCGGTGAACCCGGGGTTGCGGGGCGGCGCGTTCCAGATCTTCGGGACGGTCCCCGGGAAGCGGGGACCCGGCTGCGAGGCACTGCTGCCGCTGTCGGGCAGGGCCATGGGGCGCTCCACCGCGCGCAGCAGGGCGGTCGTCGCGTGCACCTCGTCGAGCCGGAACAGGTCCACCGGGTTGCGGTCGATGTACGGCGTGGAGAGCCGTACGTCGCCCACCCTCAGCGGTACCAGCTGGCGCCGGCCCCCGGTCGGGTCCTCGGCGGCCGCGCGCTCCCACACGTCCACGGCCCGGGCCGACTTGAGGTAGGCCGAGGAGAGCAGCACCACCGTCCGGGCGGCCGTGTCGATGCTGATGCCCGCGCCCCCGAGGGTGTCCCCGGCTGCCGCGCCCGGGGCCCGCTCGGCTGAGACGTCCTTCGGCACGACCCGGAAACCGGCCCGGGTGAGCACCGACTCGATCCAGTCCGCCCACATCCGGTTCTCGGCGACGTAGGACAGGAACAGGTCGGCGGGCAGCGCCGGGCGGCGCCGGGTGAAGGCGTCCCTGATGCGCAGCCGGACCTCCTCGCCGATGACCGGCATGGAGGTGATGTGGCCCTCGGTGACCACGGCGGTGAGCCGCTCGAAGGCGGAGAGCAGGGAGTTGGTGAGCCCGGCCTCGTCGCCGAAGGTGGCCAGGGTCTCCTCGTACGCGTAGTAGGGGCGGTACGGGATTTCCACCGCACCCCAGTAGGAGGTGAGCTCGTCCCCGACCAGGCCGTTCGGGAAGCGGTCGAACTTGATCCGGGCCAGCGCCCGGCCGGCGTCCGCCTTCTCCTTCTCGCCCTCGTCGATGCGCATCGGGACCGGGTAGATCTTGATGCCGCGGTCGTTGAACCGCTCGTCGATCTGGCGGGCGACGGACGCGGCGCCGTCGATGGACTGGTCGGACAGGGTGAAGCAGTCGACCAGGACGTCCGGGAGGTGGACGGTGCAGATGTCGGCGATGTCGGAAAGACCGGTGCGGCTGTCGATCAGGACGTAGTCGTAGTTCCGCTTCATGTCGGCGCGTAAGGCGTCGAAGAAGAGCCCCCCGCCGAGCCGGTCGTAGAAGTTGTCCCAGTCGAAGGTGGAGACGGTCGCCGAGTACTCGCGGTTCTGCCGGCCCGCCGAGACGAAGTCCAGGGTGCCGCCGTCCGGGAACTCCCAGCCGTGGGTCTCCGGGGTGAGCGAGACGGCGTGCGGCTGTATCCGCGCGTAGTCCTTGTGCCAGTCGTCGGGCCGCTGCACCGGGCTGGTCGCCGCCCAGGCGTACTCGCTGATCAGATCGATGACCCCGGTGGTGGCCCCCAGCGTGGAAGGGTCCAGGAAGGGGTGGAAGAAGCGGTGCAGGCCGGGCGCCTCCAGGTCCCAGTCCACGGCGAGGACCCGCTTGCCGTTCGCCGCCAGGATCCATGCGGTGTTGGCCAGCGCCATGGTGCGGCCCGTGCCGCCCTTGTACGAATAGAAGGTGACGATGCGTCCGTCACGGCTGTCGCTGTCGCTGCCGCTGTTGTCACTGCTCGCTGTCATCCGCGTCCCCCCGGTCGGTGTCGTTGTCGTCGTTGTCGTGGAGGCCGGCCCCCGCCGGCCCGGCCCGGTGCCGGTCGGAGTCGGGCGGGAACGGGACACGGGGCGATGGCGGCCCTGGCGGCCCGTTCATCCCCATCGGCCCCAGCAACCGGGGCCGTTCGATGGAGGTGTCGCCCTTCGGCGGATACGGCTGCGCGTGTCTGAGGAACTGCTGGGCGGCGGCCTCGACCACCTGCGGCAGGATCTGGCCGAGGGTCTCCACGTTGGCCACGCCGTTCGCGGCGGCCCGGCAGGCGGCCCGGCCCTGGCTCATCGTCTTGGGCATGGTGTTCTCCAGCCGGTCGGCCAGCTCGTTCTCCTTCGACCGGCTCTGGTGGTCGTACCGGTTCCACGGCACGACCACGTTGACCCAGGGCCGGGGCTCCCGGTCGAAGGCGGCCAGGCGCCGGCGCCGCTGCTCGTCCTCCACCGCCCACCGGTCGACGATCAGGATCTCCGGCCGGGTCGGCAGCTGCTTGCTGTCGAGGTGCCCGGCCTCGTCGTCGAAGGAGGACATGGTGGTCTGGTAGTTGAGGTTCTTGACCAGGTCCTCGGCGACGTAGGCGATGGGCCGCTGGGCGACCGGATGGTACGGATTCCACTCCAGCGCGGTGTCCCCGTAGTACTCGGGGGTGCGGCCATCGGGCAGATCGTGCCGGGAGGCGGCGGCCACGGTCACGTGCAGGGTGCGGGCCGGACTGCCGCTGGAGCCGAAGGCGCTCGGAACGTTGCGGTAGTCCAGCGGGCGGATGGGGTCCAGGTGGGCGGTCTCGGCGACCTGGACGATGCGCCGGGCGAGCTCGTACACGGCCTGCTCGTACTGCTCGGCGTAACCGCGCAGTTTGATCAGCCCGTACAGGCCGTCGGTGACGTAGCGCTCGCCGAAGGTGTTGTGGTTGAACTGCAACCGCTCGGCCGGGCCGGGGAGTTGTTCCGGCGGCACCGGCACCCATAACGCGGGCACGATGGCCTCGGCCTGCTTGTTGCTGACCGCGCCGTGCTGGACGGCGCGCTGCGCGAAGGCGAACCACTCCTTCCCGCACATCTCGCTGGCGAAGTAGCGCGGCGAGAACAGGGGAACGAAGACCCGGCAGTTGGCGAGTGCCCGGGCGAGCCGTTCGGACCAGCCCTCGCCGCTGCGTATCTCCCGGTCCATGAACCCGACGTCGTACCCGGCGCGCAGGTCCGTCAGCGCCATGACATGCCCGCAGAGATCACGGAACAGGCGCTCGACCCACATGTCCGGGTCGGGGCCCCCGGCCCCGAACCTCGGTGTATGTGCGTAACTGAGAAAAAAGTACGGCTCCCCTGATGCGGGCACACGACCCCCGTCCCGAAGATGCGAAGCGAAGAAACATCATTCCGGAGCTGCTTCGCCACATCCCCTCATCGTTCAGTCAATCAGCGTCTGTTTTCGGTCATCCAGTCAAGGGCGTGATCGACGGCCTCCGGGAGGGAGAAGAGCATGGTCGACGCACCTCCCACCCGCCCCCTGCGCACCCGTGAATCCGGGAACGCGTCACCGATCTCCGTGAAATCGCCGTCGTCCAGCGCGACGTCCTCGTATGCGGTCCACGCCCCCTCCTGCCGGTGCCTTTGCGGCCCCGGAAGGTTCACCTTCACCACACACTCGTACATGCGCAAGGGGGGCTTCGGAATTCGGTACTCCGCGAGATGGAAAGCGGTGCAGACCGAAAACCCCACATTGATCATGAGTACCTGCCCGCCCTCCCAGCACAGCTTTCCCAGGGGTGACTCTTCCCCCAGATGGCTTTCGAGGCGATGCCCCGAGCACAGCCGCTCCGCGTCCGCCCCGAGGGCCGCGAAGGAGGTCTGCGGGTGGGCGCTGCGCGCGGCGCCCGGCGCGGTGCGGACGGCCTCCGCCAGGGACCCCATGCCCTGGCTCGGGGTGCTCGCCGGGTCGAAAGCGGACATCCGCTCGCGGAAGGCCCGCACCCCGGCCTCGTCCAGACCGCGGATCCGCTCCAGGTGGGCGGTGGAGGTCTTGGAGTTCTCCGGGGTGAACGCAGGGACCACCAGGGTGCCGCGCGGCCCGAGGACGCCCGTCAGGGCGTCGCGCAGCAGCTCCGCGCGCAGCCCGGTCCCGCCGAGGGAGGAGTGCACCATGAGCCGCATGCCGGGGCGGACCCCGGCCAGCCGCAACTGCACGGCGAGCCGGAGCCTGCCGGGCGCGGAGGACGGCACGGAGGAGGGCGCGGAGAACCGCGCCGGGGAGGGCGCGGTCACGCGTCGACCGTCTTCAGTTCGTAGCGGAGCTCCGCCACCAGGCTCTTCCCGGTGACGGTCAGCTCGGCCGCCTCCGAGAGCTGGTCCAGGGCCTGGTGGATCCGGTCCGAGCCGCCCGGTTCGGGCGTCGCCGTGGCCCGCCGGTACGCCTCCACCGCCACCCGCTCGTGCACGTCCGCCAGCAGCCGGGACACCGGTACCGGCCGCTCCCGCCACGGCGAACGGTGCTGCCACTGACCGTCCAGCGCGTACAGGTCGGCCACCTCGGTCAGCGCCCGCAGCCTGGTCCGCCGCCGCCCGGTCAGCAGCGCCAGCGCGGTCTCGCGGACCCCCGCCGCGTACGGCACCCCGAGCGCTCCCGGCCCGTGCCGCCCGGCCTCGCCCCAGCCGCCCGACCGCGGGCCGCCCGCGAGCGGGGTCAGCGTGGTCAGCCCGGTGGCCGCCGCCCGGGCGAAGTCCGGCACCGCCTTGTGCAGCAGCGCCCACGCCCGGTCCAGCCTGCCCCGCCACTCCTCGGCCTCCCCGGCGCCGAGGCGGAGCCTGGGCGGGCGGGGGAAGCAGTTGCGGTACGGGTCGAGGTCCTCCAGGGCCACCGGGGCCGCGTCCGGCCCGGGCGACCAGGTGCGTACGGGCTGCCAGCGGGCGTCCCCCGCCGTGGGCCCGAAGCGGTGCTCGGTGCGGCCGTCCCGTACGGCGTACCCCCCGTCGGTGACGTGCAGCGCGGCCCGGCCCTCCGTGCCGGGCTCCCCGAGCCGCAGCAGCCCCAGCGTCGGCAGGTACACCTCGCCGTCGCGGTAGGCCACCTCGGCCGGCAGGTCCAGCCCGCCGCGGAGCACGGCGGCGGCGGCCAGCGCGGTCAGCCTGCGCGCCGCCTCCGGTGCGTCCTGCCTGCCGTCGCGGGCGGCGTCCAGGGCCGCCAGTACCCAGGTCCGGGTGAAGGGGTGGTCCAGTACGGCGTCCAGGGCGTCCGGGCCCGCCTCCCCGGCCCCCTCCACGGCGGTCAGCAGTTCCCAGGCGTGCGCCCAGCCGGGGTCGGCGGCGAGGTCCGCGTGCAGCCGGGCCAGCAGGATCCGGGTCAGTTCCTCCTGGGAGCGGGCGAGTTCGGCCGGGTCGGTCAGCTGCGGCGCGGTCTCCCGCGGAGCGGTGCGGCCCTCGACCCCGTCCACGAGTTCGCGCAGGTCGGTGCAGTAGACGGAGGGGTTGTCGAAGCCGTTCCGGTCGCGGTAGCGGTGGGTGTAGAGCCCGCCCCCGCACGAACGTACGACGGGGCACCGGCGGCACGAGTCGCTGACGCCCGCGAGGCCCAGCTGCCGGGCGCGGACCCCGGGATGGGCCGCGACCTGGTCAAACGCGTGGTCGAAGACGTTGAAGCCGGTGGCCGCGGCTCCCTCGAAGGCGCTCTTGAGGGAGTCCGCCTGTTCCAGGGTGCCGTCGGTCTCGACGACGACGAGGTCGGTGGGCGCGAGGCCGAGCGACTCGGTGAGGCTGGGGCCGCCGCGCAGGGTGGAGAGCAGGGACTCGAAGAGCCTTACAGGCACCGGGCGTCCCAGCCGGTCCCAGTGGTCGAAGATCCGCAGCAGCCAGCGCGCGTACGCGTCGGGGGCGCCGTCGGGGCGGGCCGGGGGTGCCTCCCAGGTGGCGTGGGGGAGCAGGAAGTCCACGCGCGGGGGCTCCAGTTCGACCAGCGCATCCAGTACGGCGACGGGGTCGTTGGCCACGTCCACGGTGCAGAGCAGGCCCTGGTAGAGGTGGCGGTACGGCTCGGAGCGGAGCAGGGCGACGGCGGCGAGGACCAGCGGGTGGCTCGTACGGCCGTCGGCGAAGCGGCGGTGGCGGTCGTTGGCGGCGCGGTCCCCGTCGAGGGAGATGCCGACCCGGACGCCGTACTCGTCGAAGAGGTCGAGGTAACGGGTGCTGAGCTGGAGTCCGTTGGTGTGGATCCGCAGGTCGAGGGAGGCGATCCCGCTGAGCGCCCGGCTGAACTCCTCGCACACGAGGCGGAGCCGGGACGTGCCCGCCAACAGGGGTTCCCCTCCATGGAGAATCACCGTGACGGAGGGGAGTGCATGGTCACGGGCATGTTCGGCGAGCCTGGACGCGGTATGCGAAATAACCTCGGGGGAGATCACTTTCGGCCGGGCTCGCCAGCTCTGATCTGCGTGTTCGTAGACATAGCAATGATCACAAGCAAGATCGCATCTGCTGTGAACCTTTAGGACGATCTCGCGAAATGCGATCAGGCCGGTCATTCCACCAGTCTAGAGCGCCGAGTTCGGCTCAGAGTGCGGAGTTGAAGATCGGGGCCTGAACCGGACGAGCAGATTCGGCCGGCAGCACGCGACCGAGCGTCGTCGCCGCGGACGCGGTGTGGACGTCGATCTTGCCGAGCGGAACCCGGTGGGCCTTGACCGAGCTGGTCGCGGGGGATGCTGAAGTGTTCACGGCACCGTCCTTGGGGAAGCCATGTGGAATGGACATGTGAATGACAACGGCTACATGCTGCTGTCAAGCAGGGACTTTACTAGGACAGTCCCCCTTGGCAACACGAGACATGACGCCTGGTCAAGACTTCCATGCAATGCGCGGCGGATTTCTCAAGAGGGCGGATTCGGCCGTTTGCCGCAAGGGAAGATCCTTTTCATGGGAGCGGGTCCCGACGGCGGCCCCGTCCGGACCGGACCTATTCCGGCAGCACCGCGCTGACCTGGTGCGATGTGAGGGCGTGTCCCGTCGGTCGGGGGGCGGGCTCGGCGGACGCGGAACCGCCCCCGCCGAACAGCAGGAAGAGCGCGGTGATCGTCGCGGCAGCGGCGCCGATCGCGCCGACGACGTCCCCCTTGGACGCGGCCCCGGCGGCCCTGGTGTGCTTGTAGACGGCGTAGCCGACGAGGAGCCCGACGGCGAGGATGAGCAGGCCGACGTCGTCGATGTGCAGGGTCATGAGACAGCCTCCACGACTCGTGGGGCCCACCCGTCGAGTGGTGGGTGGAGCCCTTTCAAGCGTGGACTTTACTCGGCCACACTCCATTGCGAATGCGGCACTTGTCGAGGTTCAAGTGGGCGTGGTCGGAACGAATGGGCGGTCAACGACCGCTATGCGGGCTGCTGTTCGTTGAGATCCGGCGCCGGGAGATCGCGCAGCAGCCAGTTCAGTACGTCGGGCAGCGCGCGCAGGGAGGCGAAGTGCGCGGCGGCGGGAACGATGTTGGTCGTGGCCCCGGGGATGCGGCGGGCCAGCCAGCGGGAGTGGCCCACGGGGGAGAACACGTCGAGCTCGCCGTGCCAGATCAGCACCGGACAGCGGATGTCGGCGGGGTCGAAGCCCCAGGGGCGGCTGAAGGCGAGGACGTCGTCGATCCATCCGTACGCCGAATGGCGCAGCCCCTCACGGTAGTTCCGCAGGAGCATCGACCGCAGGCCGGCGTCCGAGACGATCATGCGGTCGTTGTCGGTCAGCTCCCGGCGCAGTTCGTCCAGCAGCCGGCCGGGGTCCTTGCGGATGCCGTCGGCGCGCGGGATCAGCCGGGCCGCCAGCTCCTCGGGGTCGTCGGTGGCGGTGGTGTACTCCCGTACGTTCGACGCGGCCATCCCGGCGAACCAGTCCAGGTCCTCCGCGTCCCGGGGGGCGAGGCCGACCATCCCCGCGGTCCGGGTGACCCGGTCCGGGAGGAGGGCGGCACAGGCCAGTGCTCCGGCGGCACCGCCGGAGCGGCCGGCGACCGCGAAGGTGTCCAGTCCGAGGGCGTCGGCGATGGCGGCCACGTCCTGGGCCACGTCGGCGACGGTGCGGCCCACATGGCGGTCGGAGCCGCCGTAGCCGGGTCTGTCGTACGCGATGAGCTGCATCCGGCGCTGGTAGAGGACCATGCCCCGGGGGGCCGGGCCGAGGCGGCTGCCGGGCATGCCGTGCAGCAGAAAGACGGGTTTACCGTCGGGATCGCCCCAGCGCTCCACAGTCAGAGCGCGCCCGTCCGCTGTGCGCACCTGATTGCGCACGCGCTCCCTCCTTCACGGTCGATGTGAGTCGTCATCGCGATTGTGCGCGCTGGGGGAGGAGTGCGGTAGGGCGCACTTCCGGCGGAATTCTTGTGAATACCTTCACGAGCCCGTGAAGGCCTTTGTTCCTCTTGCATATGCCCTGGTCAAGGGGGTGGGGCGGGGGAGTGAACGGGCGTGAACGGATGTCCGGTCACCGTGAAAGGCCTTTTCGGTGCGGCGGCTTCCGCTTTTGGCCGTCGAATTGACCCGCCGGGCCGAGTCGGCGGATCGAGTCATCGAGCCGAGTCGCAGGCCGGAAAAGGAGCGGAGTTCCTGACCCGCCGGCGCGGGAAGGGCCGGCCGGGGCCCTCGTCTCAGGTGCGGGGTACGAGCAGGGCCGCCGCCGAGCGGGCCTGCTCCAGGGCGCGGGCGCGGTCCGCGCCGCGCTGGCCCAGGACGACCCGGGTGCTCAGGCCGTCCAGCAGAGCGAGCAGCTCCGAGGCCCGCGCGGGCACGTCCATGGGCGCGAAGCGGCCCTGGTCCACGCCCTTGGCCAGGAGAGCCTCCAGGTCCCGCTGCCAGTTGTCGTCGATCTCCTCCTGGGCGGCCTTCAGTGGCTGGTTGGAGGCGGTGCGGGCCCACAGCTCGATCCACAGCGTCCAGCGCGGGTCGCGGGGGCCCTCGGGGAGGTAGAGCTCCAGGAACTGGTCCAGCTTGCGCGCCGCCGTCACCCGGCGGCCCAGCAGCGCCCAGCGCTCCCCGGTGAGCTGATCCTCGCTCCAGCGCAGGGCCTCCAGCAGGAGTCGGTCCTTGCTGCCGAAGTAGTACAGGATGTGGCCCCCGCTGGTGCCGAGGCGCTCGGCCAGTGCGGACATGGTGAGCGCGGCCAGTCCGTCCTCGGCGATGGCCGCCATGGCCTCTTCCAGCATCCGCTCCTGGGCGATCTGCCCGTCGCGCCGCCGTGCTGCTCCCGCCACCGCTCCCGCTCCCGCCCTCCGGATCTTCCTGGTCCGACCTTATCCCGGACAGGGTCTTGACGGGGTCGAGGTCCAGCCCTCATCTTGAATGCCATTCAAGAAGTTAGAACGTCATTCAAGATCGTTCAAGGTCAGGGGTCCTCATGGGGCAGCAGGAGACAGTCGACGTCGACGAGGTGTTCCGGGTCGAGACACACGGGATCGACCCGATTCCCGACGCCGAACGCCACGGCAGCGCCAAGGACCTCTTCTGGCTCTGGTTCGGCTCCAACCTCACCTTCACCTACGTGATCAACGGCGCCCTCGCCGTCGCCTTCGGGCTCTCCTTCTGGCAGGCCACCGCCGTGGTCGTGATCGGCGGACTCTCCTTCTTCGCCATCAGCGCCGCCGGACTCAGCGGCATCCGCACCGGCACCGCCACCCTGGTCATCTCCCGCGCCACCTTCGGCGTGCGCGGCAACTTCCCGGCCGGCGTCCTCAACTGGGTGGTGAGCATCGGCTACACCATCGTCAACACCGTGGTGGGCACCCTCGCGCTGGAAGTCTTCTTCGCCGAGATCGGCTGGCAGGGCGGCACGGCCGGCCGCGCCACCGCCCTGCTGGTCACCCTCGCGCTGACCTTCGCCGTCGCCATGTGGGGCCACGCCACCGTCCAGTTCGCCGAACGCTGGATGGCCTACGTCCTCGCCGCCGGCTTCGGCGTCCTGCTCCTCTTCGTCCTGCCCGGCGCCGACACCGCCGCCCCGGCCGCCGCCCCCGGGCTCTCCGGCTGGAGCCTCGCCTTCGTGGTCATGCTCGCCGGACCCTTCTCGTACCTGCCGATGCCCGCCGACTACACCCGCTACCTGCCCCGGACCACCTCGCTGAAGTCCATCACCTGGATGGGCGCCCTCGGCGGCTTCCTCTCCTCGGTGGCCCTCGGCATCGCGGGCGTCGCCGCCGCCACCCGGACCGACATGACCGACGCGGTCGCCGGAGCCGAGAGCCTGCTGCCCGGCTGGTTCCAGCCGCTGTTCCTGGCCCTCGTACTCGGCGGCTCGGTCACCAACTCGATCATCACGCTCTACTCCTCCAGCCTGAACCTCCAGGTCCTCGGCATCCCGTGGAGCCGCGCCCGGGCCATCGTCATCAGCGCCGCCGTCACCGCCGCCGGCTCGCTCGCCGCGCTCTTCCTCACCGACTTCACCACCTCCCTCCTCTCCTTCCTCTCCCTGCTGATCATCGTGTTCGCCCCCTGGGGCGGAGTCTTCCTCGCCGACATGCTGCTGCGCCGCTGCCACTACGACGCCGACGCACTGCACGCCGGGAGCGCGGGTGCCTACTGGTACCGCTCCGGCTACCACCCCGCCGGCATCACCGCCCTGCTCGCCGGCATGGCCTTCGCCGCCCTGACCTGCGACTCCGAGCTGTGGACCGGGCCACTGGTCGCCCCGCTCGGCGGCGCCGACCTCACCCTGCTCGGCTCGGTCGTCTCCGGACTCACCTACTGGGCCCTCACCCGCCGCCGGGTCGCGGCGTACGCCCCGGCCGCCTGAACGACACCGCACACGCAAGGGAGCACCCCCACATGGCACGCCACCCCTTCCCCGCCGACCTGCTGCTCACCGGAGCCCGGATCCACACCGTCGACCCCGACCGGCCCGAGGCCGAGGCCCTCGCCGTCCACGACGGGCGCATCGTCTGGGTCGGCGCGGACGCCGGGGCCGCCGCCTGGGCCGGCCCGGACACCGAGCGGATCGACGCGGGCGGCAAGCTCGTCCTGCCCGGCTTCATCGACGCCCACAACCACGTCCGGCTCGGCTCCGACGCGGACTGCGTCCAGCTCGCCGGAGTGCGCACCCTCGAAGGCATCCACGAGCGGATCCTGGCCTGGCGGCAGGCCAACCCGGACGCCGGCTGGATCGAGGCCGAGGCCTTCGACTACTCCGCCATCCCGGGCGGGCGGATGCCGTGCGCCGCCGACCTGGACCCGGTCACCGGGGAGACCCCGGCGATCGTGCTCTCGTACGACGTGCACACGGCCTGGCTGAACACGGCGGCCATGCGGCGGCTCGGAGTCTCCCGGGACCGCACCGACCTCCCCTTCGGTACGGCGGCGGTGGACCCGGCGACCGGCGAACCCACCGGATTCGTCAAGGACTTCGCCATCAAGGGACTCTCCCGCGACGGCCACCGGGCCCTGCGCGAACTGGGCGTGCCGTGGGCCTCGCCGGACCGCCAGTACGGGCGGCTCGCCAAGAGCCTCGACGACGCCATCGGCTACGGCATCACCACGGTGGTCGAGCCGCAGAACTCCCTCGACGACCTCGAACTCTTCGAACGGGCCCGCTCCGAAGGGCGGTTGCGCTCACGGATCGTCGCGGCACTGTTCCACCCGCGCGGCACCGGCGACGCCGACCTGGACGAATTCGCCGACGCGGCACGGAGGTTCGCCGGGGACCGGCTGCGCGTCGGCCCGCTCAAGCTGTACATCGACGACGTGGTGGAACCGCGTACGGCCGCACTGCTGGAGCCGTACACCGGATGCGGCGCGCACCGGGGCGAGACCTTCTACCCGGCGGAGGAGTTCGCGGAACTGCTGGCGAAGCTGGACGCCCGCGGCTTCCAGTGCTTCGTGCACGCGACCGGCGACCGGGGCATCCGGACCGTCCTGGACGCGGTGGAGCACGCGCGGACCCTCAACGGTCCGCGCGACGCCCGCCACCAGGTGGTCCACGTGGAGTGCCTGGACCCGGCGGACGTACCGCGCTTCGCGGAGCTCGGCGTGATCGCGTGCATGCAGCCGAGACACTGTGCGCCGGAGATCGCGGGCCCCGGCCAGGACTGGGCGGAGAACGTGGGCGAGGACCGCTGGCACAAGGCCTGGCCGATGCGGAGCCTGCACGAGGCGGGGGCGGTGCTGGCGTTCTCCAGCGACTGGAACGTGGCGGAGATGGACCCGATGGTCGGCATCTACACGGCGGTGACGCGCCGCCCGCTGTCCGGCGGCGGCCCGGCCTGGCAGCCGGCCGAGACGGTGGACGTGGCGACGGCCGTGTACGGCTACACGATGGGCTCGGCCTACGCCAACTTCCTTGAGCAGGACCGCGGTTCCCTCACGGTGGGCAAGGCGGCGGACTTCGTGATCCTGTCACGGGACATTCTCACCGTCCCGGCGGACGAGATCCCGGGCACGGTCGCCGAGACGGTCGTGGTGGCGGGCGAGGTGGTCCACGCGTCGCTCTGAGCCCGGCGCCCTGCGGGGTGCTCGGCGGTGTACGGCGGGTCCGGATCCCCGCCGGGCTCCGCCCGTGCCCCTGCGGGGTGCTCGGCAGTTCACGGCGGGTCCGGATCCACACCGGGCTCCGCCCGGACCCGCGCCTCAATCGCCGGCGGGGCTGGGTGGTGTGGGCCGGTGCCCCGCACGAGGGTCTCCTCGGCTCGGCGCGTTCGGGCTTGTCCCGGCCAGGCGGCCGTGGTCGCGCCTCGTCCTGTGGGGACCCTCCTGCGTGTCCCCGCCCCACGGCAAGGCTTCGACGGCGTGAGGGGTGGGGGGACGGGGCGGGGTGTCCCCGCAGGACGAGCGCGCAACCACCGGGGACAGCCGAGACGTGCCCGCACGCGCCGAGCCGAGGAGACACCCCGCCCCGGCCCCCCACCCCGCCACCTGCCGACAGGCACAGGCCCACATTTCCAGCCCCGCCGGCGTTTGAGGCGCGGGTCCGGGCAGAGCCCGGCACACGGCCCGCACCCGACAGACGGTCCGCGCCGGGCGTGAGCAGGTGATCGAACAAGCGTTTCGCACGAATATTCGAATTGCTCTATGGTGGAGAGCGGGGGAGGTGTTCATTCGAGCGAAGCAGGAGGCCGCGGGTGCCTGGGTTTACGCATCTGCACACCGTTTCGGGGTTCTCCATGCGCTACGGAGGTTCACACCCGCAGCGGCTGGCGGAGCGTGCCGCCGAGCGGGGCATGGACGCCCTCGCCCTGACCGACCGCGACACCCTCGCGGGCGCGGTCCGGTTCGCGAAGGCGTGTGCGCAGGCGGGCATCCGGCCGTTGTTCGGAGTGGACATGGCGGTCCCGCCCGCGACGGGCCCGGCCGGGTCGGGGGGCCCGACCGGATCCGCCGTGGCCTCGTACCGCCGGCGCACCCCCGTCAAGGGCGGGGCCTTCGTGGACGAGTCCGCCGCACGTGCCGTCTTCCTGGCCCGGGACGGCGCCGTCGGGTGGGCCGAGCTGTGCCGGATGGTCACGGCCGCCCACGCGGGGGCCGCCGAGGTCCCGCTGGTGCCCTGGGAGGCCCTGCGCGGGGAGGGCGTCTTCGTCCTGCTCGGGCCCGGCTCCGAGGTGGGGCGGGCGCTCGCCGCGGGCCGCCCCGACCGGGCCGTCCGGCTGCTCGCACCCTGGCGGGAGATCTACGGCGACTCCCTGCGCCTGGAGGCCGTCCACCACGGCCGCACCGGCACCGGGCCCGGCTCGCTACGGCTGGCCGCCCGGACCGTCGGCTTCGCCGCCGAGCAGGGCGTCCCGGCCGTGCTGACCAACGCCGTCCGCTACGCCGACCCCGGCCAGGGTCCGGTCGCCGACATCCTCGACGCGGCCCGCCGCCTGGTTCCCATCGACCGCCGTGGCCCCCTCGACAGCGGCGAGCGCTGGCTCAAGGCGCCCGCCGCCATGGCCGAGGCCGCCGACCGGATCGCGCAGGCGGCCGGCCTGCGCCCCGCCGACGCCAGGCGCCTGCTCGCGGAGACCCGGCGGACCGCCGAGGCCTGCTCCGTGGACCCCGAGGACGACCTCGGCATGGGTTCCGTGCACTTCCCCGAGGCCCGGCTCGTCGGCGCGGCCCACCGCAGCGCCCAGCGGGTGCTCACCTCCCGGGCCTCGGCCGGCATGGTGCTGCGCGGGTACGCGGATGACCGCGCGTACTGGGAGCGGATGCACCAGGAGCTCGACATCATCGCCTACCACGGCTTCGCCACGTACTTCCTGACGATCGCTCAAGTCGTGGACGACGTGAAGGAGATGGGCATCCGGGTGGCCGCCCGTGGCTCCGGCGCCGGTTCCCTCGTCAACCACCTGCTCGGGATCGCGCACGCCGACCCCGTCGCCCACGGCCTGCTGATGGAGCGCTTCCTGTCCAAGCGGCGGCGCGTCCTGCCCGACATCGACATCGACGTGGAGTCCGCCCGCCGGCTGGAGGTCTACCGGCGGATCATGGACCGGTTCGGCACCGAGCGCGTCGCCACCGTCTCCATGCCCGAGACCTACCGGGTCCGGCACGCCATCCGCGACGTCGGCGCCGCCCTGTCCATGGACCCGGCCGTCACCGACCGGCTCGCCAAGGCCTTCCCGCACATCAGGGCCCGTGACGCCCGCGCCGCGCTGGAGGAGCTCCCGGAACTGCGCGACGTACGGGGGGAGTCGTACGGGCGGCTGTGGGAGCTCGTCGAATCGCTGGACGCGCTGCCGCGCGGGATCGCCATGCACCCGTGCGGGGTGCTGCTCTCCGACGACTCGCTGCTCGCCCGTACGCCGGTGGTGCCCACCAGCGGCGAGGGCTTCCCCATGTCCCAGTTCGACAAGGACGACGTGGAGGAGCTCGGGCTGCTCAAACTGGACGTGCTGGGCGTGCGGATGCAGTCCGCGATGGCCCACGCGGTCGCGGAGATCCGCCGTGGCACGGGGGAGGAGCTCGACCTGGACGACCCGGCGCAGGTGCCGCCGGGCGACCGGGCCACGTACGAGCTGATCCGTTCGGCCGAGACGCTGGGCTGCTTCCAGATCGAATCGCCGGGCCAGCGGGATCTGGTGGGGCGGCTGCAGCCGGCCACCTTCCACGACCTGGTCGTCGACATCTCGCTGTTCCGGCCGGGGCCGGTGGCCGCCGACATGGTGCGGCCCTTCATCGAGGCCCGGCACGGGCGGGCGCCGGTGCGCTTCCCGCACCCGGACCTGGCCGACGCGCTGCGCGAGACGTACGGAGTGGTGGTCTTCCACGAGCAGATCATCGAGATCGTGCACGTCATGACCGGTTGCGGGCGGGACGAGGCGGACCGGGTGCGGCGCGGGCTGTCCGACCCGCAGTCGCAGCCGCGGATCAGGGTCTGGTTCGCGGCGAAGGCGGCCGAGCGCGGCTATCCGGTGGAGGTGATCGGCCGGACCTGGGAGATCGTGGAGGCCTTCGGGTCGTACGGCTTCTGCAAGGCGCACGCGGTGGCCTTCGCGGTGCCCACGTACCAGTCGGCCTGGCTCAAGGCGCATCACCCGGCGGCCTTCTACGCCGGGCTGCTGACCCATGACCCGGGGATGTACCCGAAACGGCTGCTGCTGGCGGACGCGCGGCGGCGGGGCGTGCCGGTGCTGCCGTTGGACGTGAACCGGTCGGCGGCCGCCCATCGTATCGAACTGGTGTCCGATGACAGAGGGGTGTGGGGGCTGCGGCTCGGGTTGTCCGACGTCCACGGCATCAGCGGGGCCGAGGCGGACCGGATCGAGGCGGGACAGCCGTACGCCTCCCTGCGCGACTTCTGGGACCGGGCGCACCCGGGCCGCCCGGTCGCCGAACGGCTGGCTCAGGTCGGGGCGTTGGACGCCTTCGGCGCCAACCGGCGGGACCTGCTGCTGCACGTGTCCGAACTGCACGGCGCGCAGCGGTCCGCAGGTGTGCGCGGGCCCCAGCTCCCGCTGGACGGCGGCCGGTCCACGGCCTCCGTCGGACTGCCCGACCTGAGCGACGCGGAACGGCTCAGCGCCGAGCTGGGCGTCCTCGGCATGGACGCCTCCCGGCACCTGATGGGGGACCACCACGCCTTCCTGGCCGAACTGGGAGTGATCCCGGCGCGCCGGCTGCGGGACACCGAGCACGGGCAGACCGTGCTGGTCGCGGGGGCCAAGGCGGCCACCCAGACCCCGCCGATCCGCTCCGGGAAGAGGGTCATCTTCACGACGCTGGACGACGGGACGGGCCTGGTCGACCTGGCCTTCTTCGACGACAGCCACGAACGCTGCGCGCACACCGTCTTCCACTCCTTCCTGCTGCTGGTACGAGGTGTCGTGCAGCGGCGGGGCCCGCAGAGCCTGAGCGTGGTGGGGGCGGCGGCGTGGAACCTGGCTGAGCTGGTGGAACTGCGGGCGGCGGGCGGTCTGGACGCGGTCGCGGCCCGCCTCGCCGAACCGGCGGCCGAGCCGGCCGCTCCGGGAGCTCCGTCCGCCCCGGGCGCCGACGGGGAGCCGGCGGCGAAGGGCCCGCAGGGTCCCGGCCGCAGGATCCGCATGTCCACGGGGTACGAGATGAACCCCTGGGCCGACCTCCAGCCGCCGGGCACCGGCCCCGCGACCGGCCGCAAGCTGTGGCACTCCAGCCCGGGGAGCGCGGGATGACCGCCGCCGAGCGGGTCGTGATGTGCCTGCGCCCGTACCCCGCCGACGGGGGCCCGCTCGGGGCGCGGGAGTACGCCGGGGTGCTCGCGCTGCTCGGCGGCATCACCCCGGCCGTGCAGGCCCTGGCGCCCGACACCGTCCTCGCCGAGATCCGGGGCGCGCTGCGGTACTTCGACTGCGACGCCGCCCGGCTGGCCGCCGTGATCCGGGTCCGGGCCCTCGCCCTGTACGGCGTGGACGCCGCCGTCGGCGTGGCCGGCAACCCCATGCTGGCCCGGGCGGCGGCCCGCGAAGCCCGGCCCGGGGAGACCCTGGTGATCCCCGCGGAGCCCGCCGCCGTACGGGACTTCCTGGCGGGCAAGCCCGTCACCGCCCTCGACGGGGTCGGGCCGAAGGCCGCCCGCACCCTGTGCTCCTACGGCCTCGATTCCGTCGGCCGGGTCGCCGCCGCCCCGCCCGCCGCCCTGCGGCGGATCCTCGGCGCCCGGCTCGGCCGCGAGGTGCACGAGCGCGCCCTCGGGATCGACCGGACCCCCGTCCGGCCGGGCTCCGCCGCCCGCGCCGTCGCCGCCGAGCGGCTCTTCGATCTGGACGAGCTGGATCCCGTACGGCACCGGCGGGCGCTGCTCTCGCTGACGGAGGAGCTCGGCGCGAAGCTTCGTACACAGGAACAGGGCCGGGGGCAGGTCTGCCGCACCCTGACGCTCACCGTCCGCTGCGCCGACCGCACCACGC
Organism: Streptomyces xanthophaeus; assembly: GCF_030440515.1. Taxonomy (GTDB): domain Bacteria; phylum Actinomycetota; class Actinomycetes; order Streptomycetales; family Streptomycetaceae; genus Streptomyces; species Streptomyces kutzneri. The sequence goes on from NZ_CP076543.1 coordinate 6,325,776, forward strand.
TCACCCGGACGCGCACCCTGGCCGAGCCCACCGCGCACTCGGCCGCCCTGACCGCCACGGCCTACGCCCTCTACGCGGGCCTCGGCCTGCAGCGGGCCAGGGTCCGCGCACTGTCCCTGCGCGCCGAGGACCTGACCTCGGCCGATCGGGCCACGCGGCAGCTCAGCCTCGACCCCGAGGACGAGAAGGCCCGCCGCCTGGAGGCCGTCACGGACCGGGTCCGCGCGCGCTTCGGTCCGCACGCGATCGCCCGCGGCACGCTGGCCGCCTGACGGTCCGTCCGGCGCCGTACAGGCGGTCGCCCGGGCGACGCGCGAGTTTTTACCGACGCGTAACTTCCCTGTGTTGCTACTCACCCGTAATTTAGCGGCAGCAGCTCCCCCTTGTGATCCGGATCACGGGACGAACCCCCACGCTCATCCCCTTGAGTCGACCCGCGAGGAGATCATCCGATGCTGCCCTGGAGACGCCTGCTCCGCCCACTCGCCGTCCTCACCCTCGCCGCCGCCGCACTCGTCGCCCCCACCGGCGCAGCGCAGGCCGCGGCCGCCCCCAGCAGCGGCTGGAACAACTGGTCGTGCAAGCCGTCCGCCGCGCACCCGCGCCCCGTCGTCCTCGTCCACGGCACCTTCGGCAACTCCTGGGACAACTGGCTCGGCCTCGCGCCCTACCTCGTCCACCGCGGGTACTGCGTCTACTCGCTCGACTACGGCCAACTGCCCGGCGTCCCCCTCTTCAACGGACTCGGGCCCATCGACAAGTCCGCCGGGCAGCTCGACGTCTTCGTCGACAAGGTGCTCGCCGCCACCGGCTCCGCCAAGACCGACATCATCGGGCACTCGCAGGGCGGCATGATGCCGCGCTACTACCTGAAGTTCCTCGGCGGCGCCTCGAAGGTCAACGCGCTGGTCGGGCTCGCCCCCGACAACCACGGCACCACCCTGCTCGGATTCACCAAGCTCCTGCCGTACTTCCCCGGGGCCGAGGACCTGATCAGCACCGCGACCCCGGGACTCGCCGACCAGATCGCCGGATCCGCCTTCCAGCAGAAGCTGAACGAGGGCGGGGACACCGTGCCCGGGGTGAAGTACACGGTCATCGCGACCAAGTACGACGAGGTGGTGACCCCGTACCGGAGCGCCTTCCTGGACGGGCCGAACGTACGCAACGTCGTCCTCCAGGACCTGTGCTTCCTGGACCTCTCGGAGCACGTCACCATCGGGCTCACCGACCGGATCGCCTGGCACGAGGCGGTCAACGCCCTCGACCCGGCACACGCCGAACCGACCACCTGCGCCTCGGTCTTCGACTGACGAGGCACAGGCGGTCCGGCACCGGACGGGGCCTAGCGGCCGTGGCGGCCCGTCGCCGTACGCGCGGTGCGGCGGCGGGCGGCCGCGAACAGCGCGGCCGCGCCGACGGCCAGGGCGGCCGCCCCGGCGATCGCGATCGTCGGGGTGGCGCTGTTGCCGCCCGTCTCCGCGAGGTTGTCCCTGGCCGCGGCCGGCGAGGAGGAGCCGGCCGCGAGCGGGACGGCGGCGGCATCCGTGGTGCCGTTCGTCTTCGGGTCGTTGTCGCCGTGGCCGTTGTGCTCCACCGTGGACTTGCCGGCGCCGTCGGAGATCTGCTGGTCGGTCGGGGCCGAGGGCTTGTCCGCCGGCTTGTCGCCGGGCTTGTCGCTGGGCTTGTCGGACGGCTTGTCGCCGGGCTTGCCGGTCGGCTTGGCGCCCGTCCCTGCGGTCGGAGCGGTACCGGAGCCGCCGCCGTTGCCGCCGCCCGCGCCCCCGTTGTCCTTGCCGAAGACCACGTCCGAGCAGGTGTAGAAGGCCTCCGGGCTGTCGGAGCGCTGCCAGATGCTGTAGATCAGGTGGCGGCCCGACTTGTTCGGGACGGTCCCGGAGAAGACGTAGTCGCCGTTCTGCATGCCCGGGTCGGTGACCTTGGCGAACGGCGTGGGCTCCAGGTCGGACCAGGCCAGGGGCTTGGTCGGGTCGTAGCCGTCCTTCGTCACGTACAGCTCGAAGGATCCCTTGTGCGGGGCCGTGCCCTTGTAGCGGAAGGTGTGCGCGCCGGCGGTCATCGGGCTGGCCGGCCAGTCGGCACGGGCCAGGTCCAGCCCCCGGTACTTGTCGTTGCCGGCCGAGCAGAGCTGGCCGTTCGGGATCAACGACCGGTGGTTGCCGGCCGCGTTGGCGATGTTCACCGCGTTCCAGTCGTAGAACGGCTGCGTCCCGGCGGCCGCGACCGCCGCCTTGCAGGCCGCCGACTTCGGGGACTCCGGTCCCTCGGCGTAGCACGCGGCCACCCGGCTGACCGGATCCGTCATCGAACCGTGGGCGACCGCGGGAGCCGCCGCGTACGCGGCCAGCGCGAGCGGGGCCAGGCCGGCGGCGGCGATACGGGTCAGCGTGACGGCGGTGCGGCGGCGTGCGGGCATGGGTGATCTCCTTCGGGCACAAGGCAGGGGCGTGCCGGCGGAATCGGGCTCCGCGGTGCGCCGCCCCCCGGCGGCGCCACAACGGGCCCTTCCTGTCCTGGCCCGGCCAAGCTAGCCGCCCCGACCACGGGTTCTGCCGCCTCGGGCCCACCGGAGCGGATCCTTAGGGTCCCCTTAAGCCAGGGACAAGAGCCGCCTCAGGAAGCGGGCCCGGCAGGGCGTCATCGGCCGGTGCCGGCCGTCAGCAGGTCCCTCACCTGTGCGGCCGTCCAGTTGCCGGCGGCGCCGGGGCAGGCCGCCAGGTAGTCGGCGATGTCCTGCTCCTCCCATGGGCCGGACTCCAGGAGGCCGCCGGCCAGGTAGCGCAGGTACGCGCCCGAGGGGTTGAGCACCTCGACGTCCTGAAGGCTCCACGGCGCGGTGAAGGTCAGCATGGGGATGCCCTCGATCGTGCCCGGGCAGATCAGGGTCTCGTAGCGCCCCGGGCCCAGCTCGTCACGGCCGTCCCGCAGGGCCGCCGTCAGGTCCAGGTCCGCCCCCGGCTCCTCGTACATCTCCTGTGCGGCGATGTCGGACATCTGGCCGACCGTCACGAGGTGCGCCCGTCCGCGCATGCGCCCGGGAGCCGTGGGGTCGTAGAAGCCCCGGCCCCCCGTCCACACCGGGGACTCCGTGGCGAAGTACAGGCGGCCTTCCAGCTCGACCGCGATCGAGCGCTCGGGCGCCCGGTGGTCCCGGCAGCCCGGGTACGTGCGTGCCGCACCCGGCGGGGTCCCGCCGGCGATGTACGTGGCGAGGCGGTCCATGTGCATGTTGGACCCGTAGGAGGCGTACCAGACCTTCTCAGGCGTGGGGACCGCCTCGGCGAGCGGGGTGGCGGTGTGGACGGGCATGCTCGGTTCCTCGGGGGTCGGGGACGAGGGGCTGGGCGGCTGGGGTGAGGGAAGCGCCGGCCCGCCGGGGATCCGGAATATCCCCTGTCATATGCCTATCGGGCCACTGGGGCCCGTGCGTATGGTGTGGCCCCGGACCATCCCGGGCCCGGCGCCCTCCCGGCTCCCCACGGGAGGGCCGCCGCGCGCCCCGCGTCCCACGCGTCCCACGTCCCGCGTCCCCGGACTACGAGAGGAGCGCGGAAAGGCCGGCCGCGGACCGGGCCTGGTCGTCCAGCGCGTCGAGGGCCCGTACGGCCTGGGCCGCGGCCTCCGGGTCGCTCGCGGCGAGCCCGCTCTCGGCGAACTCGTCCTCGTCCAGTCGCAGCACGGAGCTCCCGTCCGCCGAGACCCACAGGTCGAGGTCCAGGTCCTCCACCAGGATCTCCCCGCTCTGCACCAGCGCCGGCCGCGTGACGTCGCAGTACCAGCCCTTGAGGACACCGCCCGCGGTCCACACCTCCTTGACGGCGTACCAGCGGGTCCGCCAGAAGTGCTCGACGAACACGTCGCCCGGCTCGAAGCGCACGAAGCCGAAGTCCCGTACGCCCTCCGCCGCCCAAGGGGCGCGCACGGAGATCCGGTCGCCGTCGTCGGCGACCTGCGCCGCCGGGTAGCGGATCTTGGTCCGTCCGGCCTTGGTCAGGACGACGGTCAGCTGTGCGGTCACGGGGTCTCCAGCTTCTTCGTGTAGCGCGTCTCGGTCGCGCAGATCTCGTAACCGAACCACTCGTTGACGGCGAGCATCGGGCCGTTGCCCGCGTCGTTGCCGGTGAAGGCCTCGGTGTACCCGGCCGCGCGGGCTCGGTGCAGGGAGGCCGTCTTGGCGAGCTTGGCCAGCCCCCGGCCGCGGAAGGCGCGCAGGGTGCCGGTCATCGCCGACGCGTAGCGGGTCCCGCCGTCGGTCTGCGCCGCGGTGAAGGAGGCCACGACGCCGTCGACCAGGGCGACGGTGGTCAGCTCCTTGTCGAGGGACGGACTGTTCCAGGTGTGCGCGAGCCAGTCCTCGTAGTCGTCGAACTCCGCCGCGACATCGCCCGGTTCGTCGGCGGTCGTCTCGGCGTCCGCCTCGAACAGCGGCCGCGGGTCGGCGGCGAAAGCGGAACCGGGGCGCAGCTCCACCCCGGCCGGAAGGTCCCGCGGGAGCTCGGGCAGCGTGGCCGCCGCCAGGTCCAGGCGCAGGAAGTGCGCCGACCGGCTGGGGCGGTAGCCGTGCCGCTCGGCGAAGGCGCGAGGGGCGGGCTCGTCGAGCACCCAGGCGTACACGTCCACCGCGCCCCGCGCGGCGAGGTGCTGTTCGGCGTTGCGCAGCAGGAGGGCGCCGGCGCCGAGGCCGCGGTGGGCGGGATCGACGTAGGCGTTGACGTACGACTGGCCGGGCTCGGGGCTGTCGTACATGATGCCGACCTGGGCGGTGCCGATGACCCGGCCGTCCGCGGTCTCGGCGACGAGGATCCGGTGGTGCTTCGCCGGGTGCGCGGAGGAGAGCTCGAAGGCCACCCCCTCCGCAGTGATGATCATGAACGGCAGGGCGGCGCGGCGTACCCGTACGACGGACTCCGCGTCCGAGGGGTCACCGGGGTGGAGGTCTCGGATCGATACGGTCATGGGGCAGACGCTACGTGCGCCTTCGCGGCGTGCGCCTCCCAATTAACCGCCGATGGTGGACAATCACCCGCGTGACCTCGACAAACCTGAAGATCACCATCGACGGCTCGGCTGGGTCGGCCGCCCCGTACGAACAGCTGCGCGCGCAGATCGCCGACCGGGCCCGGTCGGGGAAGCTCCCGGCGGGCTTCAAGCTGCCGACGGTACGGGGCCTCGCGGAGGAGCTGGGGCTGGCCGCCAACACGGTCGCGAAGGCGTACCGGGCGCTGGAGGCGGACGCGGTGATCGAGACGCGGGGCCGGAACGGGACCTTCATCGCGGCCGCCGGGGACGCGGTGTCCCGCGAGGCGGCGTCCGCAGCGCAGGCGTACGCGGACCGGGTCCACCGCCTCGGCCTGACGCAGGCCGAAGCCCTCGCCACCGCCACGGAAGCCCTCCGGGCCCGGTACGCCGCGAAGTAGCCACCGCTGGTCAGGCCCGACGGTCCGGCCTGCGGAAGCCCGCCCGGCTTGCCGCAGCCCGGCCTGCGGGGGCTCCGCCCCCGGCCCCCCGCGCCTCAAACGCCGGCGGGGCTGGCTCTTGCTCCCGCCGCAAACCGCCGGCCGGGCCGGACTTCGGCCGCGCCGCAGGTGGCAAGTGCGCCCACCGAGCCGGAGGCTAGAGGTACAGCCCCGCCTCCGAGCTGTGCGGCTGGGGCGGCAGGATCGCCGCCGGGCCCGTGCCGCGGCGCAGGGCGAACAGCTCCGCCAGGCTGGCGCCCTCGCGGGAGACGCCCTCGTCCGTGCCCAGCCAGTCCACCGCCTCCCGGTGGGTCAGCCGGCCGACCTCGATGCGGGCCAGGCAGCGCCCCGGGCGGACCACCGCCGGGTGGAGCCGTTCCAGGTCCTCGTTGGTGGTGACCCCCACCAGGACGTTGCGGCCCTGCCCCAGCAGACCGTCCGTCAGGTTCAGCAGGCGGGACAGCGCCTGCCCGGCGGTGTGGCGGGCCTCGCCCCGGATCAGCTCGTCGCAGTCCTCCAGCAGCAGCAGCCGCCAGCGGCCCTTCGCCGTGCCCTCGTCCTCGCCGATCGCGATGTCCATCAGATAGCCCACGTCGTTGAACAGCCGTTCCGGGTCCAGGACGCAGTCCACCTGGCACCAGTCGCGCCAGGACCGGGCCAGCGTGCGCAGCGCGGAGGTCTTGCCCGTGCCGGGCGGTCCGTGCAGCAGGAGCAGCCGGCCCGCGATGTCGTCCGGGGTCACCTTCATCAGCCGGTCCATCGCTCCGGCCACCGGCGCGGTGTAGTTGGGCCGCACCTCCGCCCAGGTCCCGGCCGCGATCTGGCGGGTCGTCCGGTACGGGCCGCGGCGCGGGGAGACGTACCAGAAGCCCATCGTGACGTTCTCCGGCTGCGGTTCGGGCTCGTCCTGCACGCCTTCCGTGGCCTTGCCGAGCACACCGGCGGCGAGTTCGTCGCTCACCGCCGTCACGGTGACGTCCGCGCCCCGGCTCCAGCGCGAGACGAGCATGGTCCAGCCCTCGCCCTCGGCGAGGGTGGCGCTGCGGTCGCTGTCGCGCGCCGAGCGCAACACCGTGGCCTCCGGCGGCAGGAGAGTGGCCTCCGCCTTGACCCGCTCGATCGACACGCTGTGCGAGTACGGCTGCTCGCCGGAAGCGAACCGGCCGAGGAAGAGCGCGTCGACGACGTCCGACGGTGAGTCGCTGTCGTCGACGTTGAGCCGGATCGGCAGCGCGTCATGCGGGTTGGCTGACATGGCGCCCATGATCCGGCACACGGTGCCCTCGTGCACCCGTGTTTCGCTGGATCGGGTGCCCAAGTTCCCTCTTCAAACGCATTCGGAGTGAAGGTTCGGGCTTCAACTCTGCCCTGAACATTCTTGGCATGGACACTTCCAGCGAACCTCGGCTGCTTGTACCACGGACTCAGGAGTAACCCCCACAAGGAGCCGCACACATGAGCATGAAACTGTCGCGCTTCGCTGCCCTGACCTCCTCCCTCTTACTCGCCGCGGGCGCCACCCTGTTCGGCGCGGGACAGGCGGCCGCCACCGCCCGGGCCGACTTCGGCTACGTCGCCCTCGGCGACTCGTACTCCTCCGGCGTCGGCGCCGGCAACTACGACGGCGCGAGCGGGAACTGCAAGCGCACCACCCGCGCCTACCCGGCCCTGTGGGCCGCCGCCCATTCCCCCCAGACCTTCTCCTTCACCGCCTGCTCGGGCGCTCGCACCGGTGATGTCCTCGCAGGCCAGCTCGCCCCGCTCAACTCCGGCACCGACCTGGTCAGCATCACCATCGGCGGCAACGACGCCGGATTCTCCGACGTCATGACGACCTGCGTCCTGCAGTCCGAATCCACCTGCGTCAACCGCGTGAACCAGGCCAAGGCCTACGTGGACTCCACCCTCCCCGGCCAGCTCGACCAGGTCTACAACGCCATCGACAGCCGTGCGCCCGGCGCGCACGTCGTCGTCCTCGGCTACCCCCGCTTCTACAAGCTGAACGGCACCTGCACCACCGGCCTGACCGAGGGCGAGCGGGTCGCCATCAACGGGGCCGCCGACCACCTCAACGCCGCCATCGCCAAACGCGCCGCCGACCACGGCTTCACCTTCGCCTCGGTCGCCGGCGCCTTCACGGGTCACGAGATCTGCTCCGGCAACGCGTGGCTGCACAGCGTCAACTGGCTGAACATCGGCGAGTCGTACCACCCGACCGCGGCCGGACAGTCCGGCGGCTACCTGCCGGTCTTCACGAACGCCGCCTGATCGGCCCGGTCCGTCCGGTCCGTCCCGTCCGACCCGTCCGTACGGCCCGGCTCACCCGTCCGGTCCGTCCTGACGGTCCGATCCGGTTCGCCGGTCCCCGGAGCCGCCGGAGCGCTCGCCGTCGGCGAGGACGGTGACGGACTCGGCCCGGGGGAGGGGGCCCCGCTCGTCGGGGTCCCCTTCCGGCACGTCACCGAGGTGGCCACCCACTGGGTGGTCACCTCGGCCGGCCCCCGCACCTCCAGCCGGACCGCGTCCTCGAAGACGCCGTCCGGTTCGTGCGTGAGCTCCGTGTGCTCCAGCCGCCGGCTCCTCGGCCCGCCCTCCTCGTACGTGACGGAGCGCCAGTCGGGGCCGGACGTCCGCCCGCTCCGCGTGGCCCAGCGGTACTCCAGCACGACCGGAGTGCGCTCCACCTCGACGGTGGCCGTGAAGGCGGGCGCGAGCCCGGCGGGCGGCGGGCAGCTGCCGGTGTAGGAGGAGCGCACCGTGTCCACGTACACCGAGACGTGCTGCCCCGGGGCGGACGCCGACACCGAGGCCGAGGCCGGCGGAGCCGTCGAAGGGGTCGTCGTGACGGTCCGGGCAGTGGTCGCCGAGCCGGTCGGTGCGCCGCCGTTCCCGCCGCCCTTCCCGCCCGTGTTCTCGCGGTCCTTGATCAGCAGCCACCCCACCGCGACCAGGGCCAGCAGCATCAGCACGATCCCGGCCGTCAGCACCAGCCCGGCCCGGCTCTCGCGCGCCCCCGGCCCGGACGGGGCCGGTGGCGGCGTCCCGTACGGCGCCGCATGCGCCGCGTAGGGCGCCGTACGAGGCTCACCCGCCCCGTGCCCGGGGCCCGCCCCGTGCCCGTGGTGCGCTGCCGTGGCCGTCGGCGTGTCCGGCCCCGACACCGGCCCGCCGGGGGCCCGTACGGTCCCGCCCGCGCCCACCACACGCAGCATCCGGGCCACCTCCGCCGCGGGCAGCCGCTCGGCCGGGTCCTTGCGCAGCAGCCCCTCCAGCACGGGCTCCAGCGCCCCGGCCCGGCGTGGCGGCGGCAACTCCGCGTCCACCACGGCCCGCAGGGTGTCCAGTGCGGTGGCCTGCCGGAAGGGCGAGACCCCCTCGACGGCGGCGTAGAGCATGACCCCGAGCGCCCACAGGTCCGAGGCGGGTCCCGGTTCGCGCCCCAACGCCCGCTCCGGAGCCAGGAATTCGGGGGAGCCGACCACCTCGCCCGTCATGGTGATCGCCGAGGAGCCCTCCAGGGTGGCGATCCCGAAGTCGCCGAGCACCACACGGCCGTCGTTGGCGATCAGGACGTTGCCCGGCTTCACGTCCCGGTGCAGCACCCCCGAGTCGTGGGCGGAGCGCAGGGCGGCGAGCACCTGTTCCCCGATGTGCGCGGCCCGCTGAGGGGTCATCGGCCCCTCGGCCTCCAGTACGTCCGCCAGCGAGAGCCCGCGCACCAGCTCCATCACGATCCAGGGGCGTCCGCCCTCGGAGGCCACGTCGTAGACGGTGACCACCCCGCGGTGCGAGACGCGGGCCGCGGCCCAGGCCTCCCGTTCCAGCCGCCGGTACAGCCGCTCCAGTTCGGCGGGTTCCAGTCCGGCCGGCGCCCGTACCTCCTTGACGGCGACCTCGCGGGCGAGTACCTCGTCGCGGGCCCGCCACACGATGCCCATCCCGCCGCGGCCGATCGGTTCGAGCAGCCGGTAGCGGCCCGAGATGACACGATCGGAGTTCGATTGGTCACTCACGCGCGCCCCCGAGTGTGCTCCCGTGCGCCCGGGTGTCATCGGGCGATCACTCCAAGTTAGCGCAGTGTGGGCCAAGTGGCTCCTGTCGTGACGGGACTGGCGCAGAGGCCTTTCGCAGCGTGACGTCTGTGCGGAGAGTAATCGGCGACTCCGTTGAGTAATCGTCAACTCCCCGTCGCCACAGGGGTAATTCACACCACCGGGATACCCGGGGGCGACGCGGGGGCGATAGGGTTAACCTGCCCGGGCCGGGTGCCCTCGTACGGGTGGGGAGAGAACATGGAACAGATAGCAATGCGCAGCAGGCCGCCTCGCGTGCCTGCCATCACCTGCGGCAGCAGTGCGACCAGCTCGCGCCTCGACCGCCACCTCGCCGTGCTGGGCGGTCCCGCCGTCCCGCACCGGGAGACCGCCGAGGCGACGCTGCTGATGCGCGAGCTCACCTCCCGCGACCACACGCACCGCCTGCGGAGCCGGAGCGCGCGCGTCTCGCTCTTCGCGCCGCTGCGCCGTCTGCGTCGCACGCTCTTCGGCAGCCGCCGCTCGTAACCTTCCCCGTACCGCAGCCGTCGGCCCCCGGCCTCCGGCTCCCCGGCCCTACCCGATCACACCGTCCCGGCGCAGTTCCGAGATCTGTGCGTCCGCCATCCCCAGGGCGCGCAGCAGGGACTCGGTGTGCTCGCCCAGCGCGGGCACCGCACCCATGTGCGGTGCCGCGCCGCCCGGCAGTCCGATCGGCGGCAGCAAGGCCCGCAGCGGACCGGCCGGTGAATCCACCTCCCGCCAGCGGTCCCGGGCCGCGAGTTGCGGATGCCCGGCCAGCTGGGCCACCGAATTCAGCCGCGCGCACGCGATGCCCGCCGCCTCCAGCCGCCCGATCGCCTCGTCCGCGCCGAGCCGGCCCAGCGCCTCCGCCACGACCGCGTCGGTCTTCTCCCGGTTCGCGGTGCGCGCCGCGTTCGTCGCGTACGCCGGATCCTCGGCCAACTCGGGCCGTTCCAGCACCTGCCCGGCCAGGCGCCGCCACTCGCGGTCGTTCTGCACCGACAGCAGCACCCGGTCCCCGTCGGCCGTCGCGTAGGCGTCGTAGGGTGCGATCACCGCGTGCGCGAGGCCGGTACGCACGGGCTGTTCCCCGCCGTGCATCGTGTGGTGCAGCGGATGGCCCATCCACTCGGCGAGCGCGTCCAGCATGGACACCTCCACCCGGCCCCCGCGCCCGGTGACCCCGCGGCGCAGCAGGGCGGCCAGGACCCCCGAGAAGGCGTACATGGCCGCCGCGATGTCCGCCGCCGGGATGCCCGCCTTGACGGGCTGCTCGGGGGTACCGGTCACCGACACCAGGCCCGCCTCGCACTGGACGAGCATGTCGTAGGCGCGCTTGTGGGCGTACGGGCCCTCGGCGCCGTAGCCGGAGATGTCCACGGCGACCAGCCGGGGGTAACGCGCGCACAGTGCGGCCGAATCGAGCCCCAGCCGGGCGGCGGCTCCCTGCGCGAGGTTCTGCACGAAGACGTCGGCCCCGGCCAGCAGTCCGTGCAGGACCTCCCGGCCGCGCGGGTCCTTCAGGTCGAGGGCGATCGACTCCTTGCCCCGGTTGGCCCACACGAAGTGCGAGGCGAGGCCGTGCGCGGCCGTGTCGTAGGCACGGGCGAAGTCGCCGCCGTCGGGACGTTCGACCTTGATCACCCTGGCGCCCAGGTCGGCGAGCTGACGGGTGGCGAAGGGGGCCGAGACGGCCTGTTCGACGGCGACGACGGTGATGCCGTCCAAGGGGAGCGGTTCGGTAGCCATGGGCCCTGCCTACCGGGTCGACGGGCCGCTGTCACCACACCGGCGGCGATGCGCGCCATTGATCACATATGACGGCCGCTACCGGGCCCCGTGGGCGAACCGGCGCGTGGCCAGCGGTACGAACAGTGCGAGCAGCAGCCCCGACCACAGCAGCGCCCCGGCCACGGGGTGCGCCGCCGGCCAGGCGGCGCCCGCCGCGGCCTCGCCCCCGGCGTTCCCGCACAGCTCGCGCACGGCGGTGGCGACGGCGCTGATCGGGTTCCACTCGGCGACCGCCCGCAGCCACCCGGGCAGCCCCGCGGTCGGCAGGTACGCGCTGGAGAGCATCGGCAGGACGAAGGTGGCGCTGCCGAGCTGGCCGGCCGCCTCCTCGCTGCTGCTCAGCAGGCCGAGATACGTGCCCACCCACGCGGTGGCGAAGCGGAACAGCAGCAGCACGCCCAGGGCCCCCAGCGCGCCGGGCAGGCCGTTCTCGATGCGCCAGCCCATCAACAGCCCGACCAGCATCAGCGGCACCATCGACACGCCGGTGGTCAGCAGATCGGCGGCCGTCTGCCCGAGCGGTACGGCGGTGCGGCTCATCGGCAGGGTCCGGAAACGGTCCATCACCCCGCGGTGGGCGTCCTGCGCGGCCGTGAACATGCCGGTCATCAGACCGTTCGCGGCGGTGGCGGCCAGCAGCCCGGGGACCAGGAACTCCCGGTACTCCGCGCCCGGCATGGCGAGCGCGCTGCCGAAGACGTAGCCGAAGAACAGCAGCATGGTGATCGGCATGGTCTGGGTGAGGACCAGCAGCGCCGGGGCGTGCCGGGCCTTCTGGAGCTGGCGGGTGAGGACGGCTCCGCCGTCTGACAGCAGGGTGCTCATGCGGCGTACTCCTGGTCGGCGGAACGGGCCTGGGTGAGGCGCAGGAACACCTCGTCGAGGGTGGGCGGGCGCAGGCCGGCGTCCGTGACCGGAACGCCGGCGCTGTCGAGCTCCCGGATGATCCGCGGCAGGGTGAGCCCGCTGTCGAGTACGGTCGCGCCGACCGTCAGCCGCTCTTCGTCGAGTACGGGCCGGCCCCCGGTGAGCTGGTCGAGGACGCAGGCGGCGCCGGCAAGTGCCGCGCGGTTGGTGACCGTGACCTCCGCGTAGGAGCCGATGCGGGCCTTGAGGCCGTCCGGGGTGCCGGTGGCGGCCACCCGGCCGCGGTCGACGACCACGATGTCGTCGGCGAGCCGGTCGGCCTCCTCCAGGTACTGGGTGGTGAGCAGCACCGTGGTGCCCTCCTCCGCGAGTTCGCGCACCGCGCTCCAGATCTGCTCGCGGGCCGCCGGGTCGAGGCCGGTGGTGGGCTCGTCGAGGAACAGCACCCAGGGGCGGGTCACCAGCCCGGCGGCCAGGTCCAGGCGCCGCTTCATGCCGCCGGACCAGGTGCCGGCCACCCGGTCGGCGGCCTCGCCGAGCCCGAAGCGCTCCAGCAGTTCGTCCGCGCGGGCCCGGCCCGCGGAGCCGGGCAGTCCGGCCAGCCGGGCGAAGAGCCGGAGGTTCTCACGGCCGGTCAGGTCCCCGTCGACGGAGGCGTACTGGCCGGTGACACCGATGGCGCGGCGGACGGCCGCGGGCTCGCGGGTGACGTCGTGGCCGGCGACGAGCGCGCGGCCGGCGGTGGGCGTCGTGAGGGTGGTGAGGATCCGGACGGCGGTGGTCTTGCCCGCGCCGTTGGGGCCGAGGAGGCCGCAGACCGTGCCCTCGGGGACGGCGAGGTCGAGGCCGCGCAGGGCGTGGACCTCCCCGTAGCTCTTCTCCAGACCTTCACTAAGTACAGCGTACGTAGTCGTCATGTGTGTCACCGTACCTCACTACGTACGGTGTACGTAACTAAGATGGTGGGGAGACGGAGAGGTGATCTGAGCCATGACAGCCGGCGGGCGACCCGCTGAACCCGAAGTGATCTGGTCCCGCCCCCAGCGGGCCGGCCGCGGCCCCAGGCCCGCGCACAGCCGCGAGTCCATCGCGTCCGAGGCGGTGCGCATCGCCGACGGGGAGGGGATCGAGGCCGTCTCCATGCGCCGCGTGGCGGCCGGGATCGGCGCGGGGACGATGTCCCTCTACAACTACGTGCCGCGCAAGGAGGACCTGTACGAGCTGATGGTCGACGCGGTCAGCGGGGAGTACGAGTTCCCCGCGCCGACCGGCGACTGGCGGGCCGACCTGCTCGCGCTGGCCCGCCGGACGCGCGCGCTGATGCACCGCCATCCCTGGCTGCCGCGCCTGCTGAGCCCCGTCTACGGCTTCGGCCCCAACGCCCTGCGCTACCTGGAGTACAGCCTGGACTGCCTGGCTCCGCTCGACGTGCCGGACGGCGAGAAGCTGGAGCTCGTCGCCGCCGTCAACGGGACCGTCGCGACCTACGTGGCCAGCGAGCTGGCGCTGGCCGAACGGGCCCGGTCGCTGCCCTGGGGCGAGGCGGAGGAGCAGCGCGTACGGACGGCCTGGCTCGGCTCCCGGCTGGCCGCCGGGGAGTATCCGCGGCTGGCGGCGGCCCTCGGCGGCGGCGGCCCGGTCCCGGGAGCCGGGCTCGACATGGACCAGGTCTTCGACCGTACGGTGTCCCGGCTGCTGGGGGCCTGGGGGGCGTAGTCCCGCCTTCGGCCCGCCCTCCTCGGATCGTCAGAGGAGGGCGAACTGCCCGCCCGGGCCCTCCTCCTGGTGGTCCAGCACCGAAGCCGGGCGCCGGGCCCAGGCCGGCGGCGGCAGCACCCCGGCCGCGCGCAGCGCCTCCGCCGACAGCGCCGGCCCGGTCTCGAACGCGGCCCGCTCCGGGGCCAGTTCGGCCAGCAGCGCCAGCGTGGTCACCAGCGCGAGCAGCTCCGAGGTCCAGCTCTGCGGCCACTCGGCCGGCCCGAGCGCGGCCAGACTGTCGGCGTCCGCACCCCGGTGTGCGGTGCGGGCGGCGAACCAGGCCGGGAGCACCCGCACGCCCTGCGCCTCGTACTCCCAGGCCCCGGCCGGCACGGGGGAGACCGTTCCGCTCCCGAGGCTCAGCGTCTCGCTCGCGGCGTCGTACGCGAGCTCCCGCGGCCAGCCCGCGACCGCCGAGCGCACGTACGGCCGGCGCCCGCCGGGCAGCCGCGGCGGCTCACCGCCGCGCGCGCCGCGCAGCTGCACGCTCAGCAGCCGGTGCCCCAGCTCCAGCCCGGCCCGCCACTGCTCGGAGCCGGTGGCGAGCGGGACCTCGTACCCGCGCGGGCCCGGGCGGCCCGCCGCGAGGATCCAGCACAGGACGTCCTCGGGGGTGACCCGGCCGCCGTGGCGCGCACCGAGCAGGGACAGCAGACCGGGTGCGAGATTCGGCTCGGCGCCGCCGGGGCGCCGGTGCAGGGGGCGGATCCGGCCGAGGCGGCCGACCGGGAGGTGCGCGGTGACCAGCGGATCGGGGGTTTCGACGAGGAACAGCTGGTGCTCGTCCCGCACCCGCCAGAGCTCGGGGCGGGCCGCGTCGATGAGCCGCTGGTCGGGCAGCAGCCACTGCTCGTCGAAGGGCTCGCGGAGTACCCGTACGGGGTCGGGGCAGGGGCCCGGGGCGTCGGCGAAACGGGCCGTGGCCGCCGAGCGCTGCCCCGGCAGGGCGGCCGCGCCGGCGTCGGGCCCGCGGCTGCGGCTCGGGCGGAACAGCCGCTCCCGCTCGGCGCCTTCGGAGCCGGTCAGGGCGGCCCAGCGGGCGCGCAGGGCCGCCGGATCGGGTGCGGCCACCCAGTCCCGGCCCAGGCGCAGGCCGCCCACGGACCAGGGCATCAGATCCTCGATCAGCGGTACGTCTTCGCTCACGCCGCCGATGGTAGCGACGGGATCCGATGGCCGGGCTACGTCCAGGCCGAAGAGCTAGGCTCCTTATGTACGCATACGTACGGTATCGACCGAGGAGGCGGTCATGAGCCAGTACGACGAATACACGACCCCGTCACAGGCCGAGGGCGAGCGCCTCGACGAGGACATGGACGAGGTCCAGCGCAAGCAGCGGCACCCCCAGACGATGCGGACCACGCCGTCCCAGGCGGAGGGCGAACGCACCAGGGAGGACGACGAGAAGTAGTCGCGCGCAGTCGCAGGGGCGCCGCAGGAGCGGCGTCAGTGCGCGTCGACCGTCACGGTGAAGGAGAACCGGTCGCCCCGGTAGCGGATCCGGGCCACGTCCACCACCCGGCCGTCCTCGTCGTACGTGACGCCCGTGTAGTGCAGGATCGGGCTCAGCAACGGCACCTGGAGCAGCTCGGCCGTCTCCGGGTCGGCCAGCCGGGCCTCCACCGTGTCCGTGATCCGGCTGATGCGGACCCCCACGACGTCCCGCAGGACCTTCGTCATCGGCCAGCGTTCGAGATCGGCGAGATCCACCGCCTCGGCGAACTCCGGGAGGACGGCGTTCTCCGCCCAGTTCGTCGGCTCGCCGCTCTCCCGGTCGTGGCGCAGGCGGCGGTACGTGACCACCTCGGCCGTGTCCGGGAAGTGCTCCAGCAGCTCCCCGGACACGGCCGTGCGGCCGTGCCCGAGGATCGTCGTGCGGTCGCCCGACTGCTGGGCCACGATCGCGTCGACCGAGCCCAGCAGCCGGACCGGGGTGCTGCGCAGCGCGCCCGGCTCGATGAAGGTGCCGCGCCGCCGGTGCCGGCTGATCAGGCCCTCGCCCTCCAGCTCCTTGAGCGCCTGCCGCATGGTCAGCACGCTCACCCCGTAGTGTCCGGCCAGCTGCTCCTCGGTGGGCAGGCGCAGCGAGGCGTCCGGGGTGCGCCCCAGTATCGAGGCGCGCAGTGACTG
Organism: Streptomyces xanthophaeus; assembly: GCF_030440515.1. Taxonomy (GTDB): domain Bacteria; phylum Actinomycetota; class Actinomycetes; order Streptomycetales; family Streptomycetaceae; genus Streptomyces; species Streptomyces kutzneri. The sequence continues at coordinate 6,341,857 of NZ_CP076543.1, forward strand.
CGACACCTGGTACCAGAGCGGCAGCTTCCGGTTCAGTACCAGCGAGTCGGGGGCGAAGGCGGTCACGGGTGGATCTCCGAAGGCTGGACAGGGGTGGCGTGCGGGGCATGCAGCGTACGGGTACGGGTACCGGTACGGCGCATGCAGCGTATGCAGTGCAGGTCAGGCGCGGAAGTGGCGCTGCAGACCCTGCCACACGTCGTCGTAGCCGCGCTGGAGGTGATCGGCGCCGGCCGCCTGTGCGGTGGCGGTGATCGGCCAGCGGGTCTCGAACATGAAGGCCAGGCCGTCGTCGATCTTCTGCGGCTTCAGCTCGGCCGCACTCGCCCGCTCGAAGGTCTCGTGGTCGGGTCCGTGCGCGGACATCATGTTGTGGAGCGAGCCGCCGCCGGGGACGAAGCCCTCGGCCTTGGCGTCGTAGGCCCCCTCGATGAGGCCCATGTACTCGCTCATCACGTTGCGGTGGAAGTAGGGCGGACGGAAGGTGTCCTCGCCGACCAGCCAGCGCGGGGCGAAGACCACGAAGTCCACGCCCGCCAGCCCCGGGGTGTCGGAGGGCGAGGTCAGCACAGTGAAGATCGACGGGTCGGGGTGGTCGTAGCTGATCGAACCCAGGACGTTGAAGCGGCGCATGTCGTACACGTACGGGACGTGGCTGCCGTGCCAGGCGACCACGTCGAGCGGCGAGTGGTCGTAGGTGGTGGCCCAGAGGTTGCCGCAGAACTTGTTGATCACCTCGGTGGGGCGCTCGCTGTCCTCGTACGCGGCGACGGGGGCCTGGAAGTCCCGCGCGGCGGCGAGGCCGTTGGCGCCGATCGGGCCCAGGTTCGGCAGCTCGAAGGGCTGGCCGTAGTTCTCGCAGATGTAGCCGCGGGCGTCGGCGTCGAGCAGCTCGACGCGGAAGCGGACGCCGCGGGGGATGAGGGCCATGTCGCCCGGGCGGGCGGCGAGCAGGCCCAGCTCGGTGCGCAGGAGCAGTCCGCCGCGCTCGGGAACGATCAGCAGCTCGCCGTCGGAGTCGCTGAACACCCGGTCGGTCATGTCGGCGTTGGCGGCGTAGAGGTGGATGGCCATGCCGGCGCGCTGGGCGGCGTCGCCGTTGCCGCCGAGGGTCCACAGGCCGGCGAGGAAGTCGGTGCCGGGGGCCGGGTCGGGCAGCGGGTTCCAGCGGAGCCGGTTCGGGTCCGCCACGGACTCGGTGAAGGGCGCGGAACGCAGGGCCCCGTTGTCGATCCGGGTGAAGGGCGGGTGCGCGGCCGACGGGCGGATCCGGTAGAGCCAGGAGCGCCGGTTGTGGGTGCGGGGCTCGGTGAAGGCGCTGCCGCTGAGCTGCTCGGCGTAGAGGCCGAGGGGTGCGCGCTGGGGCGAGTTCCGGCCGATCGGCAGTGCGCCGGGGACGGCCTCCGAGCTGTGCTCGTTGCCGAAGCCGGTGAGGTACTCCAGTGCCTCTGCCGTCTTCCTGGCCTGCTCGCTCATGTGCTGCTCCCGCTCCGTCGAAGGAATCCTATGGTCGACAGTAGGATTCCGTGGCTCGCACGTCAACGGCGGGCCCGTGCCCGGTCCGGAGATCGGCGGGAAAGGCCGGAAATGGTGTAGGGGGCGACGGGTGTGCGGACGGAGCTGCCGGAACACGGATTCGGTCGAGGGGGATCCCAAAAGATGAACATTGCTCTACTCTCACGCGCATGTCGTGGACCCGCAGGTTCCCTGCCGTGCCGGCGGCGCTCCTCGCCGCCCTTCTCGCCCTCCTCTCCCTCCTCGTCGCGGCGCCCGCCGCCAGCGCACACGAGGAGCGCCCGATCACCCTCCCGGACGGCTCCGGATCGGTACCCGAGTACCGCACGGCGGAGCCCGACCTGATCGTCTGCAAAACCGACCGGCCCGCCTTCGAACGCCGGATATCCGCCTTCCCCGACGAGCTCAGGCAGCGCAACCTCGCCCTGTACGAGCGGTGCGAGAAGAGCGGCTACCGGCACCTGCAGGAGGCCGTCGACGCCGTCGACCGGCCCGGGATGAACATCGCGATCCTCCCCGGCCTGTACGAGGAGGAGCCCTCGCTCCCCGCGCCGACGGGGGAGTGCGCCGCGCTCAAGGCCCCCCAGTCCTCGCTCGGGTACCAGATCCTGTCCTACGAGCAGCAGGTGCAGTGCCGGCACAACCAGAACCTCGTCGCCATCCTCGGCAAGACGAACCTGCAGATCGAGGGCACGGGCGCGTCACGGCTCGACGTCGTCGTCGACGCCAAGTACCAGAAGCTGAACGCCATCCGCGCGGACAGGTCCGACGGCGTCTACTTCCGCAACTTCACCGCCCAGCGCACCACCTTCAACTCGCTGTACGTGCTCGCGGGCGACGGCTTCGTCATCGACGACGTGCTGACCCGCTGGAACGACGAGTACGGTTTCCTGACCTTCGCCAGCGACCACGGGCTCTACAAGAACTGCGAGTCCTACGGGAACGGCGACTCCGGCATCTACCCGGGCAGCGCCTCGAACATCAACGACGGCCGCGGCTACGAGGTCCCCCGGTACTCCATCGAGATCACCGGCTGCCGCAGCCACCACAACATGGTCGGCTACTCCGGCACCGCGGGCGACTCGGTGTGGGTGCACGACAACGAGTTCGACCAGAACATGGGCGGCGCCTCGATGGACAGCGCCTTCCCCGGCCACCCCGGACTCCCTCAGAACCACGCCAAGTTCGAGCGGAACCTGATCCACGACAACAACCAGGACTACTACGGGTTCGTCGCCGACGGCACCTGCGCCAAACCGCCGATCGAACGCGGCTACGAGCGGGGCGTGGTCTGCCCGCAGATCTCCATGCCGCCGGGCACCGGCATCATCACCGCGGGCGGCAACTGGAACCTCTACGAGAACAACTGGGTGTACGGGCACCGGCGCGCGGGCTTCTTCCTCAGCGCGGTCCCCGCCTTCATCCGCGGTGAGGAGGCGTGGTCGAAGCAGACCGACACCTCCCACCACAACCGGTACGCCGGGAACGTCATGGGCAAGGACAAGTCCGGCGCCGCCCACCCCAACGGCATGGACGTGTGGTGGGACGGCCAGGGGCGCGCCAACTGCTGGCAGGACGGACCCGACGGCTCCACCCCCGGCGCGGTCCCGCAGTGCGGCGACCGCCGGGGCGAGGTCTCGGGGGCGTCCGCCCGCCTGGTCGGCGAACCGGTCAAGCTGGCCCAACTCCTCGTCTGCGCGGACTACAACGTCCAGGCGCGCAAACTCCCGTCCGGCTGCGACTGGTACGGCGCGCGCGGACTGGAGCGGGTGGAGACCCAGCTCGCGCTGGCCGTGGCCGCGGTGCTGCTGCTCGTCGGCAGCGTCCTGTGGTGGCGCCGCCTGCGCGGCTCCCGGCTGGGCACGGCCGCCACGCTGGCCGGGCTGGCGGGTCTGGTCCTGGACGTGGCGGGCTCCACCATGCCCCTGACCGCCACCTTCGTCCCGGCACTCGCCCTCCTCCTGCTCGGCCTGTGGTGGACGGGCGCCGGCCTGGTCCTGCGCCCCACCCGCCCCTGGCTGGCCCGCCTGACCCTGCTGCTGGCCGGGCTCACCCTGCTGGACGCCTTCGACAAGGCCGTCCTGATGATCCCCTGGACCCCTCTGAGCCCCGCCTGGGTACGCGCCCTGGTCGCCGTGATCTGGGTCCTGTGGGCGGTGGTGGCCTCGGCCCGCCCGGGCACCCCGGCCCGCCCGTCCGGCCCGGGCGGCGACCCTGCGGGCGACCGCGCCCCGGTCCCCTCCGACCCCGCACCGGCGCTGAGCGCGGCCGCCCCCGAGCCCCCGGCGACCCAGGTGACCCCGACGACCCCGGACCCCGCGCCGTGACCCCCGCCCACGCCGCCCCGACCACAGGAGGCCAGCCGTGACCGACCGGCCCGACGACGACAACCGGTGCGACGCCTGCGGTACGCCGCCCCGCGCGGCGCGCAGGCTCCGCCGGACCGCCCGCGCCACGGCCCTGCTCGCCCTCGCCCTGCTGCTCGCGGGCGGCGCGGCGACGGGCTGCGGCGGGCGGGCCACCACCCACCACAAGCCCGGCACCAGCCACGAGCAGGCCTCCGGCGGCGTGGGCACCCTGCTCACGGCCACCGACGCCACCGGCCACCGGCTCCGCGAGGTCCCGGCCCAGGGTGCGCCGGAGGTCCGGCTGACCGTCCGCCCGGACTCGGAGGACGGCTGGAACCTCCAACTGGCCGCGACGAACTACCGCTTCACCCCGGACAGCACCGGCGGCGCCGCCCTCCCGGGCGCGGGCCACGCCCACCTGGAGCTCGACGGCCGCAAGCTGGCCCGGCTGTACGGCCCCTGGTTCCACCTGCCGGCGGCGCAGGTCCCCGAGGGCGCGCACACCCTGACCGTCCGCCTCTACGCCGACGACCACACCGCCTGGGCGGTCTCGGGCAAGCCGGTCGAGGGCACGGCCCAGCTCACCGCCACCGCCCCGGGCGGGCCGGGCGGCCACAGCCACGGGGACACCCCGCCGCCGGGCCGGACCCCGGAGCCGGAGCAGGCCGACCGCACGGTCGCCATCACCGTCCGGGACGGCAAGGTCAGCCCGGCCCCCGCCCGCACCGAGCTGCGGCGCGGAGAACGCGTGGCCCTGCGCGTCACGAGCGACCGCGCGGACACCCTGCACGTCCACGGCTACGACAAGGAACTCGCCCTGCCTGCAGGCCAGGAGGCCACCCTGATCCTGACGGCCGACCGCACGGGCCTCTTCGAGGTCGAGACCCACGAGTCCAGCCTCGTCCTGACCCAACTCCTCGTCCGATGACCCCACCCCGCCCCGAACCCAGCCCCCTGCTCACAGCTGAGCCCGGGCTGACGCCTCGGCCCGCAGCCCAGCCGACACCGGGTCCTGTGCCCGTACCGGGTCCTGTGCCCGTACAGGGCCCTGCGTTTGGCCCTGGACCCGTACCGGGCCCTGGACCCGTACCGGGCCTTGGACCCGTACCGGGCCCTGGACCCGTACCGGGCCTTGGACCCGTACCGGGCCTTGGACCCGTACCGGGCCTTGGACCCGTACCGGGCCTTGGACCCGTACCGGGCCTTGGACCCGTACCGGGCCTTGGACCCGTACCGGGCCTTGGACCCGTACCGGGCCTTGGACCCGTACCGGGCCTTGGACCCGTACCGGGCCTTGGACCCGTACCGGGCCTTGGACCCGTACCGGGCCTTGGACCCGTACCGGGCCCTGGACCCGTACCGGGCCCTGGACCCGGACCCGTACCGGGTCCTGGGACTGGGACCGCGCCCCGGCCCGCACGGCCTGGTGTCCCGCCCGCGTTCGCGGGCGGCGTCCCGCCCCGGCCGCCCGGACCCGGGCCGAAGGCCGGGCGGCGGGGTCGTGTCGCCGACGGGACGTCGCCCAGGGCGGGGAGACGGTGAGCCCGCTCGGGCCGGATCTCGCCCCAAGCGCCGGCGAGGGGGCCCACGGCCAGGGCGTGGTCCTTCACCCGGCCGATCCGCTCACCTCGCTCGCGCACGGGATCGGGTCCCAGCACGATCTGCCGATCTCTCCCTTCTACGCCTTCGCCGGCGCCTTCGCCGCGCTGTTCGTCTCCTTTCTCGCACTCGGCCTGCTCTGGTCCACCTCCCGCTTCCGCGGAGCGCGCTCGGGCCTCGCCCTGCCCGCCGCCCTCCAGCGGGTGGCGGACGCGCCCACCACCCGAACCGTCCTGCGCGGACTGGGTCTCGCCGCCGCGGCGGCCGTCCTGCTCCACCTCCTCCTCGGTCCCGACGACCCCGCGCTCAACCCCGCTCCCGGCGCCGTCTACGTCCTCCTCTGGGTCGGACTCGTGCCCGCCTCCCTCCTCCTCGGCCCCGTCTGGCGCCTGCTCAACCCGCTCCGCACCCTGCACCGCCTGCTCTCCCGCGCCCTGCCCCGCCGCGGCTCCGGCCGCCCCCTTCCCGCCCGGCTCGGTCAGTGGCCCGCCGCCGCCGGACTGTTCGGTTTCACCTGGCTCGAACTCGTCGCTCCTGATCCCGCATCCACCACCACCCTCCTGGTCGCCGTCACCGCCTACGCCACCGCCCAACTCCTGCTCGCCGCCCGCTTCGGCGAGCGCTGGTTCGACGACGGCGACGCCTTCGAGGCGTACTCCGCCCTCCTCGCGCGGCTCGCCCCCCTCGGCCGTCGCAGCGACGGCCGCCTGGTTCTCCGTAACCCCTTCCACGGACTCGACGCGACACCCGAGCGGCCCGGACTCGTCGCCACCGTCTGCGTCCTGCTCGGCTCCACCGCCTACGACGGCTTCTCCGACAACCCCTCGTGGATCAACGCCATACAGACCTCCCCCCTCGGCCGCATCCCCACGGCCACACTCGGACTGCTCGGTTCCATCGCCCTCGTCGCCGCCCTCTACTGCCTCTGCGCCGCCGCCACCCGCCTCGTCAGCGGCCCGCACCCCGGCCCGTTGACCGCCTTCGCGCACTCACTCGTACCGATCGCGCTCGGCTATCTCACCGCCCACTACTTCTCCCTCCTGGTAGTCGAAGGGCCACGCACAGTAAGCATGGCACTCGGCACTGACAACGCCCCCGAACCCGTGCCGCCGCTCGGTCCCGGCGGCCTCGCCGCCCTCCAGGTCGTCGCCGTCGTCACCGGTCACGTCCTCGGCGTCGTCGCGGCCCACGACCGGTCCGTGCGACTTTTCCCGCCCGCGAAGGCGGTGGCCGGACAACTGCCGCTGCTGGTGCTGATGATCACTTACACCGTCGGAGGGCTCAGCCTTCTGCTGAACTGATCCCCCCACGGAACCGAGAAGCGAGGAGCGGCATGATGGACCCCGTGCCTCCCGCCCACTCCCTGCGCCGAACGCCCGTCCAGCAGCGCAGCGCCGACCGGCTCGCCCGGATCCTCGACGCCTGCGCCGAGCTGCTGGACGAGACCGGGTACGACAACCTCAGCACCCGCGCCGTGGCCCAGCGTGCCGGCGTGCCGATCGGTTCCGTCTACCGTTTCTTCGGCAACAAGCGGGCCATGGCCATCGCCCTCGCCCACCGCAACCTGGACCGCTATGTCGACGGCATCGCGGACCGGCTCGCCGACCTCCCGGCCACCCACTGGCGGCCCGTCGTGGACGCGGTACTGGACGAGTACCTGGCCATGAAGCGCAGCGTTCCCGGCTTCGCGCTCGTCGACTTCGGCGTGCCCGCGCCTCCGGCCGAGGGGCCTGAGGCGGATCCCAACCATCAGGTCGCCGACCGGCTGACGGAGCTGCTCTCCGCCCATCTCGCCCTGACCCCGGACGCCACCCTGGAGCGGGCCGTCCTCGTCGCGGTCGAGGCCACCGACGCGCTGATACAACTCGCCTTCCGGGCCGACCCGGCCGGGGATCCCGGCATCGTCGCCGAGACCCGGGCGATGATGCACGCGTACCTGGCCCGCGTGCTGGACTGACCCCTTCCGGCCCCGGCCCCGGCCCCGGTTCCGGCTCCGTTGCCGCTGTCTCTGTCCGGCCCGGGGGAAGTGCCGGCCGTCACCCGTAACCACTCGGTCCCGCACACCCCTCCCCTCCATGCGTACCGGTCGGTATGCTCGACGCACTCCGCGTGCCCGTACCCGTGCCCGTGCCGCAGACCGCCGCCCCTGGAGGGCCCATGTCCCGCACAGCCCTGCGTATCTGCCCGCTCTGCGAAGCCACCTGCGGTCTCACCCTGACCCTCGCGAACGGGGCGGTCACCGGAGCCCGCGGCGACCGCGAGGACGTCTTCAGCCGCGGCTTCATCTGCCCCAAGGGGGCTGCGTTCGGAGCGCTCGACTCCGACCCCGACCGGTTGCGGGGTCCCCTCGTCCGCCGCGACGGCCGGTTGCGGGAGGCCACCTGGGAGGAGGCCTTCGAGGCCATCGCGGCCGCCGTCCCCGCCCTGGTCCAGGAGTACGGGGCCCAGTCGGCCGGGGTCGTACTCGGCAACCCGAACGTCCACACCATGGCCGGCGCCCTCTACCCGCCCCTGCTCCTCAAGAGCCTCGGCACCCGCAACCTGTTCACCGCCAGCACCCTCGACCAGATGCCCAAGCACGTGTCCAGCGGGCTGCTCTTCGGCGACCCCTTCGCCATCCCGGTCCCCGACCTCGACCGGACCGACTTCCTCCTGCTCCTGGGCGCGAACCCGGTCGAGTCCAACGGCTCCCTGTGCACCGCCCCCGACTTCCCGGGCCGGCTCAAGGCCCTGCGCGCCCGCGGCGGCACCCTGGTCGTCGTCGACCCGCGCCGTACGCGCACCGCCGCACTCGCCGACCGCCACCTCGCGCCGCGCCCGGGCAGCGACGCGCTGCTGCTCGCCGCCCTCGCGCACACCCTGATCGAGGAGAAGCTCACCGCCCCCGGAGCGCTGGAGGAACACTGCGACGGCATCGGGGAACTCGGCGCAGCGCTCGGGAGTTTCACTCCTGAGGCCGTCGCACCCGCATGCGACCTCACCGCTGCCGAGATCCGCACCCTCGCCCGCGAGCTCGCGGCCGCGCCCACCGCCGCCGTCTACGCCCGGATCGGCAGCTGCACCGTCGAGTTCGGCACGCTCGCGAGCTGGCTGGTCGACGTCCTGAACATCCTCACCGGCAACCTCGACCGGCCGGGCGGAGCCCTCTTCCCGCTGTCCGCGACGGCCCCCGCCGGCCGCCCCCCGGGACCGGGCAAGGGATTCGCCCTCGGCCGCTGGTCGAGCCGGGTCGCCGGCCATCCCGAGGTCAAGGGCGAGCTGCCCATGGCCGCCCTCGCGGAGGAGATCGAGACCCCGGGTGACGGGCGGATCCGGGTCCTGCTGGCCATCGCCGCCAACCCGGTCCTGTCCGCACCCGACGGCGACCGGCTGGACCGGGCGCTGGCCGGGCTGGACTTCATGGTCTCGGTCGACCCCTACCTGAACGAGACCTCGCGCCACGCCCACGTCGTCCTGCCACCGCCGCCGCCCTCGCAGAGTGCGCACTTCGACTTCGCGTTCAACGGGTTCGCCGTGCGCAACCAGGCCCGCTATTCGCCCGCCGCTCTCCCGCCGGCGGACGGGCGCATGGACGAGTGCGAGATCCACGCGCGCCTGATCCTCGCGGTCTCCGGACTGCACGGAGCGCCGCCGGAGGCCGTCGACGAGCGCGTCATCGCCGACAGCCTGGCCCGGGCCGTCACCGATCCCCACTCACCGCTCCACGGCGGCGACCCGCAGGAGCTGTCCCGGCGGCTGACCGGCCGCACCGGGCCCGAGCGGCGCCTCGACCTGATGCTGCGCACCGGCCCGTACGGCCTGACGCTCGACGATCTGCGGCAGGCGCCGCACGGCATCGACCTCGGCCCGCTGCAGCCCCGGCTCCCGGGCGTGCTGAAGACCCGCAGCGGCAGGATCGAGCTGCTCCCGGACCAGATCGCGGCCGAGCTCCCCAGGCTGCGTGCGGCGCTCGCCGACCGCCCCGCCGCCCTGGTGCTCGTGGGCCGCCGCCATCTGCGGTCCAACAACAGCTGGTTGCACAACGTCCCTGCCCTCACCGGAGGTTCCAACCGCTGCACCCTTCAGGTCCATCCGCAGGACGCGGACCGGCTCGGCCTCGTCGACGGAGGGCAGGCCAGGATCACCGCCGACGGCGGGAGCCTGGAGGTGCCCGTCGAGGTCACCGACGCCATCCGCAGCGGCGTGGTGAGCCTTCCGCACGGCTGGGGTCACGACCGGGCCGGCTCGCGGCTGTCGGTGGCCGCCGCGACGCCCGGCGCGAACGTCAACCAGCTGCTCGACGGCACCCGCATGGACCGGCTGTCCGGCACGGCGGTGCTCAACGGCTTCCCCGTCGAACTCACACCACTGCCCTGAGCTGGGGTTTTGCTCGTATTGCTCACGCGCAGACGTCTTGTTGGCGTACCGAGGGGGCACCTACCTTCCCCCCATGCTGACCTTCCTCGGCTTCGCCATGATCGCGACATTCCTGGTCCTGATCATGATGAAGAAAATGTCGCCCATCGCGGCGCTCGTCCTCATCCCCGCACTCTTCTGCGTGTTCGCAGGGAAGGGTGCGCACCTCGGCGACTACGTCATCGAAGGCGTCGGCAAGCTCGCCCCGACCGCCGCCATGCTGATGTTCGCCATCGTCTACTTCGGCGTGATGATCGACGTCGGCCTGTTCGACCCGATCGTCCGCGGCATCCTGCGCTTCTGCAAGGCGGACCCGATGCGGGTGGTGGTCGGCACCGCCGTCCTCGCCGCGATCGTGTCGCTCGACGGCGACGGATCGACCACCTTCATGATCACGGTCTCGGCCATGTACCCCCTCTACAAGCGGCTCGGCCTGAGCCTGGTGGTGATGACGGGCGTCGCGGCCACGGCCAACGGCGTCATGAACACCCTGCCCTGGGGCGGTCCGACCGCGCGCGCCGCCACCGCACTCAAGCTCGACGCCGCCGACATCTTCGTCCCGATGATCCCGGCGCTCGCGGTGGGCCTGCTGTTCGTGTTCGTCCTGGCGTACGTCCTCGGGGTGAAGGAGCGCCGACGGGTCGGCACGCTGGTGCTGCCCGGTCAGGCGGCGCCGGTGGCCGCCGAGGCGGAGCTGGTCCCGGCCGCGCCCGGCACGTCCGCTGCGGCCGTCGAGGCTGTCGCTGCCGTCGCCGGGACGACGTCCACGTCCGTCGAGGGGTCCGCCGGAGCCACCGCTTCCGCGGGTTCCAAGGCCTCCGCCGCAGGTCCGGCCGCCGGCGCCCCGCACGGGACCGGTTCCGCCCCCGCTCCCGAGGACGGTTTCCAGGGCCTGGACCCCGACCGCCCCACCCTGCGGCCCCGTCTCTACTGGTTCAACGCCGGCCTCACCGTGGCCCTTCTCACCGCCATGATCATGGAGCTGCTGCCCATCCCGGTGCTGTTCCTGCTCGGCGCCGCCCTCGCCCTCACCGTCAACTTCCCGCACATGCCCGACCAGAAGGCCCGGATCGCCGCCCACGCCGACAACGTCCTGAACGTCGCCGGCATGGTCTTCGCCGCGGCCGTCTTCACCGGAGTCCTCACCGGCACCGGCATGGTCAAGCACATGGCCGACTGGCTCGTCGGCGCCATCCCCGAGGGCATGGGCCCGCACATGGCACTGGTCACCGGCCTGCTCAGCCTGCCGCTCACCTACTTCATGTCCAACGACGGCTTCTACTTCGGCGTCCTGCCCGTGCTGGCCGAGGCCGGCGCCGCCCATGGGGTCTCCCCGCTCGAGATCGCCCGTGCCTCGCTCGTCGGCCAGGCCCTGCACATGTCGAGCCCACTGGTTCCGGCCGTCTACGTCCTCGTCGGCATGGCCAAGGTCGAGTTCGGCGACCACACCCGATTCACCGTGAAATGGGCGGCTCTGACCTCGCTCGTGGTCCTCGCGGCGGGGATGCTTTTCGGCATCATCTGAAATCCGGTGCCCCCTGGCCGGCAAAAACTACCGACGCTAGTTTGTAGGGTGTTCGCGAGGTCGGATCTACGCGCTCGTGCGTGCTCGGGAGGAATGCCATGAAGGCCCACGACGGGATGTACATCGGCGGCGCGTGGCGGCCCGCCGCCGGCAGCGATCTGATAGAGGTCGTGAACCCGGCCGACGGCCAGGTCATCGCCCAGGTCCCGGCCGGCACCGAAGAGGACGTGGACGCGGCCGTACGCGCGGCCCGCGCGGCCCTCCCCGGCTGGGCGGCCACGGCCCCGGCCGAGCGGGCCGCCATGATCGGCGCGCTCCGCGACGCACTGCTGGCCCACACGGGCGAGCTGACCGAGACCATCACCGCCGAGCTCGGGTCCCCGCTCGGTTTCTCGAAGGCGGTCCACGTCGGAGCGCCGATCGCCGTGGCCGCCTCCTACGCCGAACTCGCCTCCTCGTACGCCTTCGAGGAGCGGGTCGGGAACTCCACCGTGCTGCTGGAGCCGATCGGGGTGGTCGCGGCCATCACGCCCTGGAACTATCCGCTGCACCAGGTCGTTGCAAAGGTGGCGCCCGCTCTCGCCGCCGGCTGCACCCTCGTCCTCAAGCCGGCCGAGGACACCCCGCTGACCGCACAGCTCTTCGCCGAAGCCGTGCACGAGGCGGGCATCCCGGCCGGAGTCTTCAACCTGGTGACCGGTACCGGTCCGGTCGCCGGCCAGGCCCTCGCCGCGCACGAGGGAGTCGACCTCGTCTCCTTCACCGGCTCGACCGCGGTCGGCAAGCAGATCGGCGCCACGGCCGGCGCCGCCGTCAAGCGGGTCGCGCTCGAACTGGGCGGCAAATCGGCCAATGTCATCCTGCCCGGGGCCGACCTGGTCAAGGCCGTCGCGGCAGGCGTCGGGCACGTCATGAACAACAGCGGCCAGAGCTGCAACGCGCTGACCCGCATGCTCGTCCACCGGGACCACTACGAGGAGGCCGTCTCGCTCGCGGCCGCCGCCGTCGCCGACTACCCCACCGGCGACCCCCGCGAGGCCGGTGTCCGCGTCGGCCCGGTCGTCAACGCCAAGCAGCACGAGCGCGTCCGCGGCTTCATCACCAAGGGCCTGGAGGAAGGCGCGCGCCTCGTCGCCGGCGGGCCCGACGCACCGCTGGAGCAGGGGTACTTCGTGGCGCCGACGGTGTTCGCCGACGTCACGCCCGACATGACCATCGCGCAGGAGGAGATCTTCGGCCCGGTGCTGTCGATCCTCCGCTACGAGGACGAGGAGGAGGCTCTCAGCATCGCCAACGGCACCGTCTACGGCTTGGGCGGCGCCGTCTGGGCCGCCGACGACGCGACGGCCGTGGCCTTCGCGCGCCGGATGGACACCGGGCAGGTGGACATCAACGGCGGCCGCTTCAACGTGCTCGCGCCCTTCGGCGGCTACAAGCAGTCGGGCGTCGGCCGCGAGCTGGGCGCGCACGGTCTGGCGGAGTACCTCCAGACCAAGTCCCTGCAGTTCTGATCCCTCCGCCCGACCCGCCGTACCCGCCCGGCCCGCCTTACCCGCCCGATCTGCCGCACCCGCCCCGTACCGGAAAGACGAGATGACGACCATGGTCCGCGCCGCTGTCCTGCCCGCCGTCGGAGCCCCGCTGGAGATACGGGACATCGTGCTGCCGGATCCCGGCCCCGGGCAGGTCCGGGTGCGGCTCGCCGCAGCCGGCGTGTGCCACTCCGACCTCTCCCTCAGCAACGGCACCATGCGGGTTCCCGTGCCCGCCGTCCTCGGCCACGAGGGCGCGGGCACGGTCCTCGCGGTGGGGGAGGGCGTCACCCACGTCGCCCCCGGCGACGGCGTGGTGCTCAACTGGGCCCCGTCCTGCGGAGAGTGCCACCACTGCACGATCGGTGAGGTCTGGCTCTGCGCCACGGCGCTCACCGGGGTCGGGGCCGTCTACGCGCACGACGCGCAGGGCACCCCACTGCACCCCGGGCTGAATGTGGCCGCCTTCGCCGAGGAGACCCTCGTCGCGGCCAACTGCGTGCTGCCCGCCCCCGCCGGGATCCCGCTCGCCGAGGCCGCCCTCCTCGGCTGCGCCGTCCTCACCGGCTACGGGGCCGTCCACCACAGCGCCCAGGTCCGTCCGGGCGAGTCGGTGGCCGTCTTCGGGGTCGGCGGGGTCGGCCTGGTGGCCCTCCAGGCCGCACGGATCGCGCAGGCCGGCCCGGTCATCGCCGTCGACGTGTCCCCGGCCAAGGAGGAACTGGCCCGTGCGGCCGGAGCCACCGAGTTCGTGCTGGCCTCCGACACCACCGCCCAGCAGATCCGCGCACTGACCGGCGGTCAAGGAGCCGACGTCGCCGTCGAGTGTGTCGGCCGCGCCGAGACCATCCGGGGCGCCTGGGAGTCGACCCGGCGCGGCGGCCGCACCACGGTCGTCGGCATCGGCGGCAAGGAACAGCGGGTGACCTTCCACTCCATGGAGATCTTCCACTTCGCCCGCACCCTCACCGGCTGCGTCTACGGCAACAGCGACCCGGCCCGCGACCTCCCGGTGATCGCCGAGCACGTCCGCGCGGGCCGCCTCGACCTCGGTGCCCTGGTCACCGACCGCATCACCCTCGACGGGATTCCGGCCGCCTTCGACGCCATGCTGGCGGGCAAGGGCGGCCGCTCCCTCATCGTTTTCTAGCCGGGTCCAACGCCTCCTCGCCCCGCGGGTCGTCGAGCGGCACGCGGGCCCGCACCGCCGTGACCACGCCGGTGTCCTCCTGTGTCAGGCCGTTTCCTGCAACGCCTCGTACTGGAGGGCCAGTCCGTCCAGCAGCGCGGCCAGGCCCGTCTCGAAGGCGCCCTCGTCCACCTCGCGCCCACGCTCCGCCAGCAGGTGGGCCTGGCCCAGGTGCGGGTAGTCCGACGGGTCGTACGCCGTGCGGTCGTCCACGAACCCCCCGGCGAAGGAGGCCACCGCCGAGCCCAGGATGAAGTACCGCATCAGCGCGCCGATCCGGGTCGCGTGCGCCGCCGGCCAGCCCGCCGCCGTCATCGCCCCGAACACCGCGTCCGCCAGCCGCAGCCCGGCCGGCCGGCGGCCCGGCCCGCGCGCCAGTACCGGCACGATGTTCGGGTGGTCCGCCAGGGCGTCCCGGTAGGAGTGCGCCCACGCGTGGAGCGCCGCCCGCCAGTCCTGGCCGCCGTCGAACATCGACAGGTCCACCCGCGCGCTCACCGCGTCCGCCACCGCGTCCAGGATCTCGTCCTTGGTGCGGAAATGGTTGTAGAGCGAGGGCCCGCTGACCCCGAGCGCGGCCGCCAGCCGCCGCGTCGACACCGCCTCCAGCCCCTCCGCGTCCACCAGGGCGCCGGCCGCCTCGATGATGCGGTCCCGGCTGAGGAGGGGCTTGCGCGGTCTGGCCATGCGCCACATAGTAGGGCCTGCCCGCGATAAACTACCGGTGCTAGTTAAAGGCGCCGATCCCGCCCGGAGGTGCCCGGTGAATCTGGAGCTGAGCGAGGAGCAGACCGCCGTCCGCAGGCTCGCCCGCGAGTTCACCGAGCGCGAGGTCGTCCCGTACGCGGCCGCGTGGGACCGCGCCGAGAGCGTGGACCGGGCCATCGTGAAGAAGCTGGGCGCGCTCGGCTTCCTCGGCCTGACCGTTCCCGAGGAGTACGGCGGCTCCGGCGGTGACCACCTCGCCTACGTGCTGGTCACCGAGGAACTCGGACGCGGCGACTCCGCCGTGCGCGGGATCGTCTCCGTCTCCCTCGGTCTGGTCGCCAAGACCATCGCCGCCTGGGGCACCGAGGAGCACAAGCGCGCCTGGCTGCCCCGCCTGTGCTCCGGCGACGCGCTCGGCTGCTTCGGCCTGACCGAGCCCGGCACCGGCTCCGACGCGGGCAGCCTCACCACCCGCGCCGTGCGCACGGGTGACGCGTACGTCCTCGACGGCAGCAAGATGTTCATCACCAACGGCACCTGGGCCGACGTGGTGCTGCTCTTCGCCCGCACCAACGACGAGCCCGGCCATCGAGGGGTCTCCGCCTTCCTCGTCCCCACCGACACCCCCGGCCTGACCCGCCGCGAGATCCACGGCAAACTCGGCCTGCGCGGCCAGGCCACCGCCGAGCTCGTCCTCGACGGCGTC
Source organism: Streptomyces xanthophaeus (assembly GCF_030440515.1). GTDB lineage: Bacteria > Actinomycetota > Actinomycetes > Streptomycetales > Streptomycetaceae > Streptomyces > Streptomyces kutzneri. Next base: position 6,357,374 of record NZ_CP076543.1, read on the forward strand.
CGCGTGCCCGCCTCCGCGATGCTCGGCCCCGAGGGCAAGGGCTTCTCGGTCGCCATGTCCGCCCTCGCCAAGGGCCGGATGTCGGTCGCCGCCGGCTGTGTCGGCATCGCGCAGGCGGCCCTGGACGCGGCCGTCTCGTACGCGGCCCAGCGCGAGCAGTTCGGCCGGCCCATAGCCCACCACCAGCTGGTGCAGGAGCTCATCGCCGACATCTCGGTCGACGTGGACGCCGCCCGCCTGCTGACCTGGCGGGTGGCCGACCTCATCGACCGCGGGCAGCCCTTCGCCACCGAGTCCTCCACCGCCAAGCTCTTCGCCTCCGAGGCCGCCGTGCGCGCCGCGAGCAACGCACTCCAGGTACACGGAGGGTACGGCTACATCGACGAGTACCCGGCGGGCAAACTGCTGCGCGACGCCCGCGTGATGACCCTGTACGAGGGCACGAGCCAGATCCAGAAGCTGCTCATCGGCCGCGCCCGCACCGGGGTTTCCGCCTTCTGAGTACCCGTATGAGTACGCGTGCGGATGTGCCCTCCCGCCGTCCGCCCGATGCTCGACCCATGAACGAGACACCGGTCAAGCAGCAGAGCACGGGGGCGTACTACGGCCAGGCCGTCGCCTCCTTCGGCATCGCCATCGGCGCCGTGGCCGTGGGGATCTACAACCTGGAGGCGAACGGCTGGGTCCGGGCCTTCCTCGGCATCGCGGTGCTCTACCTGACCACCTCGGCGTTCACCCTCGCCAAGGTGATCCGCGACCGCCAGGAGGTCACGCAGATCGTCAGCCGGGTGGATCAGGCCAGGATGGAGAAGATCATGGCCGAGTACGACCCCTTCGCGCCGAAATAGCCGGCCCGCCGGGCCCGGCCGGCCCGACATCGCTAAGCGCTTGCTCACCCTCCGGTAGGGTGTTCACTTCCACACGGTGAAGGGTGAGTGAGCGATGGGCAGCGCGGAGGAAACGGTCGACGGCTACCGGCCGTGGTCCGAGGTCACCCCCGACGCCGCTCGGCGGCTGCTCGTCGCCGCCGTCAACGCCTTCGCCGAGCGCGGGTACCACGCCACCACCACACGTGACATCGCGGGCCGTGCCGGTATGAGCCCGGCCGCGCTCTACATCCACTACAAGACCAAGGAAGAGCTGCTCCAGCGGATCAGCCGGATCGGCCACGACAAAGCGCTGGAGATCCTGACCACCGCCGCCGACGGCCCCGGCAGCGCCGCCGACCGGCTCGATGCCGCCGTGCGGTCCTTCGTGCGCTGGCACGCGGCGCACCACACCACCGCGCGCGTGGTCCAGTACGAGCTCGACGCTCTCGCTCCGGAGCACCGCTCCGAGATCGTGGCGCTGCGCCGGCAGAGCGACGCGGCCGTGCGCCGCATCATCGCCGACGGGGTGGCCGCCGGGGAGTTCGACGTCCCCGACGTGCCGGGCACCACCCTCGCCGTGCTGTCGCTGTGCATCGACGTGGCCCGCTGGTTCAACACGGCCGGGCAGCGCACGCCCGACGAGGTCGGCGGGCTCTACGCCGACCTCGTGCTCCGCATGGTCGCCGCGCGGCCGGGCCCTCAGAAGTAGTAGCGCGACACCGACTCCGCCACGCACACCGGCTTGTCGCCGCCCTCGCGCTCGACCGTGACGGTGGCCGTGACCTGTACGCCCCCGCCCGCCTCCGCGACCTCCGTGATCACGGCGACGGCGCGCAGCCGTGAGCCGACCGGCACCGGAGCCGGGAAACGGACCTTGTTCGTCCCGTAGTTGAGACCCATCCGCATGCCCTCGACCCGCATGATCTGCGGCACCAGGCTGGGCAGCAGCGACAGCGTCAGATAGCCGTGCGCGATGGTGGAACCGAAGGGTCCGCCCGCCGCGCGCTCCGGGTCCACATGGATCCACTGGTGATCGCCGGTGGCGTCCGCGAAGAGGTCGATCCGCTTCTGGTCCACCTCCAGCCACTCGCTGGGGCCGAGCGGTTCGCCGATCTCGGCGTGCAGCTCCTCGGCGGACGTGAAGACCCTCGGCTCGGCCATGCCCTGTTCCTGTCTCTCGCGGACGACTGACGGACGAATAAGCGCTTGCTCAGCATGCTGGGGGGTGTATGCGTATGTCAACGGACCTCCGACTACGCTCGACCGGGTGCCGCAGATTCCCGAGAAAATCCACGAGCTCACCGTCGGTCAGCTGTCCGCCCGTAGCGGCGCGGCCGTCTCGGCGCTCCACTTCTACGAGGCCAAGGGCCTGATCAGCAGCCGCCGCACCTCCGGCAACCAGCGCCGCTACACGCGCGACGCGCTGCGCCGGGTGGCCTTCGTACGCGCCGCCCAGCGCGTGGGCATCCCGCTGGCCAGCATTCGCGAGGCGCTGGCCCAGCTCCCCGAGGAGCGCACCCCCAACCGCGAGGACTGGGCCCGTCTCTCCGAGGCCTGGCGCGCCGAACTCGACGAACGCATCACCCGCCTCGGCCGTCTGCGCGACCATCTGACGGACTGCATCGGCTGCGGCTGCCTGTCGATGGAGACCTGCGCGCTGTCCAACCCGGACGACGCCTTCGGCGAGCGGCTCACCGGCTCGCGGCTGTAACCGCCGCCCGGGCCGCCACTTCCCGCGCCGCCGCCGCCCGCGCCACCACTTCCCGGGCCGCCGTCACCAGTTCGGCATTCGACCGGGCCGGCCGCCCGTCGGGCAGGTGCGTCACATCGCCCACGCCGGTCCGCACGCCTGTGCCGCACCGCGCGGCCAGCCGCAGCACCGGCCAGGCGGCCGCGTCCCGCCCGTACAGCAGCACCGGTACCGGCGGCAGCGCGCGCAGCCCCGCGACCAGGGCCGGATCGGCCGCCGCCAGCTCGGCCGAGAGCCGGACCCGCCCGGGCTCACGCACCGGCCAGGCCAGGAACGCGGCCAGCGGCTCCGGCCCGGCCGCGCCGCCCAGCGCCACCACCGCGTCCACCGCGACCCCCCGCGCCAGCAGGGCCTGCGCCAGCTCCGCGGCGCCCGGCTGCCCGAAGTGCACCACCGCCCGGTCCGGCAGCACGGTCCACGAAGCCACCCGCTCCAGCCGCCCCGCGGGATCGGGCTCGGCCACGATCGACACCGGCACCGACAGCGCTACGCCGACCCCCGTACGCCGCAGCACCTCCAACACCGGTCCGACCACCCGCGGCGAGAGGCTCTCCCGTCCGCACGGCGTCCGCGGATGCACCAGCACCTCTCCGGCCCCGGCGCCGACGGCCGCGAGCGCCGATTGCGCCAGTGCCTGCGGCGACATCGGCACGGCCGGGCCGTCCGCGGCGCTCCGCGAGCCGTTCAACGACACCGGAAACGACAACGGAAGCGGCACCGGAAAAGACACCGGCACCGGCGGCGGTGGTCTCACGCGGCTCCCACCGAGGGGGTGTCCACCAGGGCCGGTCTGGGCACCACGATCCCGCAGCCCGCGCACACCGGCCCGTCCCAGGCCAGCGCCCCCGCCCAGGGGCCGACCGGAGCCACCTCCGGCCAGTGCAGCTCGGTGTCCCCGCACACCGGACACGCCGTTCCCGGCCCCGACTCCAGTGCCCGCACCAGCCTGCGCAGCACCTCGCCCAGCGCCCCCTCCGGCCGGACCCCGGGATCCGCGCACCGCACCACCGCGTCCCCGCTCCCGCCCCAGGCCCACTCCGGCCGGCGCAGCCCGTGGTGCTTCTCCCGCCGGCGCCGCTCCGCGAACTGGCGCTCGTACTCCAGCCAGACCGCCCGCGCGTCCTCCAGCTCCTCCAGGGCGGCGACCAGCCGCAGCGGATCGGCCCCCCGGTCCTCCGGGCCGATCCCGTGCCGGTCGCACAGGTGCCACCACGTGGCCCGGTGCCCGTACGGAGCGAACCGCTCCAGGCAGCGGCGCAGTGAATGGCGCCGCAAGGCCCGGTCGTTGCGCGCGTCGCGCACTTGGTAGGCCAGACTCCGGAATCCCGCCATCACACCATCACCTCCGCCGATGTGCCCAACATGCCCGGCCGGAGGCAGGCGCATGCGGGGGCGGTCGAGGCGTGCGGGTGGCACATGGCCAGAACTCAGCGCCCCATGCGCCCCGCAGCCACCACCACGCGGGCCAGTTCCTCGTGGCAGATATCGCTGTGCGCCCCCGACGGGGCGCCGCCGCGCCGCACCACGGAGCCCGCGTCCACGCTGACGCAACCGGCCGCGGGCACCCCCTCGCGCAGGGCGGCGTCGAGGCTCAGCCGGGGCGCGCCCGGGACCGCCTGGACCCCGTCGTGCCCGATGGCGCCCCACCGCTCGTCGAAACCCAGCAGTCCGGCCGAATCCCCTGCCATCCGGGAGGCCAGCGGGTAGAAGACCTTGAGGGCCGAGTCGTGCGCGGAATGGCAGGCGACCACCGGCCCGTCGACCCGGTGCTGGAGCCCGCGCAGGGCGCCGCCGTTGCCCTTGTCGTGCGGCAGCCGGTCGGCGAACGCGTAGTGGGAGAAGGCTCCCTGGAGCAGGGTCACGGATTTCACGTACCGGGCCCGGTCCGGCACCGCGCGCAGGGAGAAGGAGACGACGCGCGCCCCGAAGCTGTGCCCGATCAGATGGAACCGCAGGGCGGGGCGGGCGGCCGCCAGCTGGGCCAGCACGGGACCGAGGCCGCGTTCGCCGACCACACCCGCCCGCTTCTTCATCTTGTAGTACGTCGCCTGTCGCAGCAGTTCCTTGGCGCCGCCCCACAGGCCGCGCAGCCCGCCGCCGACCGTGAACCCCGGACCGTCGGGACCCGCCGCGGCAGGTGCCCCCGGTGCCCCGGGTGCCCCCGGTGCCCCGGGTGCCCCCGGCGCGCCCGCCCTGACCAGAGCGACGGAAAGGGCCCGGCACACCTCCAGCACATCGTCCGTGAAGATCGCGGGAACCGCAGGCGCGACCGCCGCGGGCACCGCGTCCACCCCCGCCAACTCGCGCACCAGGGCGCCGAACTCGATGAAGGCGGCCGCCGAATCCGGCTGCTCCTCCAGCAGTTCCGCCACCCGGTCCAGCTCCGCCCGCCGCTCCGGCCAGAACTCCCCGAGCGCCCGGCGGGTGAGCGGGTCCAGTGCGCTGCCGAGGGCCGGTTCCGGGAGCACGCCCGGCGCGTCGAAGTCCGGTATCGGCTCGTCGGAGAAGCGCATCGCGGGCCATACGACACCCACGTACCCCAGGCGCACCCCCGATCCCACCAGTCCCTCGAAGGGTGTGAAGAACCGGTCGTAGAGGCGCGTCGCCGTGGACCGGTCGCTGTTCCAGCCGTGCGCGAAGACCAGCAGGTCGGTCGCCTCCATCCGGGACACCGCCCCCTGCGTGACCCGGTCCACGTCCCCCTCGGAGTCGAAGGTCAGTTCCGCGTACGGCCGGACCCCGATCCCGCCCCCCGCTCCGATCCCGAATCCGCCACCGATCTCCGCCATGACGTCCCCCTCCACGCCGTGCCTCCGGTGCAGTCAGCATCCTGCTGCGGAGCCCGCCCGGCCAGCCCCCCCGGCGCGGTCGGATCACGGATACAGCAGGTACCCCTCGCGCACCGCCCCGAAGCGCGCCAGCCCCGCCGCCCAGTCACCCGCGACCTCGTCCACGTCCGCCCCGGCGTCCACCAGCGTCCGCACCCGGTCCGAGCCGGTCAGCCGGTCGATCCAGTGGTCCGCGCGCCAGCCGAAGCCGCTCCACACCCGCCGCGCCGTGACCAGCAGGCCGATCCCGGCCCGTACCGGGTCGAAGGCCTCCCGGTCGTGCACGATCAGCCGGACCCCGCCGCACACCTTCCCCACGTGCTTGGAGAAGGTCGGCGTGAAGTACGCCTCCCGGAACCACACCCCGGGCAGCCCCAGCGCGTTCGCCGCCTCCGCCCACCGCCGGTCGATCCCCTCCGCACCGACCACCTCGAAGGGCGTGGTCGTCCCGCGCCCCTCGGAGAGGTTCGTCCCCTCGAACAGACAGGTGCCGGCGTAGGCGAGGGCCGTGTCCGGGGTCGGCATGTTCGGGCTCGGCGGTACCCAGGGCAGCCCGGTCTCCCCGAAGAACGACTCCCGCCGCCACCCGGACATCGCCACCGTCGTCAGCCCGACCGGGCGGTCCGTCAGGAACTCGCCGTTGAAGAGCCGGGCCAGCTCGGCCGCCGTCATCCCGTGCGCGAGGGCGATCGGCTCCCGGCCGACGAAGCTCGCGTACGGCCGCTCCAGCACGGGCCCCGCGGCCCGCCGGCCGCCCACCGGATTGGGCCGGTCCAGCACCACGACCGCCTTGCCGGCGAGCGCGGCCGCGCGCATGCAGTCGTAGAGGGTCCAGATGTAGGTGTAGAAGCGCGCCCCGACGTCCTGGATGTCGAAGACGACGGTGTCGATCCCCGCCGCCGTGAACACGTCCGCGAGCTTCTGCCCGCTCTTGTCGTACGTGTCGTACACCGGCAGCCCGGTCGCCGGATCCCGGGAGGCCCCCTCCGAGTCGCCCGCCTGCGCCGTTCCGCGGAAGCCGTGCTCGGGACCGAACACCGCCACCAGGTCGACCCGTTCGTCCGCGTGCAGTACGTCGACCAGGTGCCGGGCGTCCGCCGTGATCCCGGTGGGGTTGGTGACCACCCCGACCTTCTGCCCGGCCAGCGCGGCGTACCCGTCCGCGGCGAGCCGCTCGAAGCCGGTACGCACCCGGCCGGCCGCCCCCGTGGCCCCGCCCGCCCCGCCCGCCCCGGACCCGGCGGGCCCGGACCGGACCGGCCCCGACGCTCCCAGCGCGCCCGCCGATCCGATGGCCCCCGCCAGCCCCAGCACCCCGCGTCGCGACAGCGTCATCCCGCCACGCTAGGCGCCGCGCCCCTTTCCTCCTGACATACCGACCGGTTAGTCTGCCCGCCATCCGGCATCCGGCCGCACGAGAGGTGGACCCCGTGAGCGCGTACCAGGACCAGCGAGTCGTCGTCACCGGCGCGGGCGGCGGCATCGGCGCCGTCCTCGCCCACCGCTTCGCGGCCGAGGGCGCCACGGTGGTGGTCAACGACCTCGACCCGGCCAAGGCCGCCGCGGTCGCGGCCGCCATCGGCGCGCAGGCGATCCCGGTTCCGGGCGACGCCTCGGCGATCGTGGCCGAGGCCCGCGAGGCCCTCGGCGGCGCGGTCGACGTCTACTGCGCCAATGCCGGACTCGCCTCGGGCGGCGACGCCTTCGCCGACGAGGCCGTGTGGGAAGCGGCCTGGGACACCAACGTCATGGCCCACGTCCGCGCCGCCAGAGCGCTGCTGCCGGACTGGCTGGAGCGGGAGAGCGGCCGCTTCGTCTCCACCGTCTCGGCCGCCGGGCTCCTGACCATGATCGGAGCGGCCCCGTACAGTGTCACCAAGCACGGTGCGCTCGCCTTCGCCGAATGGCTCTCGCTGACCTACCGCCACCGCGGGGTCCAGGTCCACGCCATCTGCCCGCAAGGGGTGCGCACCGACATGCTGACCGCCGCGGGCTCGGCGGGCGAACTCGTGCTCGCGCCGACCGCGATCGAGCCGGAAGCGGTCGCGGACGCGTTGTTCGACGGCATGGAGAAGGGCCGGTTCTTGATCCTCCCGCACCCCGAGGTCGCCGATTTCTACGCCGCCCGCGCCACCGAGCCGGACCGCTGGCTGAGCGGCATGAACCACCTCCAGCAGAAATGGGAGACCCGGTGACCTCCTCCCGGCACGCCTCCGACGCCTCCGACGCCTCCGGCGCCACCGACGCCTCCCGCTACGCCGCCAAGCCGTGGCTCGGGCTGCTCGCCGCGGCCCAGCGGGCGCCCGTCGCACCGCCGCCCACCGTGCTGCACGCCTTCCGCGAGGCCGTCGCCCGGGCCCCCGAACGCACCGCCCTCGCCTACTTCGACGGCCGGATCGGCTACGCGGAGGCCGACGCGCTCTCCGGCTCCGTCGCCGGCCACCTCGCGGCGCGCGGCATCCGCCGCGGGGACCGGGTCGCCGTCATGCTGCAGAACACCCCGCACTTCGTGCTCGCCGTCCTCGCGGCATGGAAGGCCGGGGCCGTCGTCGTCCCGCTCAACCCCATGTACAAATCCGGCGAGGCCGGACACATCCTGCGCGACTCCGGGGCCGCCGCACTGGTCTGCGACGGCGGCGCGTGGACGGCCTACCTGCGCGAGGCCGCGCGGGACAGTGCCGTGCGGACCGTGCTGACCGCGTCGGACCGGGACTTCCAGACGCGCGACGACCCGCGCGTCTTCGGCCCGGCGCCGGACCGGAACACGGCCCCCGCCCGGCCGTTCGTGCCCGCCCAGGCGGACGCACCGGACGCACCGGAAGCCCCCAGCGCGGTGCCCGGCCGGGACGATCCGGCCGGCCCGGACGCCGTACGCCTGAGCACCGCCGACCTCCTCACCGTGGCCCGCGGCAGGCGACCTGCGCCGGCCGATCCGTCCCTCACCGCCGCCGACACCGCCCTCATCAGCTACACCTCCGGCACCAGCGGCACCCCCAAGGGCGCGATGAACCCGCACGGCGCGCTCACCTACAACGCCGTCCGGCAGGTGACCTCCCACCCCCTCCCCGAGGGCGCCGCCTACTTCGCCCTCGCGCCCCTCTTCCACATCACCGGCATGGTCTGCGAGCTCGCCGCCTGCCTCGTCAACGCCGGCACCCTGGTCCTCGCCCACCGCTTCGACGCCGGCGCCGTCCTCGACGCCTTCCTCGAACACCGCCCGGCCTACACCGTCGGCCCGGCCACCGCCTTCATGGCCCTCGCCGCCCACCCCGGAGTCACCCCGGACCACTTCGCCTCGTTCCAGGTGATCTCCTCCGGCGGCGCCCCGCTCCCGCCCGCGCTCGTCGAGCGCCTGCGCACCGCCTTCGGCTTCTACCTCCGCAACGGCTACGGCCTCACCGAGTGCACCGCCCCGTGCGCCAGCGTGCCCGTCCACCTCGAGGCCCCCGTCGACCCCGCGTCCGGCACCCTCTCCGTGGGCCTGCCCGGCGCCGACACCGTCGTCCGCATCCTCGACGAGCAGGGCGCCGAGGTCCCCTTCGGCGAGACCGGCGAGATAGCCGTCCGCGGCCCCCAGGTGGTGCCCGGCTACTGGGGCCTGCCCGCGGAGTCCGCCGAGGCCTTCCCCGGCGGCGAACTGCGCACCGGCGACGTCGGATTCATGGACCCCGACGGCTGGCTCTACGTCGTCGACCGCAAGAAGGACATGATCAACGCCTCCGGCTTCAAGGTCTGGCCGCGGGAGGTCGAGGACGTGCTCTACACCCACCCCGCCGTCCGTGAGGCCGCCGTGGTCGGCGTCCCCGACACGTACCGCGGGGAGAGCGTGAAGGCGTACGTGAGCCTGCGTCCCGGCACCTCGGTGGAGCCGGCGGAGCTCGCCGCCTACTGCGCCGAGCGCATCGCCGCGTACAAATACCCGCGCCAGGTCGAGATCCTGCCTGTCCTTCCGAAGACGACCAGTGGCAAGATCCTGCGACGGGAACTGCGCGATCGCGGCTGAAAACAGTCGGACGGTCGTACAGCTGGTCGCCGTGACCAGGCAGGAACGAGGAAGGGAAGGTCAGCGCCATGGCGGCACGGACCACGGAACCCGCAGGCACGCACGAGGCCCCGGTACCGCAGCGGCTGCTGGCCGTCGCCACCCGGCTGTTCGCCGAGCGCGGCTACGACCGCACCTCGGTCCAGGAGATCGTCGAGGCGGCCGGCGTCACGAAGGGTGCGCTCTACCACTACTTCGGGTCCAAGGACGATCTGCTGCACGAGGTGTACGCGCGGATGCTGCGGCTCCAGCAGCAGCGCCTGGACGCGGTGGCCGATTCCGACGCACCCGTCGAGGAGCGGCTGCGCACCGCGGCCGCCGACGTGGTCGTCACGACCATCGAGAACCTCGACGACGCGATGATCTTCTTCCGGTCGATGCACCAGCTCAGCCCGGAGAAGTCCAAGCAGGTGAGGGCCGAGCGCCGGCGCTACCACGAGCGCTTCCGGGCGCTGGTCGAGGAGGGCCAGCGTACGGGTGTCTTCTCCAGCGCCACCCCCGCCGACCTGGTGGTGGACTACCACTTCGGCTCCGTCCACCACCTGTCCACCTGGTACCGGGCGGACGGCCCGCTCACGCCGCAGCAGGTCGCCGATCACCTCGCCGACCTGCTGCTGCGCGCGCTGCGTCCGTAGGACCGGCGTCGCGAACGGGGCCCCCGCACCGTACGGATCCCCCGGGTCCGTACGAGAGAGAGGGCCCCGCGGAGCTTCAGGACGCCTGGTCCGCCTCCCGGGCCACCGCTACGGGGCGACCTTCAGCAGCTTGTTCGCCGTGCCTGCGGACGGGTTGGTGACCGCCCCGGACGTGGCCGCCCCGGTCAGTGCCGCGGCTGCCTGCGCCGGAGTCGCGGTCGGATGCCCCGCCAGGTAGACCGCCGCGGCGCCGGCCGCGTGCGGGGCCGCCATGGACGTGCCGGAGATGGTCTTCGTCCCCGTGTCGCTGTCGTTCCAGGTGGACGTGATGTCCGAGCCCGGCGCGTACAGGTCGACCACGGAGCCGAAGTTCGAGAACGAGGACTGCTCGTCGTCGATCGTGCTCGACGCCACCGTGATCGCCTCCGTGACCCGGGACGGCGAGCCCTGGCCGGCGTCGGCCGACTCGTTGCCCGCAGCCACGGTGAAGGTGACACCCGCGGCGACGGCCCGGCGCACCGCCTCGTCGAGGGCCTCGTCGGCGCCGCCGCCCAGGCTCATGTTGGCCACCGAGGGCCCCGAGTGGTTCTTCGTGACCCAGTCGATCCCGGCGACCACCTGCTCGGTGGTGCCGGAGCCGTTGTCGTCCAGCACCCGTACCGCGACCACCTTCGCCTTCTTGGCGACGCCGTGCGCGGTTCCCGCGATGGTGCCGGCCACGTGCGTGCCGTGGCCGTTGCCGTCGTCGGCGCTGTCGTCGTTGTCCACCGCGTCGAACCCGGACGTCGCACGGCCGCCGAAGTCCTTGTGGGTGGTGCGCACGCCGGTGTCGATGACGTACGCCGTCACGCCCTCACCGCCGCTGTCGGGGTAGGTGTACTTCTTGTCGCCCGCCTGCGCGGTCTGGTCGATCCGGTCCAGCCCCCATGACGGCGGGTTGGTCTGGGTGGCGTTGATGGTGAACTTCTTGTTCTGCACGACCTTGCCGACGGCCGGGTCCGCGGCGAGCCGCTTCGCCTCGGTCTCGCTGAGGCCCGAGGCCGAGAAACCGTTGACCCCGGAGCCGTAGGAGCGCTTCAGCTCGCCACCGTACTTACGGGCGAGCTGTTCCTTGTTCGCGGATGCGTTGAGTATGACGACGTAACTTCCGCTGATCGCGCCGGGCGCGCCGAGGCCGTACACCGTGCCTTCGGGCGGTGTCGCCGCTCCCGCGAGGGGGGTGGCGAGCAGGGCCACGGCAGCAGCCGTGGCCGCTCCCGTGCCGACTGCCGCGTACCGGAAGCCGCGCGAGCGCTTATGAGTTGCCATCTGGAGGGTTCTCCTCGTGTTGACGTTGGGGGCGTCAGACCTTCTGGAGAACCCTCTTCCGATTGACAGGCGCAAATCAAGAACGCTTGGGGGTTCCGGGGTTGTTCAACAAGGTTTCTTAAAGGGTCCCCCGCACCGCCTTCACCTCGCACACGAGTTCACATGAACTCCCGCACGATTCCCACACGTTCACGCGCGGCCGGCCGCGTACCGCTTCAACTCCCGCCGGGCCAAAGACCGCTGGTGCACCTCGTCCGGTCCGTCGGCCAGCCGCAGGGTCCGCGCCGCCGCCCACAGTTCGGCCAGCGGGAAGTCCTGGCTCACCCCGCCCGCGCCGTGCAGCTGCACCGCGTCGTCCAGGATCCGCACCACCGCCCGCGGGGTCGCGATCTTGATGGCCTGGATCTCGGTGTGCGCGCCCCGGTTGCCGACCGTGTCCATCAGCCAGGCCGTCTTCAGCACCAGCAGCCGCAGCTGCTCCACCGTCACCCGGGCGTCGGCGATCCAGTTCTGTACGACGCCCTGGGCGGCCAGCGGCTTGCCGAAGGCGGTACGTTCCACCGCGCGCCGGCACATCAGCTCGATGGCCCGCTCCGCCATCCCGATCAGCCGCATGCAGTGGTGGATGCGGCCCGGGCCGAGCCGGGCCTGCGCGATGGCGAATCCGGAGCCCTCCTCGCCGATCAGGTTCGCCGCCGGGACCCGGGCCCCGTCGAAGACCACCTCGGCGTGGCCGCCGTGGTCGTGGTCCTCGTACCCGTACACCGTCATGGCCCGGCGCACCTCGACCCCCGGGGTGTCGCGCGGCACCAGGACCATCGACTGCTGCCGGCGCGGATCGGCGCCGTCCGGGTCGGTCTTGCCCATCACGATGAAGATCTCGCAGTCCGGGTTCATCGCCCCGGAGATGAACCACTTGCGGCCGGTGACCACGTACTCGTCACCGTCGCGCTCGATGCGGGTCTCGATGTTCGTCGCGTCCGAGGACGCCACCTCGGGCTCGGTCATCGCGAAGGCGGAGCGGATCTCGCCGGCCAGCAGGGGCTCCAGCCAGCGCTTCTTCTGCTCCTCGTTCCCGAACTGGGCGAGCAGTTCCATGTTCCCGGTGTCCGGGGCCGCGCAGTTGGTGGCCATCGGCGCCAGGTGCGGGCTGCGGCCGGTGATCTCGGCGAGCGGCGCGTACTGGAGGTTGGTCAGCCCCGCGCCGTGCTCCGCGTCCGGCAGGCTGTGCTGGTCCACGAAGAAGAGGTTCCACAGGCCCTGGCGGCGCGCCTCGGCCTTCAGTTCACCGAAGACGGCCGGGGTGTCCCAGGGCGAGGCCAGCCGTGCGCGCTGCTCGGCGGCGACGGGCTCCGCCGGGTAGACGTACTCCTCCATGAACGCGAGCAGCCGCTCGCGGAGTTCCTCGGTCCGGGTGTCGAATGCGAAATCCATGGGTGAGTGCCTCAGCCTTCCTGGCGGTCCTGGAGAGTGGTCAGTCCGTGCTCGATGAAGACCGGGACCAGCTCGCCGATCCGGTCGAAGCCCGCCCCGACGGTCTGCCCCAGCGTGTAGCGGTAGTGGATGCCCTCGAGGATCACGGCGAGCTTGAACCAGGCGAAGGCCGTGTACCAGGCGATGGCCCCGGTGTCCCGGCCCGAGCGGGCGGCGTACCGCTCGACGAGCTCGGCCGGCGTCGGATGGCCCGGCGCCCCGCTCGTCGTGCTGACCGGCGATCCGGTCAGGCCCAGGTCCGAGCTGTACATCACCAGCAGCCCGAGGTCGGTCAGCGGATCCCCGAGCGTGGACATCTCCCAGTCCAGCACCGCCCGGACGGTGTCGGTGCCGGACGGGGATCCGCCGATCAGGACGTTGTCGAGCCGGAAGTCCCCGTGCACCACGGTCGGGGCGGGGGAGACGGGCAGTTCGCGGCCGAGCGCGCCGTGCAGCTCGTCGATCCCGGCGAGCTCCCGGCCCCGGGAGGCCGCGAGCTGCTTGCCCCAGCGGCGCAGCTGCCGGTCCAGGAAGCCCTCGGGCCGGCCGAAGTCGCCCAGGCCCACCGCTTCCGGGTCCACCGCGTGCAGGTCGACCAGGGTGTCCACCAGGCCCAGTACCGCCCGCCGGGTCCGCTCCGGGCCGATCGCGGCGAGCTGCTCGGCTGTCCGGTACGGGACCCCGTCCACGAACTCCATGACGTAGAACGGCGCCCCGAGCACGGTCTCGTCCTCGCACAGCAGCAGCGGCTCGGGCACCGGCACGGCCGTGCCGTGCAGCGCCTCGATGACCCGGTGTTCGCGCCGCATGTCGTGCGCGGTGGCCAGGACGTGGCCCAGCGGCGGCCGGCGGACCACCCAGCGGGCGGTCCCGTCGGTGATCTCGTAGGTGAGATTCGAACGGCCGCCCTCGATGAGCCGGCCGCGCAGCGCCCCGGCCACGAGTCCCGGCCGGGCCCGGTCGAGATGACCGCGCAGCCGCTCCAGATCCAGGCCGCGCGGGTCGGCCGGGGCTGAGGTCATGGTGCGCACCTCCGTGCGATTCAACGGGACGAGGGGAAGAACGGCGGTGCGTCGGAGCACCGTCGCGAGCCATCATGCCGACCAGTCGGTATGTCGTCCAGGGTCCGGGCGGAAAGAAAACTCTCCGCCCGGCGGGATCCGGCGGGATCCGGCCGGATCCCGTGGTCTCCGGCGACGTCAGGCGTGGCAGAGGATCGGTGTTCCGCCGTTCATCACGGTCATGTCCGTCAAGACCGCCAGGATGTCCAGCGGCGCGCCCTCCGGCCGGCCGGCCAGCTCCGCGTACGCCCGGTGCACGTTCGCCACCAGCCGCTCGCTCTCCCGCCAGGAGCCGAACTCGCCGAGATCGGCCTGCTGGGCCACCTCCAGCGGGGACAGCCCCTTCGCCCGGCCCTCCCGGGCGAGCTCGTCCACGTACCGCAGGTAGCGCTCGGTCGAGTCGTAGGCCGAAGGGTCGGTCAGGGGTCCGTGGCCCGGTACGACGGTCTCCGCGTCCAGCGAACGCAGCAGCTCCAGCGCCCGCAGCGAGCCGGCGAGGGAGCCCATCGCCAGGAACGGCGTCCCCCCGGCGAAGACCAGGTCGCCGGTGAACACCACCCGCTGCCCGGGCAGCCATACGACCGAGTCCCCGGTGGTGTGCGCGACACCAGGGTGGATGACCCGCACCTCCGTCGCGCCGACGTGCAGGGTCGCCCGGTCGCTGTAGGTGAGGTCGGGCGGGACGATGTCGATTGCGCCGAAGTCCGTGGCGGGCCAGATCAGCTCCAGCTGGTGCCCGGCCGCGAGCTGCTCGGACCGTGCGTTGTCGTGCCCGAGGATCAGCGCCTCGGGGGCGAAGACGCCGTTTCCGTACGTGTGGTCGCCGTGGTGGTGGGTGTTGACCACGGTGCGGGGGAGCGGTGCCCCGGCCGCCACGACCGCGGCGCGCAGGGCCAGGGCCCGGCGCTCGGTGGCGGCCGTGTCCACGAGCAGGGTCCGGCCCCCGTCGGTCACGAATCCGGCGTTGTTGAGGCACCAGCCGCCGTCCGGCTGGACGTAGGCGTACACCCCAGGTGCGGGCTGGACGAGGTAAGGCTCTTCGACGGACATCTGCGCTCTCCCCGGGTCGCTTCGACGAACGGTCGGCATCCTGCCAGCCGTTGCCGCGCCGGGGGAGAGCGGGTACCGCTGCCGGCCGGATCTTCGGCCGGTGGCCCGGCCGGTGATCCGGTCAAGTGGTCAGGCCGGTCGTCAGGTCGGTCAGTGGTCGTCGTAGTGCCCGTCGTGCGCCGCGTGCCGGTGCCCGTCGTGCAGGTAGTCCACGTGATCGCCGTGCCGGACCGTCTCGTGCCCGCAGTCCGCGCCGTGCGCGTGCGCGTGGCCGTCGTGCGTGGTGTGCCCGCTGGCCTCGCACTCGTCCCAGTGCCCCGAGTGTTCCCGGTGCAGATGGCCGTCGTGCGCGTAGTCGACGTGGTCGCCGTGCGCGACCGCCTGGTGCCCGCAGTCCGTGCCGTGCGTGTGCTGGTGCGTGGGGTGTTCGTGGTGCAGGGTCGTCATGGCGCCGAGGTTAGTGTGGATTGCCGGGTATCGCCCGTTGTGTCGCAGTGGCGCGGCGAAGCGCGATCATCACACCGGCCGGCGGCTCAGAGGATCACCGTCATCGCGAAGACCGCCAGCGCCACCGTGCACGCCACCACCGCCAGGGCCGCCTGCGGCGCGAGCTCCCGCGGCCGGCCGGCCGCCAGCGTCCGGATCCGCCGGTGGGCCACCCACAGGAACGCCAGCCAGATCAGCGCGATGGCCGCCGCCCCGGCCACCTCCACCGGCGCGCCCGTCCCGCGCAATGCCTGCCGCAGCGCCAGTACCGCCACCACCGAGCAGGCCAGCGTCGTACGCCGCCACGCGAGCCGGGTCCGCTCGGGCTGCAGCCCGGCATCGCGGTCCGTGCCCGAGGTGCTCACCGCCCCGTCGTCCAGCCCAGCAGCACGACCACCACCATCGTCACCGCCACCAGCCCCACGCCCAGGCTCAGCAGCACCGGGAAGCGTGACAGCGGCAGGTCCTCGCCCCGCCGCATCGCCCGCTCGCACCGCACCCAGTGGTTCACCGCCCGCAGCGCACACGCCGCGCCCACCGCGAGCAGCGTGAAGGCCATCCCGACCCGCACCCCCCAGCGCAGGTCCGGCAGGAACTGGTCGACGGCGAAGCCGCCGCCCACCAGGGCCAGCGAGGTCCGGATCCAGGCGAGGAAGGTCCGTTCGTTGGCCAGCGAGAAGCGGTAGTCCGGGGTCTCGCCCTCGTCCCTCAGCCGCGAGGGTGCGAACCAGAGGCGCACGTCCTTGACGAAGTCGATCACCCGATCAATCTACAAGCGGGATTCCGGATGTGCGCGCAGCCGCCGGTACGCCTCCAGCCCGTCCGGCACCCAGGCCCACTCCCCGCCGTCCACCCGCCGGTCGAGCTCCTCCTGGGTGAGGTACGTGTGCCAGTCGACCTCCGAGACCTGCGGGGCCACGGGCAGCTCGCACCGCACCTCGTGCACGTACGACCACCAGGCCCCGCCCGGACCCTCGTACAGGAACTTGAACAGCGGCGTCGGCTGCGCCAGCCCCCGCACCCCCAGCTCCTCCTCGGCCTCGCGCAGCGCGGCCTGCCCGTAGCTCTCGCCGGCGCCCAGCACCCCGCCCACGAACATGTCGTAGTGCGAGGGGAAGACCAGTTTCGAGGCGGTCCGCCGGTGTACGAAGATCCGCCCTTCCGCATCCCTGGCCTGCACGAACACACAGCGGTGGAGCAGCCCGCGGGCGTACACCTCGCCCCGCGGGGCCTGTCCGACGACCCGGTCGTCCCGGTCCACCACGTCCAGCACTTCGTCAGCGGCACTCATACAGGTCATCCAATCACCGCTGTTGACTGGTTACCGCTCCGTAGCCAAGGATCTGCCCCACCATCGACGGAGGACGGGTAACCGCATGACGTACGACGCAGACGTGATCGTGATCGGAGCCGGGCTCGCGGGGCTCGTGGCCACCGCGGAGCTCGTCGACGCGGGCCGCAAGGTCATCCTGCTCGACCAGGAGCCGGAGCGGTCGATCGGCGGTCAGGCGCACTGGTCCTTCGGCGGACTGTTCTTCGTGGACTCGCCCGAACAGCGCCGGATGCGGATCAAGGACAGTCACGCCCTCGCCCTCCAGGACTGGCTGGGCACCGCCGGATTCGACCGCGAGGAGGACGCCTGGCCGCGCCGCTGGGCCGAGGCCTACGTCGACTTCGCGGCCGGCGAGAAGCGCTCCTGGCTGCACGCCCAGGGCGTCCGTTTCTTCCCGGTGGTCGGCTGGGCGGAGCGCGGCGGCTACGACGCCAACGGGCACGGGAACTCCGTACCCCGCTTCCACATCACCTGGGGCACCGGCCCCGGCCTGGTGGAGCCCTTCGAGCGGCGGGTGCGGGCCGGCGTGGCCCGCGGCCTGGTCCGGTTCGCGTTCCGCCACCGGGTCACCGGGCTCTCCGCCACCGCCGGCGCGGTGGACACCGTGACGGGCGAGATCCTGGAACCCTCCGACGCCGTACGGGGCTCCGCCAGCAGCCGCGAGGCCACCGGTACCTTCACCCTGAGGGCCCAGGCCGTGATCGTCACCAGCGGCGGCATCGGCGGCAACCACGACCTCGTGCGCGCGCAGTGGCCCGCCCGGCTCGGCACCCCGCCGCAGCGGATGCTCTCCGGGGTCCCGGCGCACGTCGACGGTCTGATGCTCGGCATCGCGGAGCGGGCGGGCGCCAGCCACATCAACAAGGACCGGATGTGGCACTACACGGAGGGCATCCAGAACTGGGACCCGATCTGGGCCCGGCACGGCATCCGCATCCTGCCCGGCCCCTCCCCGCTGTGGCTGGACGCGACGGGCAAGCGGCTGCCCGTGCCGCTCTTCCCGGGCTTCGACACCCTCGGCACCCTCGACCACATCATGAAGACCGGCCACGACCACACCTGGTTCGTGCTCAACGAGCGCATCATCGGCAAGGAGTTCGCCCTCTCCGGCTCCGAGCAGAACCCGGACCTGACCGGGAAGTCGGTGCGCGACGTCTTCACCCGCGCGCGCCAGGCCGTACCGGCCCCGGTGCGGGCCTTCATGGACAACGGCGCCGACTTCGTCGTCGAGCGGGACCTGTCCGCCCTGGTCCGCGGGATGAACGCGGTCACCAAGGAGGACCTCCTCGACGAGGCCACCGTCCGGGGCGAGATCGTGGCCCGAGACCGGGAGATCGCCAACCCCTTCACCAAGGACCTGCAGGTCACCGCCATCCACGGTGCCCGCAGATACCTCGGCGACAAGCTGATCCGCACGGCCGCCCCGCACCGGATCCTGGACCCCAAGGCCGGGCCGCTGATCGCGGTACGGCTGTCGATCCTGACCCGCAAGTCCCTCGGCGGCCTGGAGACCGACCTCTCCTCACGCGTGCTGACCGCGTCCGGCGAACCGCTGCCGGGCGTCTACGCGGCGGGCGAGGCGGCCGGATTCGGCGGTGGCGGGGTGCACGGGTACCGGGCCCTGGAGGGCACCTTCCTCGGCGGGTGCATCTTCTCGGGCCGGGCGGCGGGCCGCGCCGCGGCCCGGGCCGTCGGCTGACGGGCCCGGTCAGGCCAGCCGTTCGGTGACCCGGAACCGCTCCGCGATGACGAGGGTGTCGTCGTCGACCGTGAACCCCGGGTCACCGATCACTGCGCGCACCGGCTCGCTGTGCCAGAACTCCTCGTGTGCCGTACGCCATTCGGCCACCGACGTGTAGCCCTCGCCCTCGTCGAGCGCGTGCGGCAGCCCGACGTCCCCGAGCCGCAGCACCTCCACGGCGGTCACCTCCACCACCGCCACCCCGCGCTCCGCGGAATCCACCAGCAGGGAGCGGGCGCCGGGCTGCGGCAGCGGCTCGTCCTCGGCCTCGTACTCCGCGAGCAGGCCGGTGGTGCTGGTCTTCGCCCCGCTCAGTACGGCCGCGACGAGCTGGTCGCGCAGCGGACCGGGGAACCCCAGCAGATACGGGGGAAGATCGTCGTAGGTGGTCATGCGGCCACCCTACGAGATGGCGCGGACACCCACAGATCCGGCCAGTCCGCCTCAACTCGTACCACCATCAGAGCAGTTGAAACCCGCCACGCAGTGGACTGGACCTTGACGCGGAGCTGGGCGTACCGCTTTGCTGTGCGTGATCACCGACGCGCTCACCGTCGCGATCCCCCGAACCACCCGGCCGAAGCCCTCGCGTGCGCCTTGCGCGGGTATCCGGCCACCGCACCCCTCGTCCGCCCGCGTCCTGGAGGGAAACCCGCGGATGTCCCCGCCTCCGCCGCCCCTCGGCCGCGCCCGCAAGCGGGAGGCCCAGCTCTTCGACCCGGCCCTGTGCGATGCCGAACTCGTCGACGTACGCTCCCAGTTCACCCAGGGCCGGTGGACCCGGGCGCGTTCCCTCCTCGTCGGGACCGGCGACGACTGGGACCGCCGCGGCCACCGCGTCGTCGTCCTCGCGCAGACCCCGGCGGCCTCCGCCTGGGCCCGTGAGTGGCTGCTCGCCGAACCGGAGAGCGCCGAGGCCGCCACCCTGCTCGCCTGCGCCGCCGTCTTCACCGCCCTGCGCCAGAAGGGCACCCCGGCCGCGGCCGAGGAGGCCTGCCGCCGTGCCGCCGCCCTGCACCCGGCGGACCCGACGCCCTGGCTCGGGCTGCTCCTCCTCTCCCGCGCCTTCGGCAGCGAGGAGGAGTTCAGCCGCCACTTCGACCAGGTCCGGGCCCGCCACCGCGAGCACCACCACGCCCATCACCTGATGGTCGCCAGACTGGCCGAACGCACGCTCGGCTCCGGCCAGGACCCGCTCCACGAGGTCTACGACTTCGCGTCCTGGGCCGCCGAGGAGTCCCCGGCCGACTCCCCGCTCGCCGTGCTCCCCGTCGTCGCGCACGCCGAGCGGTACCGGGTGCTGGCCGCCACGCACGGGCACTCGCCCGAATCGGCCGCCGCCCACTGGGCGGGCCGCCGCGCCCGCCAGGTGCTGCGCTCGGCCTTCGACTGGTGGCTGGAGTGGGAGCGCGAGGACCACCCCCGCAACCGTGTCGACCTCAACTTCCTCGCCCACGCCAAACTCTGCGAGGGCCGCCCCGCCGAGGCCGCCGCCCTCTTCCACCGCATCGGCAGCCATGCCACCCGCGCCCCCTGGTCCTATCCGGACCGGGACCCGCAGAAGGCCTTCCTCGCCGCCCGCGGCGTCGCACTCGGCACCGCCTGACCGCACTGCCTGACCGACCGCACGCGCGACCGCGCCGCCCGACCGCACCGCCCGCGGACGCCCCGAAGACGCCCCCCCCAAGTGCCCATCCCCCGAGCACCACGCCCCCGAAAGGACGCCGCCATGCCGACGGGCAGATCCTCCACGCTCCAAGACCCGGCCGAGATCCCTACGTACAAGGGCCAGGACCGGGCCCTGCGCGCCGACCGCCTCGGCACGGCAGGACTGCTCCTGTCCGTGCTCGCCGCCAGCGCGCCCCTGATGGTCGTCGCCGGTGTCATGCCCACGACCTTCGGAGTCATGGGCATCGTCGGCCAGCCCCTGCTCTTCGTCATCCTCGGCGCCGTCCTCGCGCTCTTCAGCGTCGGCTACGCCGAGATGAGCCGCCACGTCCACAACGCCGGCGCCTTCTACGCGTACATCGCCCGCGGCCTCGGCCCCACCGCCGGCGCGGGCGCGTCCCTCGTCGCCCTCGTCGCGTACAGCGCCATGCAGGTCGGTGTCTTCGGCATCCTCGGCTTCGAGATATCCGGGCTCTTCGCCACCTACCTGGACACCGAACTCTCCTGGTGGATACCGGCCCTGCTCGCCGTCGCCGTCACCGGCGCACTCGGCTGGCTCAAGATCGACCTCAACGCGAAGGTCCTCGGGGTCCTCCTCCTCGTCGAGTGCGTCCTCGTCGTCGTCTTCGATATCGCTGCCATCGGCAAGCCGGGCGCCGAAGGCCTCTCGCTCCACGCCTTCAACCCCGAGACCCTCGGCGGAGCCGGCTTCGGCACCGCGCTCTGCTTCTGCATCGCCGCCTTCGTCGGCTTCGAGCAGTCCCCGGTCTACGCCGAGGAGACCAGCAAGCCGCACATCGTCGTCTCCCGCGTGATGTTCCTCGCCGTCGGCTTCGTCGCCCTCTTCTTCGCCGTCAGCGCCTGGGCCCTCACCGTCGCCACGGGCCCCTCCGAGGTCGTCAAGACCTCCGCCGAGGCCGGCCCCACCCTGCTCTTCCAGCTCACCGAGAGCCGCCTGGGCACCACCTTCACCGACGTCCTGCACGTCCTCTTCGTGACCGGCATGTTCGCGGCCATGCTCAGCTTCCACAACGTGGTCGCCCGCTACGCCTTCGCCATGGGCCGCGAGGGCCTGCTCCCGGCCACCTTCGGCCGCACCAACGCCGGCACCGGCGCCCCCGCCACCGGCTCCCTGCTGCAGACCGGCATCGCCGCCCTCGTCGTGATCGCCTTCGCGCTCACCGAGGACAAGGCCCCCGCCGACCCCGCCCTCGCCGTGCAGCCGCCCGACCCCACCACCCCCGTACTGCACCTGTTCACCTGGATGGGCAGCGTCGGCGCCCTCGGCGTGACCCTGCTCATGGCCGCCGCCTCCTTCGCCGTCATCGCCTTCTTCGTCCGCCGCGGCACCGCCGGCGCCCAGGTCTGGCGCCTCGTCGCGGCCGGCACCGCCGGCCTCGCCCTGCTCGCCATCGCCGTCTACACCGTCAAGGACTTCGGCGTCCTGGTCGGCGCCGAGAAGGGCTCCGCGCTCAGCTGGGCGCTGCCCGGCATCATCGGCGCCGCCGTCGTGATCGGCCTGGTCTACGGAGCCGTGCTGCGCCGCAGCCGCCCCGAGGTGCACGCCCGTATCGGCCTCGGGAACGAAGCCTTCCGCCTCGACCAGGCGGCTGAGGGCACCCCGGGCGACTGACCTCACGTCCTCGCTTTCCAGCCTCTACGAAGCCCCCGGCACCCGTTTCCATGGTCGTCGGGGGCTTCGGCGTGCAGGGGGTGCTTTTGGAGGGGAGTGGAGCCTCATGGTCTCCTGTTGCGACCAAACCACCCGGATCGCAGCACAGGGGACACCACCCAGCTCCCCTGCGCGGTGGTCGGGGCCTGCCTTGTCCCATCCACGAAGGCGAAGTCCTACATGAGTGACCTGAGTGACCGCACCTTGACCGAGGCACCCGCCCCGGCGCCGACCCGCCATGTCGACGCCGGCGACGAGGGGTACAGCAAGGACCTCAAGTCCCGCCACATCAACATGATCGCGATCGGCGGGGCCATAGGCACCGGCCTCTTCCTCGGCGCGGGCGGCCGCCTCGCGGGCGCCGGCCCCTCCCTGGCGATCGCCTACGCGGTGTGCGGAATCTTCGCCTTCTTCGTCGTCCGGGCGCTCGGCGAGCTCGTCCTCTACCGCCCCTCCTCCGGCGCCTTCGTCTCCTACGCCCGTGAGTTCATGGGGGAGAAGGGCGCCTACACGGCGGGCTGGCTGTACTTCCTGAACTGGTCCACGACCACCGTCGCCGACATCACGGCCGCCGCGACCTACGCCCACTTCTGGTCGCTGTTCACCGACGTCCCCCAGTGGGTCCTCGCCTTCATCGCCCTCGCCATCGTGCTCACCGCCAACCTGATCTCGGTGAAGTACTTCGGCGAGATGGAGTTCTGGTTCTCGCTCGTCAAGGTCGCCGCGCTCGTCGTCTTCCTGATCGTCGGCATCTGGCTCGTCGCCACCAGCCACGACATCGGCGGCAGCACCCCGGGCCTCGCCAACATCACCGACAACGGCGGCCTCTTCCCCTCCGGCGTCCTCCCGATGCTCCTGGTGATCCAGGGCGTCGTCTTCGCGTACGCCTCCGTCGAGCTCTGCGGAGTCGCCGCCGGCGAGACCGAGAACCCCGAGAAGATCATGCCGAAGGCGATCAACTCGATCATGTGGCGCGTGGGCCTCTTCTACGTCGGCTCGGTCGTCCTCCTGGCCCTCCTGCTGCCCTACACCGCCTACAGCTCCGACCAGAGCCCCTTCGTCACCGTCTTCGACAAGCTCGGCGTCCCCGGCGCCGCGGGCATCATGAACCTCGTCGTCCTGACGGCCGCCCTCTCCAGCCTGAACTCCGGCCTCTACTCCACCGGCCGCATCCTGCGCTCGATGTCCCTGTCGGGCTCCGCACCGAAGTTCACCGGCGTCATGAACAAGGGCAAGGTCCCCTACGGCGGCGTCCTGTTCACCGCCGCGTTCGGTCTCGCGGGCGTCGGGCTGAACGCCTTCATGCCGAAGGACGCCTTCGAGCTCGTCCTGAACTTCGCCTCGCTGGGCATCCTCGGCACCTGGGCCATGGTCATGATCTGCTCGCTGTTCTTCTGGCGCCGCTCCCGGGAGGGCCTCGTGGAGCGCCCCTCGTACCGCCTGCCCTGGGCTCCGTACACCCAGATCGTCACCCTGGTCTTCCTGCTCGCCGTGCTGGTGCTGATGTGGTGCGACGGCGGCGTCGGCCGCACCACGGTCCTGTTCGTCCCGGTCATCGGCGCCGCCCTGGTCGGCGGCTGGTACCTGGTCCGCGGCCGCGTGGCCGAACTCGCCACCACCCGCCGCTGACCCCGGCCTAAGGTCCTGGCCGTCCGGTGGTGCGGGCGGCCAGGACCGTCACGTCGTCCTCCGCGTCGGTGACCCGCAGCGCCGCCAGCACGGTGTCGATGACCTCGTTCAGGGCCCCGTCCACCAGCAGCGGAATGCCGGTCAGCCGTCGCAGCGAGGCGTCGATGTCCTCGCCCCGGCGCTCGACCAGGCCGTCGGTGAACATCATCAGGACACAGCCCGGCCGCAGGACGAAGGACGCGGCCTCGTACCGGCCGTAGCCCGTGCCGAGCGGCGGGCCCACCGGGACGGGTGCCAGGAACGGACCCTGCCCGCGGCCGATGACCATGGCGGGCAGGTGCCCGGCGCTCGCGTGGACGCAGGTCCCGGCCGCATGGTCGACCAGGACGAGCAGGCAGGTCGCGACCCGGTCCAGGCCGCCCGCGAAGACCACATGGTCCGCCTCGCACAGGATGTCCGCCGGCGGATGCCCGGACGCGGCCAGCGCGCGGACGAGGGAGCGGTAGTGGCTCATGGCGACCGCCGCCTCCACCCCGTGGCCCATCACATCGCCCATCACCAGCAGGGTCCGGCCACCGGGCAGCGCCAGGCAGTCGAACCAGTCCCCGCCCACCAGGACACCCGTGCCGGAGGGCAGGTAGCGGGAGGCCACTTCGAGATCGCCGTGCGGGAAGGTGGGCTCGGACAGCAGCGCCTGCTGCAGTTCCAGCGCCATCCCCTGCTCCCGGGCGAACCGCTCCGCCTTCGCGAGGCTGGCGGCCGCCCGCTCGGCCAGCGTCCGGGCCACGACGACGTCCTCGCGCCCGAAGGCCGGCGAGTCCCCGGCACGCACCAGGGTGAGGGTGCCGATCGGCCGGTCCTGGGCGATCAGGGGGACCACGACACCCGAGTGGATGCCCGCATCCCGGTACGCGGAGACCCGGTCCGCGCTCGGCGCCGCCCGGCTGAAGGCCTCGTCGGAGGAGAAGTTGCCCAGCCACGGCTCGCCGCTCTCCAGGCACTGCCTGACCGCCGAACCGGGCTGGTAGTCCACGTACTCCCCGGCCGCGCCGAGCGCCCGCACCCGCGGCGAGAGCTCCCGTACCGAGGCCACCGCGACCCGCCGCAGTCGCAGGGCCCCGCCGTCGGGCAGCTCCCCGCCCGGCCCCTCCCGCGGGATGAGCTCCACGCTCGCCGCGTCGGCCAGCCCGGGCACCAGGAACTCGGTCAGCTCACGACACGTGGTGTCCAGATCGAGGGTGGTGCCGACCCGCACCGCGGCGGTGTCCAGCAGCAGGAGGCGCCGGTTGGTGCGCGACAGCTCCCGCTGCCGCTCCCTGGGGGCGCTGACCTCCAGGCCGATGCCCGCCAGCCCCAGCACCCGCCCGTCCTCCTCCAGCCGGTGGTAGGTCCCCCGCCACACCCGCGACTCGTACGGGGAATCGGCCAGCGTGCGGCCCTCCAGGACCAGCTCCCGGGGTTCGCCGTCCCGCAGCACCTCGTGCAGCACCTCGTCGGGTCGCTCGACGTCCGGCAGCACCTCGTTCAGCGTCCGCCCCAGCAGCGCCTCGGCGGGCAGGCCGTTCATGACGGCCATGTGCGGGCTGACGTACAGGTAGCGCAGGTCGGTGTCGAGCAGGGCGATCCCCGCCCGGGCCCCGTCGAGGACCTGCCGCAGCAGCCGGTACTCGCGCACCAGCCGGTCCACATCGGACGGATCACCCGCCAGGGCGGCGGCGACCACCTCGTCCGCGTCCTCGCCGAACAGCGGACGCGGGCCGGCACCCTCAGCCCACATCACGGGACCTCCATCAGCCGGTCTGCCCCTCCGATGTGGTCCCAACATAGCAAAATGGCAGGTCAGAGCGGCATTGCGTCGCTCTGACCTGCCCTGTTGCGCCGATCAGGACCGGCGGGCCGACGGTCTGCGGCTCAGCGCCAGCAGGCTCAGGGCAAACATCAGGACACCCAGGGGGACATGGACCGACGGCACGCGCGCGATGCCCAGGACCACCTGCACCGAGGCCAGGACCAGGAAGCCCGACGAGTAGAGGATGGGCCGGGGCGACCCGCCGCCCGGCCGCCACGCCAGCACCGCGGCGATCACGTACAGCATCGTCGCCCCGTACATCACGCGCGCTCCGATGCCGTGCAGCAGCTCGCCGTGGGCCGAGGACAGCAGCACCCCGGCGGTGGCCGCCTGGAAGAAGATGGCCAAGGTCTGCAGGGCGACGGTGACCTGCAGGAAAGTGAAGGTACGCGGCTTCTCCGTGGTCAGTGTGGCCATGGTGACGGTCCCCTCTTCTGCCTCACGGCGTAGATCGATATGGTCTCGGTAGTCCGACGACGTGGGCCCGCCAAATGTGAGGCGAGGCACCGAGAGGCGGGCCAGGGGGAGCAGTCGTGAGCATGGGTACGTCGTCCGATCCGCACCTGGACGTGATCGTCGGAGAGCGGGGACACCTCACCAACCTCGCCTACCGGCTGCTCGGTTCGCTGTCCGAGGCCGAGGACGCGGTACAGGAGACCTACGCGCGCTGGTACGCGATGCCGAGGCAGAAGCAGGAAGCCGTCGAGTCGCCCGGCGCCTGGCTGACGACGGTCGCCGGCCGCATCTGCCTGGACCTGCTCGGCTCGGCACGGGCACGCCGCGAGCGCTACGTCGGCGAATGGGTCCCCGAGCCGCTGCCCGACCGCGCGCAGTGGATCGGCGGGCCGGCGGGCGGCGGGGCCGGGCCGGTCGACCCGGCCGACCGGGTCACCCTGGACGAGTCGGTCAACATGGCCTTCCTCGTCGTACTGGAGTCGATGACCCCGGCCGAACGCGTCGCCTTCATCCTCCACGACGTCTTCCGCTACCCCTTCGCCGAGATAGCCGAGATCGTCGGCCGGACGCCGGCGGCCTGCCGGCAGCTGGCGACGTCGGCCCGCCGACGGGTGAGCGCCGCGCAGGTCCCGACCGCCCCGACGGCCGGACAGGCCCCGCTGGTGCGGAACTTCAAGGAGGCGTGGGAGGCCCGGGACATCAAGGCCCTCGTCGGTCTGCTGGCCCCCGACGCCGCGATGATCGCCGACGGCGGCGGACTGGTCGGCGCAGCCCTGCGTCCGATCGAGGGCAGCGCGCGCATCGCCGAGTACCTGATCCAGATCGCCGACAGGGCTCCCGGACTGGAGCTCCTGGAACGCTCGGTCAACGGCCGGCCCGGCCTGGTCGCCCAGCACACCGGGGTCACCGTGACCGTGGCCGCGTTCGAGCTCGCCGGCGATCGTGTCACCCGCATCTGGGCGGTCCGCAATCCGGAGAAGCTCCGCCCCTGGGTGGAGGACGTACAGGGCTGACCCCGCGCGCCCCCGGTGACCGGCGCTCCCGGCACCACGGGGGCGCCACGCGCCGCGGGACGACGAAAGAGCCGGTCAGTGCGACTTCACGTCGCTCTGACCGGCTCTTCCTGGTCGTTTGACCATGGTGTCCGAGGGGGGACTTGAACCCCCACGCCCGATAAAGGGCACTAGCACCTCAAGCTAGCGCGTCTGCCATTCCGCCACCCGGACAAGGTGTCTGTCTCGCGTCCCTCGCGGGCCGTTCCGACGTGGAAAACATTACCAAACATTCCGGGGTCCTCGATCACACCCCCCGACGACCGGGGATCGCCCTTGGGGAGAACGGCCCGGAGCGGGAGGATGGGGGTTCGGTACTGATCAGTGGGAGGAAGCAGCGTGAGCGAGTCGAGCACGGGCAGGACCGTCTCCGGTGAGGACGAGGTGGTCGACCTCTGCCGGGACCTCATCCGGATCGACACCAGCAACTACGGGGACCACTCGGGCCCCGGGGAGCGCAAGGCGGCGGAATGGGTCGCCGAGAAGCTCGCCGAGGTCGGGCTGGAGCCGCAGATCTTCGAATCGCACAAGGGGCGCGCCTCGACCGTGGCGCGGATCGAGGGGGAGGACCCCTCGCGGCCGGCGCTGCTGATCCACGGGCACACCGACGTGGTTCCGGCCAACGCCGCCGACTGGACGTACGACCCCTTCGCGGGCGAGATCGCCGACGGCTGCCTGTGGGGCCGCGGCGCCGTCGACATGAAGGACATGGACGCGATGACGCTGGCCGTCGTACGCGACCGGATGCGCAGCGGCCGCAAGCCCCCGCGGGACATCGTGCTGGCCTTCCTCGCCGACGAGGAGGCGGGCGGCATCTACGGGGCCCGGCACCTCGTCGACAAGCACCCCGGCCTGTTCGAGGGCGTCACCGAGGCCATCGGCGAGGTCGGCGGCTTCTCCTTCACGGTCAACGAGAACCTGCGGCTCTACCTCGTGGAGACCGCCCAGAAGGGCATGCACTGGATGCGGCTCACGGTGGAGGGCACCGCGGGCCACGGATCCATGACCAACAGCGACAACGCCATCACGGAGCTGTGCGAGGCCGTGGGCAGGCTCGGCCGCCACCAGTGGCCGGTCCGCGTGACCAAGACGGTGCGCAGCTTCCTGGACGAGCTCTCGGACGCGCTCGGGACCCCCCTGGACCCGGACAACATGGACGCGACGCTCGCCAAGCTCGGCGGCATCGCCAAGATGGTCGGCGCGACCCTGCGCAACTCGGCCGCCCCGACGATGCTCGGCGCCGGCTACAAGGTCAACGTCATCCCCGGCCAGGCGACGGCCCACGTCGACGGCCGTTTCCTGCCGGGCTACGAGGACGAGTTCTTCGCCGACCTGGACCGGATCCTCGGCCCGCGCGTGAAGCGGGAGGACGTGCACGGCGACAAGGCGCTGGAGACGGACTTCGACGGCAGGCTGGTGGACGCCATGCAGGGCGCCCTGAAGGCCGAGGACCCGATCGCGCGGGCGGTCCCGTACATGCTCTCGGGCGGTACGGACGCCAAGTCCTTCGACGACCTCGGCATCCGCTGCTTCGGCTTCGCGCCGCTGCAGCTGCCGCCGGAGCTGGACTTCGCCGGGATGTTCCACGGTGTGGACGAGCGGGTGCCGGTCGACGGACTGAAGTTCGGCGTGCGGGTGCTCGACCGGTTCATCGACAACGCCTGAGATTCGAGAAGGTGTGCGCATTCCACTGAGAAGAGTGAATGCACTCATACGCTCGTAGCCCCGGTGATCCCTCCTCGTTACAGGTGTTGCGGTCCGCGGCTGGGACCGCATTGCCAACTAGGAGGAACAATGATCAAGAAGGTTGTCGCCGCTGCGGCTGCCACCGGTGGCCTGGTTCTCGCGGGTGCGGGTCTGGCCCACGCCGATGCGGGTGCGCAGGGTGCGGCCATCGGCTCGCCCGGTGTCCTGTCCGGCAACGTGCTGCAGGTTCCCGTCCACATCCCCGTGAACGTCTGCGGTAACTCGGTTTCCGTGATCGGCCTGCTGAACCCGGCCTTCGGCAACACCTGCGTCAACGCCTGACGCGTCTGAAGTCTTCGGCCCCGGAGCGCATCCCAGCGCTCCGGGGCCACCGGGCTTTCCGGCCCGGATCCTTCTCACTTCCGGCGTACCGGGCAGGGGAGCCAGGTGGGCCGAGCCGTCGGACGACGGCCGAAACGTACACACCAGGGGACGAGTACAGATGCGACGACCGGCACAGGTCACCAGGAAGACCCTGATCACCATGGCGGCCGCGGGGGGTGTCCTCGCGATGGGCGGGGGCTACGCACACGCGGACTCCGGCGCCTCGGGGCAGGCCACGAACTCTCCGGGCCTGCTGTCCGGGAACAACCTGCAGGCGCCCGTGGACGCGCCGGTGAACGTCTGCGGGAACACGATCGACGTGGTGGGAGCCCTCAACCCGGCCTTCGGGAACCACTGCGTGAACGGATCGGGCCACGCCAAGCCGCCGAAGCCCGGCAAGCCGGACCACCCCGGTAACCCCGGCCACCCGGGCGACGACGAGCCGTGCGACGACGGTGGTCCGGGTAACCCCGGCAACCCCGGCGGTCCGGGTAACCCCGGCAACCCGGGTAACCCTGGCAACCCTGGTGGTCCGGGAACCCCCGGCAACCCCGGTGGTCCGGGTACCCCGGGCAATCCCGGTGGTCCGGGTACCCCGGGCAATCCCGGCGGTCCGGGAACCCCTGGCAACCCCGGCGGCCCCGGCACTCCCGGCAACCCCGGTGGTCCGGGTACCCCGGGCAATCCCGGCGGTCCTGGCACTCCCGGCAACCCCGGTGGTCCGGGCACACCCGGTACCCCCGGTGCGCCGGCCAACCCCGGCACGGGATCCGTCACCCCGGTCACGCATCCCGGCGGTCCGGGGACCGGGAACAACCCGGGACAGGCCGGCGGTCTCGCCGCCACCGGGTCCGGTGACGTCCTCACCGCCGGGCTGCCGCTCGCGGGCGGCCTGCTGCTCGCCGGCACCGTGCTCTACCGGCGGGCCCGCAACGCCGCCTGACGGATGGTCACGGCGCGGGCCCCGCCCCCGGGGCCCGCGTCACCAGGTCGCGCGGACCTGACGGATGATCCGGCGGCGCAGTCGCACACGGCGGCTGCCGTCCCGGTACAGGCTCAGCCGGTCGAGTTCCCAGTTCCCGTACTCGGCATGATCGGTCAACAGGCGGGTCGCCTCCTTGCGAGGAACACCGCGGGGCACGTACACGTCGACAAATTCGTATTCCGGCATCGCATCTATTGTGCGGGCAGAGCCCTGCTACGGATAGCGTCTGCTCTATGTCTGATGCCGATCTGCCCACTGTTGCCGAGGTACGCGCCGCCGCCGAGGCGGTCAAGGCCGCGCTCGACCGCCACCTCGCCGCGGTCGAGCGCAGGATCGGGGACGAGGATCCGGACGTCTACGCCGCGTTCAACGAACTCGCCGCCGCGGCCGAGGTGTACGACGAACTCCTCTACGACCGGTACGACGAGGTCACCCCCTTCGAGATCCCCACGCCCGAGGACGGCGTCCCGTACACCGGGCCCGCCGAGCCCGCCGCCTTCAGCGTGCTCATCCGCCGCGACTACGCCGTCGTCGAACCGGCCCGGCTGATCGCCCAGGCCGAGCGGGTCGCCGCGCACGACCGGGACGCCGATTTCGTGGGCGACGGCGGCAGCGCCGACGCGCTGGGCGTCCTCTTCGGGGAGTACGAGCCCGACGAGATCGCCTCCCGCTACAAGGACTTCGGGCTGGAGGAGGGCGACTCCACGCTGTGGATCGCGGCCTCGGAGGAGGTGGCGGAACCGGGGGAGTGGCTGGGCTCGCCCTTCGGGCACATCGATCCGCAGGACGTGCTGCACCGGTTCGACGTGAGCTCCGTCTTCGACGAGGAGGCCGACGAGTTCGACGAGGACGAGGCCGCGGAGCCGGGGCTGACCCCGGCCTGACCCCGGCCCGTTCGCGCCCCGATCGCGGCCCCGCACGTGCCGGACCCCGTGGCCCCCGCCCTCCCGGGCGGGGGCCACTGCCGTTTCACTCCGGCTGCGCGCCCGCCGTCGCGAGCGCCGTCAGCAGGCCCGTCAGGCGCGTCGTACGCGGCTTCGCCGGCACCTCGGCCACCGCGTGCGGCAGCGCCTGGTCGACCCCGTGCACCACGGACAGGTGCCGCTCGCCCCGCCCGAACGCCGTGTAGACCCAGTCCCGCGACAGCGCCTGCGCCGCGTCACCCGGCAGTACGACGACCACCGCCGGCCAGCGCGTGCCCACGGCCTGGTGCGCCGTCACCGCCCAGCCGTGCCGCACCTGTGACTCGACGAGCTCCTTCGGCACGACGATCCGCGCGCCCGCCCGGTCCAGGTGCAGGCCCTCGGCGTCGGCCGACACCACCCGGGCCGCCAGCGCCCGCCCGGCGGACGGCACGTGGACCACCCGGTCGCCGGGGTCGAAGCCGCCGAAGCGGCCCGGACCGGGGTTCAGGCGCTCCTTCAGGGCGGCGTTCAGCGCCCGGGTGCCCGCCGAGCCGCCGTGGCCCGGGGTGATCACCTGCACGCCGTCCGCCGGGATCCCGAAGGCCCGCGGCACCGATTCCGCCACCAGCTGAACGGCCCGGTGCACCGCTTCCCCGGCGTCCTTCACCGGGACGATGACGACCTCCTTGCCGGGGGCGTCGACCTGGTTCAGCTCCCCGATGCCCACCCCCGAGACGAGCTCGCCGAGGGGACCCGGGTCGGGGGTGCGGGAGACCACCTGCGGGCAGGTACGGGCCGCCAGCACATCGGCGAACACCCGCCCGGCCCCGGCGGACCCGAGCACAGCGGGGTCCCCGGAGAGCACCAGCCGGGCCCCGTCCGGGACGGACTCCACCAGCGCGGCCGCGGTCTCCACGTCCAGCTGCGGCGCGTCCAGCACCACCAGCAGGTCCAGTGCGAACTGCCCGTCCGCGTCCCGCCCGGGCCCCTCGGCGCCGGACAGCAGCCCCGCCACGGTCACCGGGTCCGGGCCGCCGCCAGGGGCGTGCGCGGCCACGCAGACCCGCAGGCCCAGCTCCCGGGCCGCGGCGGCCAGGGCGGCCGGTTCGGCGCGGGCGGCCTCGCCGCCGGTGTGGGTGACCAGGCCGTGGCCCGCGACCGCGCGGATCAGTTCGGCCGCGGAAGGGCTCGGAGCGGACCCGGCGGCCCGCTGCCACTGCGCCGCGTCGTCGAAGGTGCCGGCGGCCAGCCGGGCCAGGCCGTCGGCCAGGCTCTCCTCGGCCATGGCGGCACCCTCCAGGCCCACGAGCACCCGTACGGGCTGCTCCGCGTCCTCCGCATCCTCGGCGTCCTTGCCGGCCGGCGGACCCAGGGGCTCGTGGAAGACCAGCACCGAGCCCTCGCCGACGGCCTGTTCCAGCGCCCCGGCCGGATCCGGTACGCCGTACTGGGCCAGGGCCTTCTCCAGCACCGGGGCCTCCAGCGCGGTGTGCCCCTTCAGCCCGGCCTGGGCCAGCAGCCAGCCCACCAGGACGGTGGTGCGACGCTCGTCACCGGGACCCGCCTCGGGGCCCAGCAGGGCCCGGGCGAAGCCGTCGGCCTGGGCCGGACGTACGGCGGGGAGCGACAGCAGCCGCCAGGGATTCTCGGTGAGCTGCCCGGCGGCGTCCTCGCCCAGGGCCGCCGCGGCGGGGGCGGCCAGGGTCTCGGGGGCGCCACCGCGGGCCAGTACGGCCCGTACGCCCTCGACGGTGTCGGCGGAGGGCGCGGTCGCGGCCACCGGCGCCGGGGCGGCCGGGCGCGGCGCGGCGGGAGCGGGGGCCGGCCTGCGGGGCGCGGCCGGGGCCTCGTCGAAGTACACGGCGGGGGGCTTCTCCCCGCTCTCCACGGCCCGTACGGCGGCCAGCAGGTCGGCGGCCGTCCCGCTCAGCTTCGCCCCGGCCTCGACGGGCGCCTCCCGCTCGGCCTTGCGCCGCGCGATCCGCTCCCGCTCGATCTTCTGGGCGGCCAGTTCGGCCTGTGCCTCGGAGAGCGCGGGCGCCGCCGGGGCCTCGGCGGCCGGCCCGGCGGATTCTGCTGCGTCGGCGTCAGCGTCGGCGTCGAC
Source organism: Streptomyces xanthophaeus (assembly GCF_030440515.1). Taxonomy (GTDB): domain Bacteria; phylum Actinomycetota; class Actinomycetes; order Streptomycetales; family Streptomycetaceae; genus Streptomyces; species Streptomyces kutzneri. The sequence continues at coordinate 6,390,340 of NZ_CP076543.1, forward strand.
TTCGGATCCAGCCTCGGGCCCGGTGTCGCCGTCGGCCTCCGGGGCGGGCCCTGCGGGGCTCTCCCCCTCCCCGCCCCTACCCGAAACCGGGGGCTCCGCCCCCGGATCCCCGTCACCGGCCTCGCCGTGCACGGGGACGGGCCCGTCCCCGGCCCCGGCCGGTTCGGCGGTCCCGGAGCCGTCCGGCCCGGCCTCCGGCTCCGCGGCCCGTGCCTCGTCGGGTCGGTTCTGGTCCGCGTCGGCCGGCGAGGCCTCGGCGGCCGGTTCCTCGGCGGCAGCGGGCTCGGCCTGGCGGTCCGTACTCACAGCGTGCTCCAGTCCTGATCGGGGTAGCGGTGTACCGGAGCCGAAACATCGTCCAGCGCCCGGCAGATCTCCTCCGGAAGACTAAGGGCCTCCACCGACAGTGCCGCCCCGAGCTGTGCGGACGTCCGCGCACCGACGATCGGCGCCACCACCCCCGGCCGGTCCCGGATCCACGCCAGGGCCACCTGGAGCGGGGTCACGGCCAGCCCCTGGGCCGCCGTCACCACCGCGTCCACGATCCGCCCCGCCGCCTCGTCGAGGTACGGGTCCACCAGGGCGGCCAGCGACTCCGATGCGCCCCGGGAGTCGGCCGGGGTGCCGTCCCGGTACTTGCCCGTCAGTACCCCGCGGCCCAGCGGCGAGGAGGGCAGCAGGCCGATCCCGAGGTCCAGCGCGGCCGGCAGCACCTCCCGCTCCACACCCCGCTGGAGCAGGGAGTACTCCATCTGCGTCGAGGCGATCCGGGTCCGCACCCCGGGGGCCGCGAGCTGCCAGGTCGCCGCCTTCGCCAGCTGCCAGCCGCAGAAGCCCGCCAGCCCCGCGTACCGGGCCCGGCCGCTGCTCACCGCCAGGTCCAGCGCCTGCAGGGTCTCCTCCAGCGGGGTCGCGGGGTCGAAGGCGTGCACCTGCCACAGGTCGACGTAGTCGGTGCCCAGCCGGTCCAGGGAGGCGTCGAGGGCGGCGAGCAGGTGCCCGCGCGAGCCGTCGAATCTGCGGTCGGGGTCCGGCACGCTGCCCGCCTTGGTCGCGATCACCAGGTCCCGGCGCGGGACGAGCCCGCCCACCAGCTGCCCGAGGAGGTACTCCGCCTCACCGCCGCCGTACACGTCGGCGGTGTCGACGAGCGTGCCGCCCGCCTCCCAGAACGTCTTCACCTGCTCGGCGGCGGCTTCCTCGCCGGTGTCGCGGCCCCAGGTGAGGGTGCCGAGGCCGATCCGGGAGACGCGCAGTCCGGTGCGGCCGAGATGCCTCTGCTCCATGAGCGCTGAGACTACTGGGGCGCTGACGCGGAGGACCTTGGCGCGCTACAGTCCCCGCACACCAACGTTACTGATCGGTAAACCGGTAAGGGGACGATACATGCGGCTCGGCATCAATCTTGGTTACTGGGGCGCGGGCATGGACGCCGACAACCTCGCCGTCGCCCAGGAGGCCGACCGCCTGGGTTACGACGTCTGCTGGGCCGCCGAGGCCTACGGCTCCGACGCCCCGACCGTGCTCGCCTGGGTCGCCGCCCAGACCGAGCGCATCGACGTGGGTTCGGCGATCCTCCAGATCCCGGCCCGCCAGCCCGCCATGACCGCCATGACCGCGGCCACCCTCGACTCGCTGACCAAGGGCCGCTTCCGGCTCGGCCTCGGCGTCTCCGGACCGCAGGTCTCCGAGGGCTGGTACGGCGTCAAGTTCGACAAGCCGCTGGCCCGCACCCGCGAGTACGTGGAGATCGTCCGCAAGGCCATGACCCGCGAGCGGCTCTCCTACGAGGGCGAGCACTGGACCCTGCCGCTGCCGGACGGCCCGGGCAAGTCCCTCAAGCTGACCGTGCACCCCGAGCGCGAGCACATCCCGCTCTACATCGCCGCCATCGGGCCGAAGAACCTGGAGCAGACCGGCGAGATCGCCGACGGCGCCCTGCTGATCTTCCCGGCCGCCGAGCACCTGGAGGCCACCGCCCTCACCCACATCCGGGCGGGCCGCGAGAAGGCCGGGCTGACCATGGAGGGCTTCGACGTCTGCCCGACGGTGCCGCTGGCCCTCGGCGAGGACGTGCACGCGCTCGCCGACATGTTCCGCCCGTACACCGCCCTCTACGTGGGCGGCATGGGCAGCCGGAAGCAGAACTTCTACAACCAGCTGGCCCAGCGCATGGGCTACGAGAAGGAAGCCGCCGAGATCCAGGACAAGTACCTGGCGGGCGACAAGACCGGCGCGGCCGAGGCCGTCCCGCACAAGCTGATCGACTCGACCACCCTGCTCGGCCCGGTCGTCCGGATCGCCGACGGGATGCGGGCCTACGCGGAGGCCGGGGTCACCACCCTCACGCTCGCCCCGGCCGGATTCACCCTGGACGAGCGGATCGCCGCCCTGCGCGCCGGTACCGAGGCGATGGAGCTGGCCGGTCTCGCCTGACCGCCCGACCGGCAGATACGGGCGCCGGCGGACGTACGCCGGCCCCGGTGAACGCTTCTGCGGCCGTGGTGGGGGCTCGGGGGGTCTTCCCCGCCACGGCCGACACAGCGAACAACGGCCGGGACGCCCGCCGGGTTACGCGTGGCGGCCCAACCCCCGATTTCGTTCATTCGGACGAGTAGCGCGACCCATCGGTTGCCCGCCCCGCCCACCGGCGTTTGACTCGTTCCATGCTCTCTGCCCGCAGCCTGTTCCAGGAGATCGTCGACAACGACGACTCCTTCCAGCTGTTCTGCTCCATCGCCGCCAGCGGGGAGACCCAGGGCGGCTGGGAGAACGCCCGTATCGCGGCCCTGGTGCCGGACGGCATGCGCCACCTCGCGCCCAAGATCACCCGACACGGCGCCGACGAGGACAAGCACGGCCGGATCTTCAACGCCCTGCTCCGCAAGCGCGGCCTGCCCGCCGTCCCGGTACCCCCCGAGACCGACTACACGATGCTGCTGGAGCGCCGCGGCATCGGCCTCGCGCACGAGAAGCTGCGCCGCGAGGCGGCTCTGACCGAGGAGGACATCGTCGTCTACCTCGCGCACAGCCGCGTCACCGAACAGCGCGCCGCCGACCAGATGGACATGCTGGTCAGGTACTTCGGCGACCATCCCGAGGTGGGCAAGGCGATCCACATGATCAGCCACGACGAGGACAACCACCTCGCCTACTGCCACGAGGAACTGCTGCGCCTCGCCCGCTCCGGCCACGGCCGGACCATCCAGCGGGTGCTCCGCGAGAGCGCGCTCGCCGAGATCTCCGTCTACCGCGACGTGAGCCTCGCCGTCATGAGCCACATGGGACGGCTGCTGCACTGGCCCGCCCCGAAGGCGGCCGCGCTGGCCGCCGGCATCCGCGCGATGTACACGTACGAGCGGTTCAGCGGCTGGCACCGGATGGTGAACCTGCGGCTGCCGGAACGCCTGGACGCCCTCGGCGGCGCACCGGCCGCCGCGGGCGGGTTCGCCTACGCCCCCCGCGAGAGGGAACTCAGAGCCAGCCCCGGCGCTTGAACATCCGGTGCAGGCCCAGGCACGCCCCCGCCATGACCACCAGCACCGCCGGATAGCCCCAGGCGTGCCGAAGCTCCGGCATGTGGTCGAAGTTCATCCCGTAGATCCCCGCCACCATCGTGGGGACGGCCGCCATCGCCGCCCACGCCGAGATCTTGCGCATGTCGTCGTTCTGCCGGAGGCCCATCTGCGCGAGGTGCGCGGAGAGCGCGTCCGACAGCAGCCGGTCCAGGCCCTCGATGTACTCGTTCGCCTTGGTCAGGTGGTCGGCGACATCGCGGAAGAACGGCTGCGCGTGCTCGTGGACGAAGGGCACCTCCCCGAAGGCCAGCCGGTCCATCGGCTGGAGCAGCGGGCTCGTCGCCCGCCGGAACTCCAGCACCTGCCGCTTGAACCCGTAGATCCGGGCGGCGGTGTTCTTGGTCTCCGAGGCGTTCGGGGCGAAGACCTCGGCCTCCAGCTCCTCCAGGTCCGCCTGGAGCTCGGCCGCCACCTCGATGTAGTGGTCGACCACCGCGTCGGACACCGCGTACAGCACCGCCGTCGGGCCGTGCCGCAGCACGTCCGGCTCCTGCTCCAGCCGGTGGCGCACGGCGGCCAGCGGGGCCCCCTCGCCGTGCCGGACCGTGACGACGAACGAATCCCCTATGAAGACCATCAGCTCGCCCGCGGTCACCGTGTCCGTGTCCTCGTCGTACTGCACCGGCTTGAGGACGACGAACAGCGAATCGTCGTACACCTCCAGCTTCGGGCGCTGGTGCGCGGTCAGCGCGTCCTCCACCGCCAGCGGGTGCAGGCCGAACTCCTGGCTGACGTGGTCGAATTCCTTCGCCGTCGGCTCGTGCATGCCGATCCACAGGAAGGCATCACCGGTCGCCCGGGCCTCGTCGAGGGCGTCCGAGAAATCGTCCGGTCCCTCGGTACGGCGGCCGTCCCGGTAAATCGCGCAGTCCACAATCACGCGGGGCATTCTTCCCTGCCCACGGCCCGCCCGCACACCTGCGGCAGCGCATACGCTGGCCCCATGGCCACGCTGATCCTCGTACGACACGGGCGGTCCACCGCCAACACCGCTGGGCTGCTCGCCGGATGGACCCCCGGAGTGGCCCTCGACGAGCGCGGCGCGGAGCAGGCCGCCGCGCTGCCCGGCCGGCTGGCGGGCGTGCCGCTGGCCGCCGCCGTCACCAGCCCGCTGCAGCGCTGCCGGGAGACCCTCGCACCCCTGCTGGCCGCCCGGCCGGAGCTGGAAGTGCACACCGACGAGCGGATCGGAGAGTGCCACTACGGCGAATGGTCCGGCCGCAAACTCTCCGAGCTCTCCGACGAACCGCTGATGAAGATCGTCCAGCAGCACCCGTCGGCCGCAGCCTTCCCCGGCGGCGAGTCCATGCGCGCCATGCAGGCGCGCGCCGTGGAGGCCGTACGCGACTGGGACACGCGGATCGAGCAGGAGCACGGCAGCGACGCCGTCTTCCTGATGTGCTCGCACGGCGACATCATCAAGTCCCTTGTCGCGGACGCCCTGGGCATGCACCTGGACCTCTTCCAGCGCATCCACGTCGACCCCTGCTCGGTGACCGCCATCCGGTACACCCCCACCCGGCCCTTCGTGTTCCGGCTCGGCGACACCGGGGACTTCGGCTCGCTCGTCCGGCGCCCCGCCGCACCGGAGACCGTCGCATCGGACAAAGACACCGAAGACGCCGGGAACGCCGTCGTGGGAGGCGGTGCGGGCGCGGCTTGATCGCCCGGCGCAGTAGGGTGGACGGGCCAACAACAAGGGCGCAGACCTGCCCCCTGCCGCCGAGACTTGGAGACTGGACGTGCCCCGTCAGGTGTTCCTCTACGACCCCCCGGACCGCTTCGTGGCCGGCACGGTCGGTCTGCCGGGACGCCGTACGTTCTTCCTGCAGGCCTCCGCCGGCCCCCGCGTCACCAGCGTCTCCCTGGAGAAGACCCAGGTCGCAGCGCTGGCCGAGCGGATGGACGAGCTGCTGGACGAGGTCGTACGGCGGACCGGGGGCAATGCCCCGGTCCCGGCCGTCGCCCCCGCCGAGGCCGCCGACACCGCGCCGCTGGACGTCCCGGTCGACGAGGAGTTCCGCGTCGGCACCATGGCCCTGGCCTGGGACGGCGAGGAACAGCGCATGATCGTCGAGGCCCAGGCGCTGGTCGAACTCGACGCCGACTCCGACGAGGACCTCGCCGAGGCCGAGGAGCGGCTGCTCCAGGACGAGGAGAACGGCCCGCCGATGCTGCGGGTCCGCCTCACCGGCGCCCAGGCCCGGGCCTTCGCCAAGCGGGCCCTGGACGTCGTCAACGCCGGCCGCCCGCCGTGCCCGCTGTGCAGCCTCCCGCTGGACCCGGAGGGGCACGTGTGCCCGCGCCAGAACGGCTACCGGCGCCAGGCGTGACGGACACGGGGGAGAAGATGGAGGAACTGCTCGCCAAGGGCGAGCTCACCGTCATAGGCCGGATCCGCGAGGCCTCCAACGCCGTCCTGCTGTGCAGCGTCACGTACGGGGGCGTGAGCGCCGACTGCGTGTACAAGCCGGTCAAGGGCGAGCGGCCGCTGTGGGACTTCCCCGACGGGAACCTCGCCCGCCGGGAGGTCGCCGCCTACCTGATCTCCGAGGCCACCGGATGGGGCCTGGTCCCCGCCACCGTGCTGCGCGACGGACCGTACGGCGAGGGCATGGTCCAGCGGTGGATCGACGCCGAGCAGCCGGACGAGGACTCCCCGCTGGGCGCGCTCCTCGGGCTCGTCGACGGCGAGGAGGCGGGGGAGGGCTGGAAGGCCGTCGCCCTCGCCGAGGTCGGCGAAGGCCGCACCGCGCTGCTCGTGCACGCCGACGACCCCCGGCTGCGCCGGATCGCCGTACTCGACGCCGTGATCAACAACGGCGACCGCAAGGGCGGCCACCTGCTGCCCGCGCCCGACGGACGGCTCTACGGCATCGACCACGGTGTGACCTTCCACGCAGAGGACAAGCTGCGCACCCTCCTGTGGGGCTGGGCGGGCGAGCCGCTGACCGACGAGGCACGCGAGGTGCTGGCCGCGCTGGCCGAGGATCTGGCCGAGGGAGCCCCGCTCGCCACCCGGCTGGCCGAACTGATCACTCCGGTCGAGCTGGCCGCCGTACGGGACCGGGTGGGGCACCTGCTGGGCACCGGAACCCACCCCCGGCCGTCCGGGCAGTGGCCGGCGATCCCCTGGCCACCGGTCTGAATCAGCCATCGGCCATACGCACAGAACCGGCCAGACCGCAAGAGTGCCGATCAAGACAACAGTGCAGGTCCAGTTCGTTTCCGGAACATCAGTCCGGTTAGGCTCGACACATGCATGCCTGGCCCGCTTCTGAGGTCCCCGCCCTTCCTGGCAAGGGCCGCGACCTCCAGATCCACGACACCGCGACCCAGGGGACGATCACCCTCGCCCCCGGTCCCGTCGCCCGTATCTACGTCTGCGGCATCACTCCGTACGACGCGACCCACATCGGTCACGCGGCGACCTACAACGCGTTCGACCTCGTACAACGCGTGTGGCTCGACACCAAGCGGCAGGTCCACTACGTCCAGAACGTCACGGACGTGGACGACCCGCTCCTGGAGCGGGCGCTGCGTGACAACCAGGACTGGACCGAGCTGGCGGAGCGCGAGACCGCGCTCTTCCGCGAGGACATGACGGCCCTGCGGATGCTGCCCCCGCAGCACTACATCGGAGCCGTCGAGGCCATACCCGGAATCGTGCCGCTGGTCGAGCGGCTGCGGGACGCGGGCGCGGCGTACGAGCTGGAGGGTGACACCTACTTCTCGGTCGAGGCCGACCCGCACTTCGGCGGGGTCTCGAACCTCGACGCCGAGGCGATGCGGCTGCTCTCGGCGGAGCGGGGCGGCGACCCCGACCGGCCCGGCAAGAAGAACCCGCTGGACCCGATGCTGTGGATGGCCGCGCGTCCGGGCGAGCCGAGCTGGGACGGCGGCTCGCTGGGCCGCGGCCGGCCGGGCTGGCACATCGAGTGCGTGGCGATCGCCCTCGACCACCTGGGCATGGGCTTCGACATCCAGGGCGGCGGCTCCGACCTGGCGTTCCCGCACCACGAGATGGGCGCGTCGCACGCACAGGCGCTGACGGGCGAGTTCCCGATGGCCAAGGCGTACGTGCACGCGGGCATGGTGGCGCTGCACGGCGAGAAGATGTCGAAGTCGAAGGGCAACCTCGTCTTCGTATCGGCGCTGCGGCGCTCCGGGGTGGACCCGGCGGCGATCCGCCTCGCCCTGCTGTCGCACCACTACCGGGCCGACTGGGAGTGGACCGACGAGGTCCTCGCCGAGGCCGTGGCCCGGCTGGAGCGCTGGCGCGCGGCCGTGTCCCGGCCGGACGGCATCCCGGCCGACGCGGTGCTCGAAGAGGTCCGCGAGGCCCTGGCGAACGACCTGGACGCCCCTGCGGCGCTGGCGGCCGTGGACCGCTGGGTGGAGCTCCAGAACGCCACCGACGGCGACGACGAGTCGGCCCCCGGCCTGGTCTCCCGGACGGTGGACGCCCTGCTGGGCGTGGCGCTCTAGCGAACGGAGGAAGCGCGCCCCCGGCCCCGTGCCGGCGGGCGCGCTTCGCCGTTCCACCGCCTCACTGCATCACGGTCACCGGCGGGTGCCGGGGATCGGCGGGGCACGCGTAGAACTGCAGGGTGTAGCCGCGGCCCACGGTGACCCCCGTGGGGGTCGAGGACGCGCCCTGCGCCTCCTCGACCGGACGCCAGCTCACGGTCTCGGCGTTCCATTCGCAGTGGTCGAGGGTGAGCAGCGGCTCGCCGACGGCCGCGCACTCCCGGCAGCGCAGCTCCTTCGGACCGCCCGAATCGCGGAAGGTGAACGGGGCGGCCCAGCCGCCGGCCTTCCACCCCGCCGCGACGGACAGGGCATCCCGGTAGCCGGGGGCTCCGTCCTCCTCCCAGCGGCGGATCCGCTCGGCCAGCTCGCGGTCCAGATCGTGCGCGGCCGGGTACTCGCGGACCTGCTCCGGATGGAGCACGCACGGCACCGGCACCAGCTCGTCCGTGCCGACGTACTCCGGCTCCGGGGCGGCCGACAGGACCGCCTCCACCGCGTCGGCCCGCCGCCAGCGCAGCTGGACGGCCTGCCCCGGGCCGTCCTCGGGGTCCTCGATGTCGATGAACGGGCACCACAGCACCTGGAGCAGGTCCGTGCCCTCGGGGAAGGGCAGGCCGGGGACGTCCCGGGCGTACAGCTGCGCCACCGGGATCAGCGGGTGCGGGCCCTCGGGCAGCAGCGACGGATCGTGGCCGGCCTCGATCCGGGAGACCTCGGCACGGTCCGCGTCCGTCCACACGTCGCGGGCGCGGATCCGCCGGAGCGTACGCACCTCCCCGGGCGTGTTCAGCGGGAAGGGGGCGTCGTGCTCCTGCGAGCACGACGCCCAGGCCTCATCGGCCGGCCACAGCAGGGGCCCGCCCACCGAGCTGTCGTGCACGGTGGGGGACCCCGGGCGGGGGTGCAGCCGGGTCGCGGTCCTGGCCAGGCCCCCGAGCTCCGGGAACACCGTGGCCGCGTCGAGCGGGCGGGGCGGGGTGGTACGGGTCATGCTTCCCTCTCTCGGAACGGCAACCCGTATCCAAGCAGGGGGTACTGACAGCCTGACAGCCCGGCCCCCTAGGTCCCGGGGGTCTCCCCGCCGGCCGCGCCGTCGCCTTCACCCTCACCCTCGCCCTCAGCGGCGGCGTCCGGCCCGGACGTGCCGTCCGCGTCCGACGCGTCGTCCTGCTTCGGCTTCGGCTGGGGGCGGCCACCGGACAGGTCCCGGAAGTACGAACCCGTGTCCGTGGCCGTCTCCGGGCCCGCCGCAGGGTCACGCCGCCGCAGGTACCGCTCGAACTCCCGGGCGATCGCGTCGCCCGAGGCCTCCGGCAGATCGGCCGTGTCCCGCGCCTCCTCCAGCGTCTGGACGTACTCCGCCACCTCGCTGTCCTCGGCGGCCAGTTGGTCCACGCCCAGCTGCCACGCCCGCGCGTCCTCCGGCAGCTCGCCCAGCGGGATCCGGATGTCGATCAGATCCTCCAGCCGGTTCAGCAGGGCCAGCGTCGCCTTCGGGTTCGGCGGCTGGGAGACGTAGTGAGGCACCGCCGCCCACAGGGACACCGCCGGGACACCCGCGTGCGTACAGGCCTCCTGCAGGATGCCCACGATGCCCGTCGGGCCCTCGTACTTGGTCTCCTCCAGGTCCATCGTCCGCGCCAGGTCCGCGTCCGAGGTGACCCCGCTCACCGGCACCGGCCGCGTGTGCGGGGTGTCCCCGAGCAGCGCGCCCAGGATGACCACCATCTCCACGCCCAGCTCGTGCGCGAACCCGAGGATCTCGTTGCAGAACGACCGCCACCGCATGGACGGTTCGATGCCGCGCACCAGCACCAGGTCCCGCGGCTTGGCACCGCCGATCCGGACCACCGACAGCCGTGTCGTCGGCCACGTGATCTTCCGTACCCCGTTGTCCAGCCACACCGTCGGCCGGTTGACCTGGAAGTCGTAGTAATCCTCGGCGTCGAGTGCCGCGAAGACCTCGCCCTTCCACTCCCGGTCCAGGTGTGCGACCGCACCGGAGGCCGCGTCACCCGCGTCGTTCCAGCCCTCGAACGCGGCCACCATGACCGGGTCGATCAGCTCGGGCACGCCCTCAAGCTCGATCACCCAGGTCTCCTTCCGAAGTTCCCCTTGCGTACGTGGGTCAGCCTAAGCCTTGATGAGGCACCGGCCACAGCCCACGACAGAGGGGCGGTTCCCCTCGGAACCGCCCCTCTTCCCCACCTGCGTGGGAGCTATGCCTTACGGCCCAGCATCTCCTCGACCCGGGCACGTACGGACTCGTCGTCCAGGCCGCGGATCGTCACCGTCGTACGGCGGCGCAGCACGTCGTCGACCGTCTCGGCCCACTCGTTGTCACGGGCGTAGGCGACCTGCGCCCAGATCTCCGGGCCGTCCGGGTGGATCCGCTCGGCCAGCGCCGGGTCCTCGTTCGCGATGCGCGCGATGTCGAAGGCCAGCGAGCCGTAGTGGGAGGCCAGGTGGCGGGCCGTCAGCGGGTCCATCCGCGTCCCCGGCTCCCGGTCCACCAGCAGCCGGTGCGCGACCGCGTTCGGGTTGGCGACACCCGGCAGCGCGATCCGGCGCACCAGCGACTTCACCGGCTCCATGTCCTCGGTCAGCGGGCTGCCCGGGAGCTTCGCCAGCTTGTCCATGACCACACGGCCGATGTGGCGGTACGTCGTCCACTTGCCGCCGGCCACCGACAGCATGCCGCCGGCGCCCTCGGAGACGACCGTCTCGCGCTTGGCCTTCTCGACGCCGCCGGGGCCGCCGGGCAGCACCCGCAGGCCCGCGAAGGCGTACGTCATCAGCGAGCGGTCCAGGTCCGCGTCCTTCACCGAGAAGGCCGCCTCGTCCAGGATCTGCGCGATGTCGGACTCGGTGGCGCGCACGTCCGCCGGGTCGCCCTCGTACACCTCGTCGGTGGTGCCGAGCAGCAGCTGGTCCTCCCACGGGAGGGCGAAGGTGATGCGGTACTTGTCGATCGGGGTGGCCATGGCGGCCTTCCACGGCGACTTGCGCTTCATGACGATGTGCGCGCCCTTGGAGAGGCGGATCGACGGCATGGAGTGCTTGTCCTCCATGCGCCGCAGGTGGTCCACCCACGGGCCGGTGGCGTTGAGCACGACGCGCGCGTCGACCCCGAACTCGGTGCCGTCGAGACGGTCCTTGAGCTCGGCGCCGGTGACCCGGCCGCGCGTCTTGCGCAGTCCGGTGACCTCGGCGTGGTTGAGGACGACCGCGCCCGACTCGACGGCCGCGCGGACCGTCATGACGGCGACGCGGGAGTCGTTCATCTGGTGGTCGTAGTAGACCGCGACGGCCTTGAGGTTGTCCGTCTTCAGACCCGGGTTGTCAGCGACGGCACGGGCCGGGGATATGACCTTGCCCATGCCGTCGCCGAAGGCCGAGAGGGCGGAGTAGGCGAAGACGCCCGCGCCCAGCTTGGCCGCACCCACCGGACCGCCCTTGTAGACCGGCAGGTAGAACGTGAGCGGGTTGACCAGGTGCGGGGCCACGTCCTTGGCCAGCACCCGACGCTCGTGGTGGTTCTCCGCGACCAGCTTGACCGCGCCGGTCTGCAGGTAGCGCAGACCCCCGTGGACGAGCTTGGAGGAGGCCGAGGAGGTGGCGCCGGCGAAGTCGCCGGCGTCCACCATGGCAACCCGCAGGCCCGACTGCGCGGCGTGCCACGCCACGGAGGTGCCCAGGATTCCACCACCGATGACCAGCAGGTCGTACGTGGCCTTCGACAGCTGCTCACGGGTCTGGGCGCGGCTGACGTTGGCACCGGCGGTCGGGTGCGTGCCCAGTGCGGGAACGCTCTGCAGGCTGCTCATATCTCTCTTAGCTCCTCGTCGATTGACTCAGCTGAGTGCGGTCAGCTGGCGTCTTCGTCGTCGACCCAGCCCATGGAACGCTCCACGGCCTTGAGCCAGCTCTTGTACTCGCGGTCCCGCTGGTCGGCGGGCATCCGCGGGGTCCACTCCGCCGCGCGGCGCCAGTTGGCGCGCAGGGCGTCGGTGTCGGGCCAGAAGCCGACGGCCAGGCCGGCGGCGTAGGCGGCGCCGAGGCAGGTGGTCTCGGCGACCATCGGGCGCACCACGGGGGCGTCCAGGAAGTCCGAGAGCGTCTGCATCAGCAGGTTGTTGGAGGTCATGCCGCCGTCGACCTTGAGGGCCGCGAGCTCGACGCCCGAGTCCTTGGTCATGGCGTCGGTGATCTCGCGGGTCTGCCAGGCGGTGGCCTCCAGGACGGCACGGGCGATGTGCGCCTTGGTGACGTACCGGGTGAGGCCGGCGACCACGCCACGGGCGTCGGAGCGCCAGTACGGGGCGAAGAGGCCGGAGAAGGCCGGCACGAAGTAGACGCCGCCGTTGTCGTCGACCGAGGAGGCCAGGGTCTCGATCTCGGCCGCGGACTTGATCAGGCCCATCTGGTCGCGCATCCACTGGACGAGCGAGCCGGTGACGGCGATGGAGCCCTCCAGCGCGTAGACCGGCTTCTGGTCGCCGATCTGGTAGCCGACCGTGGTCAGCAGGCCGCTGTAGGAGTTGATGATCTTGTCGCCGGTGTTCATCAGCATGAACGTTCCGGTGCCGTACGTGGACTTGGCCTCGCCCTCGGCGAAACAGGTCTGGCCGAAGAGGGCGGCCTGCTGGTCACCGAGCGCCGAGGCGACCGGGACACCGGCGAGGACGCCCTCCTTGACGTGACCGTAGACCTCGGCGGAGGACTTGATCTCCGGAAGGACGTTGAGCGGGACGCCCATGGACTCGGCGATCTTGTCGTCCCAGGCCAGGGTGTGGAGGTTCATCAGCATGGTGCGCGAGGCGTTGGTGACGTCCGTGACGTGCACGCCGCCCTGCGGGCCACCCGTGAGGTTCCAGATGATCCACGAGTCCATGGTGCCGAAGAGGATGTCGCCGGCCTCGGCGCGCTCCCGCAGGCCCTCGACGTTGTCGAGCAGCCAGCGGACCTTCGGGCCGGCGAAGTAGCTCGCCAGCGGCAGGCCGGTCTCGCGGCGGAAGCGGTCCTGGCCGACGTTGCGGCCGAGCTCCTTGCACAGGGCGTCGGTGCGGGTGTCCTGCCAGACCAGCGCGTTGTGCACCGGCTCGCCGGTGTGGCGGTCCCACAGGACCGTGGTCTCGCGCTGGTTGGTGATGCCGACGGCCTTGACGTCCGCGGCGGTGATCTCCGCCTTGGCGATCGCGCTGGCGACGACCTCCTGGACGTTGGTCCAGATCTCGGTGGCGTCGTGCTCGACCTGGCCCGGCTTCGGGAAGATCTGCTCGTGCTCCTTCTGGTCGACGGCGACGATGCGGCCGTCGCGGTCGAAGACGATGCAGCGGGAGGAGGTGGTGCCCTGGTCGATCGCGGCGATGAAGGGGCCGGTGCTGGTGGTCATGTTGGCTGCTCCTGGCAGGTCGGGTGAGTAGGCGGAATCAGGAGGGCGGTGCGGATCTTACGATCTTGCCGGTACTGCTGATCAGGCGAACGCGATGTTGTAGAGACCACCGGCGAGCGCGGCACCGACGAGCGGGCCGACCACCGGGATCCAGGAGTAACCCCAGTCGGAGCCGCCCTTGTTGGGCAGCGGCAGCAGGGCGTGAACGATACGCGGACCGAGGTCGCGGACCGGGTTGATGGCGTAGCCGGTCGGGCCACCGAGCGAGAGACCGATGCCGACGACCACGAACGAGGTGATCAGGACGCCGATGACACCGAGGCCCTTGCCGCCGTCCTGGAGGCCCTGGGTCAGGATCGCCAGGATCAGGACGGCGGTACCGATGATCTCGGTCGCCAGGTTCTGCACGACGTTACGGATCTCGGGGCCGGTGGAGAAGATGCCGAGCACCGGACCGGCCACATCGTGCGGGTGCGGGTCCTCGGGACCGAGCTTGGCGTCGCGGATGTGCTCCGGGTCGGCCAGGTGGACGCGGAACTGTCCGTAGTAGGTGATCCACATCAGGACCGCTCCGAGCATCGCGCCCAGCAGCTGGCCGGCGAAGTAGACCGGGGTGTCACCCCACTCGCCGCTCGTGACGGCGATGCCGACGGTGACCGCCGGGTTCAGGTGCGCACCGGAGAGCGGCGCGGAGACGTAGGCGGCGATCAGTACGGCGAAACCCCAGCCGAACGTGATGGCGAGCCAGCCCGCATTGCGGGCCTTGGAGCTCTTGAGTGTCACTGCGGCGCAGACGCCACCGCCGAGCAGTGTGAGCAGGGCGGTACCGATGGTCTCGCCGATGAAGATGTCGGAGCTGGACACCCGCGACTCCTTTGTACGTCCAGGGGTGGGCGGACACCGGGTCCCTCCGGTGGTTCCGCGCACTCGGTGAGTGCTGCACCGGTCCGTGGCTTGTCGCATCCTAGCGCGTATTGCCGGTAGGTGTTCGACAATGCCGACCGATGAACGGCAGTTTTCCGCCCAAGTGAAGAACGCGTCAAGGGTCGGCCAGGCCAAAGTGTCGGATCGTTACCGGTACGTGCGATCAGCCAAAACAAGCCATCCCAAGGCCGGGATGTGGCGAAAAATGGGCATAGAAAGGCCAGGGTGTGGCCTAGGCCTGTTAAAGGAAGCTCAGAACCGGCCCGCGCCGAGATCGCGTGAAACCGCACGCGCACAGTCCCGCACCGACGCCACCAGGGCCGCACGGGGCTCTCCGGCCTCGCCGCAGACCCGTTCCACGGCGCCCGCGACCGCCACCGCGCCGACCGGCATCCGGCGCCGGTCGTGGATCGGCGCCGCCACCGAGGCGATGCCCTCCCAGGTCTCCTCCACGTCGGAGGCCCAGCCGCGCGCCCGGGTCAGGTTCAGGATCTCCTCGAAGGCGGTGCCGTCCGTGACCGTGCGGGGGGTGAAGGCCTCGCGCTCGACCTCGTGCGCCTGGGTGTGCGCCACGGGGTCGTAGGCCGACAGCACCTTGCCCAGCGCGGTCGAGTGCAGCGGCTGCATGGCCCCGACCTCCAGCACCTGACGGCTGTCGTCGGGCCGGAACACGTGGTGCATGATCAGCACCCCGCTCTGGTGCAGCACGCCCACGTACACGCTCTCGCCGCTCGCCCGGGCCAGGTCGTCCGTCCACACCAGGGCGCGGGCGCGCAGCTCGTGGACGTCGAGGTAGCTGTTGCCCAGGCGCAGCAGCTCCGCGCCGAGCTGGTAGCGGCCGGAGGCCGGGTCCTGCTCCACGAAGCCCTCGGCCTGCAGGGTGCGCAGGATGCCGTGGGCCGTGCCCTTGGCCAGGCCCAGCGAGGACGCCACGTCCGAGAGTCCCAGCCGGCGCTCGCCGCCCGCCAGGAGTCGCAGCATCGCAGCGGCTCGTTCGAGCGACTGGATGTTCCGTGCCATCGCGCAGCCTCCTGCAGACCTTCGGTATTACTGACCATCTTGACGCGGTTCGACAATGCTGAACAGTATCGGTCGATGTCGACCTTGCGCACCGTCGGACGGCTGTTCGCCCTACCGTCGCCGGGACACCCCGCCGGAAACTCCCCGCCACAGAATGCAGTCCGCCACGTGGGACACCCACACCGGGGCGGGTGCCTCGCGGTTACCCTGGCCGCGTGCACCCTTGACACAGAGGGGGTGCAAAGCCGACAGCCGTCGCATCCCAGGGAGCACAACCATGGCTTCGTTGCCCACCTTGCCCGCTGACACCCAGACCCGGGCCGATGCCCTCCGGGAGGCGCTTGCGACCCGCGTGGTCGTCGCCGACGGAGCCATGGGAACGATGCTCCAGGCGCAGGACCCCACCATGGAGGACTTCCAGCAGCTCGAAGGCTGCAACGAGGTCCTCAACATCACCCGCCCCGACATCGTGCGCTCCGTCCACGAGGCGTACTTCTCGGTGGGTGTGGACTGCGTCGAGACCAACACCTTCGGCACGAACTACGCGGCGCTCGCCGAGTACGACATCGCCGAACGCAATTTCGAGCTGTCGGAGGCCGGCGCGCGCATCGCCCGCGAGGTCGCCGACGAGTTCACCGCCTCCACCGGCCAGCAGCGCTGGGTCCTCGGCTCCATGGGCCCCGGCACCAAGCTCCCCACGCTCGGCCACATCAGCTACGCCCAGATCCGCGACGCCTACCAGATCAACGCCGAGGGCCTGCTCTCCGGCGGCGCCGACGCGCTGCTCGTCGAGACCACCCAGGACCTCCTGCAGACGAAGTCCTCGATCATCGGCGCCCGCCGGGCCATGGAAGCCCTCGGCGTCACCGTCCCGCTGATCTGCTCCGTCACCGTCGAGACCACCGGCACCATGCTCCTCGGCTCGGAGATCGGCGCGGCCCTGACCGCGCTGGAGCCGCTCGGCATCGACATGATCGGGCTGAACTGCGCCACCGGCCCCGCCGAGATGAGCGAGCACCTGCGCTACCTCGCGCGCAACGCCCGCATCCCGCTCTCCTGCATGCCCAACGCCGGCCTGCCCGTCCTGACCAAGCAGGGCGCGCACTACCCCCTCAGCGCCCCCGAGCTGGCCGACGCCCAGGAGACCTTCGTCCGCGAGTACGGGCTCTCCCTGGTCGGCGGCTGCTGCGGAACCACCCCCGAGCACCTGCGCCAGGTCGTCGAGCGCGTCCGCGGCACGGCGATCACCGAGCGCACCCCCCAGCCCGAGCCCGGCGCGGCCTCGCTCTACCAGACGGTGCCCTTCCGCCAGGACACCTCGTACATGGCGATCGGCGAGCGCACCAACGCCAACGGCTCCAAGAAGTTCCGCGAGGCCATGCTGGAGGCCCGCTGGGACGACTGCGTGGAGATGGCGCGCGACCAGATCCGCGAGGGCGCGCACATGCTCGACCTCTGCGTGGACTACGTGGGCCGCGACGGCGTCGCCGACATGGAGGAGCTCGCCGGCCGCTTCGCCACCGCCTCCACCCTGCCCATCGTCCTGGACTCCACCGAGGTCCCCGTCATCCGGGCGGGCCTGGAGAAGCTCGGCGGCCGCGCGGTCATCAACTCCGTGAACTACGAGGACGGCGACGGACCCGAGTCCCGCTTCGCCAAGGTCACCCGACTGGCCCAGGAGCACGGCGCCGCTCTCATCGCGCTGACCATCGACGAGGAGGGCCAGGCCCGCACCGTCGAGCACAAGGTCGCCATTGCCGAACGGCTCATCGACGACCTGACGGGCAACTGGGGGATCCGCGAGTCGGACATCCTCATCGACACCCTGACCTTCACGATCTGCACCGGCCAGGAGGAGTCCCGCAAGGACGGCATCGCCACGATCGAGGCGATCCGCGAGCTCAAGCGGCTCCACCCGGACGTCCAGACCACCCTCGGCCTGTCCAACATCTCCTTCGGCCTCAACCCGGCCGCCCGCGTCCTGCTGAACTCGGTCTTCCTCGACGAGTGCGTCAAGGCCGGCCTGGACTCCGCCATCGTCCACGCCTCCAAGATCCTGCCGATCGCCCGCTTCGACGAGGAGCAGGTCACCACCGCCCTCGACCTGATCTACGACCGGCGCGAGGGCGACTACGACCCGCTGCAGAAGCTGATGGCCCTCTTCGAGGGCGTCAACACCAAGTCGCTCAAGGCCGGCCGCGCCGAGGAGCTCCTCGCCCTGCCCCTGGACGAGCGGCTGCAGCGCCGCATCATCGACGGCGAGAAGAACGGCCTGGAGACCGACCTCGACGAGGCCCTCCAGACCCGCCCCGCCCTCGACATCGTCAACGACACCCTCCTGGAGGGCATGAAGGTCGTCGGCGAGCTCTTCGGCTCCGGCCAGATGCAGCTCCCCTTCGTCCTGCAGTCCGCCGAGGTCATGAAGACGGCCGTCGCCTACCTCGAACCGCACATGGAGAAGACCGACGACGAGGGCAAGGGCACGATCGTGCTCGCCACCGTCCGCGGCGATGTCCACGACATCGGCAAGAACCTCGTCGACATCATCCTCACCAACAACGGCTACAACGTCGTCAACATCGGCATCAAGCAGCCCGTCTCCGCGATCCTCGAAGCCGCGCAGGAGCACAAGGCCGACGTCATCGGCATGTCCGGCCTGCTCGTGAAGTCGACCGTGATCATGAAGGAGAACCTGGAGGAGCTGAACCAGCGCAAGCTGGCCGCCGACTACCCGGTGATCCTCGGCGGCGCCGCCCTCACCCGCGCCTACGTCGAGCAGGACCTCCACGAGATCTACGAGGGCGAGGTCCGCTACGCCCGCGACGCCTTCGAGGGCCTGCGCCTGATGGACGCCCTCATCGCCGTCAAGCGCGGCGTCCCCGGCGCGACCCTGCCCGAGCTCAAGCAGCGCCGCGTCGCCAAGCGCGACACTCCCGCGCTCCAGGTCGAGGAGGCCGAGGAGCCCGGCGGCCGGTCCGACGTCTCCGTCGACAATCCGATCCCCACCCCGCCGTTCTGGGGTACCCGCGTGGTCAAGGGCATCCCGCTCAAGGACTACGCCTCCTGGCTCGACGAGGGCGCCCTCTTCAAGGGCCAGTGGGGCCTCAAGCAGGCCCGCGCGGGCGGAGCCACGTACGAGGAGCTCGTCGAGAGCGAGGGCCGTCCGCGCCTGCGCGGCCTCCTGGACAAGCTGCACACCGAGAACCTGCTCGAAGCCGCGGTCGTCTACGGGTACTTCCCCTGCGTCTCCAAGGGCGAGGACCTGATCATCCTCGACGAAGCCGGCAACGAGCGGACCCGCTTCACCTTCCCGCGCCAGCGCCGCGGCCGGCGCCTGTGCCTCGCCGACTTCTTCCGTCCCGAGGAGTCCGGCGAGACCGACGTCGTCGGCCTCCAGGTGGTCACGGTCGGCTCGAAGATCGGCGAGGCCACGGCCAAGCTGTTCGAGTCGGACTCCTACCGCGAGTACCTGGAGCTGCACGGCCTCTCGGTCCAGCTCGCCGAGGCCATGGCCGAGTACTGGCACGCCCGCGTCCGCGCCGAGCTCGGATTCGGCGGTGAGGACCCGGCGAAGGTCGAGGACATGTTCGACCTCAAGTACCGCGGTGCCCGCTTCTCGCTCGGCTACGGCGCCTGCCCCGACCTGGAGGACCGTGCGAAGATCGCCGACCTCCTGGAGCCGGAGCGGATCGGCGTCCACCTGTCGGAGGAGTTCCAGCTCCACCCGGAGCAGTCCACCGACGCGATCGTGATTCACCACCCCGAAGCGAAGTATTTCAACGCACGCTGAGCTCTGCCGACGTACACTTGTCGGTCCCATACAGGCCGGTCGCCTGTTCCCCGGGGTGGTATGCCCCGCGGAAGAGGTGACCGGCCTTCTCGTCCCTTCTGAGAGGCATGCGCATGACGAGCACCGTTCCCGCCCCCGTCGCCCGTACGGCCGACGGTTCTGCCCTGCAGGCGGTGCTGCTCGACATGGACGGCACCCTGGTGGACACCGAAGGCTTCTGGTGGGAGATCGAGGCGGAGATCTTCCAGGAGCTCGGCCACCGCCTCGACGAGTCCTGGCGCGACGTGGTCGTCGGCGGCCCCATGAGCCGCAGCGCGACCTTCCTGATCGAGTCGACCGGCGCCGCCATCGGCCTCGCCGAGCTGAGCGTCCTGCTCAACGAGCGGTTCGAGGCCCGCATCGCCGACCGGGTGCCGCTGATGCCCGGCGCCGAGCGGCTGCTGTCCGAGCTCGCCCGGCACAACGTGCCCACCGCGCTCGTCTCCGCCTCCCACCGCCGGGTCATCGACCAGGTCCTGCTCACCCTCGGCCGCGACCGCTTCACGATGACCGTCGCCGGCGACGAGGTGGCCCGTACGAAGCCGCACCCCGACCCGTACCTGTTCGCCGCGCGCTCCCTGGGCGCGCACCCCTCGCGCTGCGCGGTCATCGAGGACACCCGCACCGGGGTGGCGGCCGCCGAGGCCGCCGGCTGCCGGGTCGTGGCCATCCCCTCGGTCGGCGTGATCGAACCCGCCCCCGGGCGCACGGTCGTCCGCTCGCTGGAGGACGTGGACCTCGCGTTCCTGCGCTCGCTCATCGCCCCCATGAACTGAGAGTGACGACCGGCCCTCCGGCCGGGCCCGCACTCTGCCCAAGCGGACACATCGGCATGCACTGGCCCACATCGGTATGCATTGCCACGCACCGAAACCCCCCGAGTACGCTCCGTGCCGAACGGAACGCCGCCTGGCTGCGCCCTGGCGGAAGGATCTTCCGTCGCGGGCCCCGGAGGCTGAAATTCCATCCCCTCCGGGGTTGTTGCACAGGGTGACCTTGGTCACGCTCCGCACCCCCGACGGGTCTGTCCCGGGGCCGCCGCGACTTCCAATGTGTCCACATTGATCAGCCCCTGACCGAATCTGCGCAGCCCTGCGCGTGAACAGGCAGTTCGCTCCGATCACGGTGCGATTACGCCCCAAGTTCGGTCAGTTCCAGCCATCCCGTCCCGGACCACTAGTGTCGATGCGGGCACTACGCCGCACCTCAGCCGTCCCCGACACACACCCCTGTGCCGGGAACGCGTGGACCGATCGTCACAACACCGGCCCGATCGTTCCGCCCCGAACGGGCGACCGCCGCGAAGTGCCCTCTACGCCGCTTTGAACAAGTGCCGGTTACAGGGAGTACTTCCAGCATGAACCGCAAGACCATGGTGCTGACGGCCGCGGCCGGACTGCTCACCCCCGCGCTGGCCGCCTGCGGCAGCGCGAGCGGCGGAGGAGCAGGATCCGGAGCGATCGTCGTCGGAACCACCGATCGGTTCGAGGCCGCAGACTTCGCTCCCGCCCCCTTCGACCCGGCCTACGCCTACGACGCCGGCGCCTGGAACATCCTGCGCCAGACCGTCCAGACGCTGATGCACACCCCGCGCGGCGGCGGCCAGCCCGTCGGCGAGGCGGCCTCCGCCTGCCGCTTCACCGACGCCGGCAACGAGAGCTACCGCTGCACCCTGCGCCCCGGTCTGAAGTTCGCCGACGGTGAGCCCCTCACCGCCAAGGACGTCAAGTTCTCCATCGACCGCGTCCTCGCCATCAAGGACGAGAACGGCCCCTCCTCGCTGCTCTCCACCCTCGACAACGTCGAGGTCAAGGGCGCCGACACCGTCGTCTTCCACCTGAAGACCCCGGACGCGACCTTCCCGTTCAAGCTCTCCACCCCCGCCGCCGGCATCGTCAGCGAGAAGAACTACGACGCCAAGAAGCTCCGCGAGGGCTTCGCCGTGGACGGCTCCGGCCCGTACACGATGAAGGCCGAGGTCAAGAACAACCGGCTGGTCCGCGCCGTCTTCACCAAGAACCCGCACTACAAGGGCGACCTCAAGCTGCAGAACGACAAGGTCGAACTGCGCACGTACCCCGACTCCCCGGCCATGGGCAAGGCGCTCACCGACGGGAAGATCCACATGGTCTCCCGCACCCTGTCGCCCGCCCAGATCACCGAGTTCAGCGCCCAGCCGCCCAAGGGCGTCAAGCTGGTCCCGATGCCCGGCCTGGAGATCCGCTACCTCGGCTTCAACACCGAGGCGCCCGTCGTCAAGGAGAAGGCCGTACGCCAGGCGCTCGCCGCCGCCGTCGACCGCGGCCAGCTCATCTCCAAGGTCTACGGCAAGTCCGCCCAGCCGCTCTACTCGCTGGTCCCCACCACCGTGACGGGCCACGTCAACTCCTTCTACAACAAGTACGGCGACGCCAACACGCCCAAGGCCGCCGCCCTGCTGAAGGAGGCCGGGATCAAGACCCCGGTCAAGCTGACCCTGCACTACACCAGCGACCACTACGGCGACGGCACCGCCGCCGAGTTCGAGGCCCTCAAGGCCCAGCTGAACTCCACCGGTCTGTTCGACATCACCGTCCAGGGCAGCGAGTGGGCGGACTTCCGCCCGGCCCAGAAGAAGGGCGACCACGCCGCCTACGGGCTCGGCTGGTTCCCCGACTACCCGGACGCCGACAACTTCCTCGCCCCGTTCCTGGAGCAGGACAACTTCCTGGGCACGCCGTACGCCAACAACGCGGTACGCAGCAGGCTCATCCCCGAATCCCGGCGGGCGGTCGACCGTACGGTCGCCGTCCCCGCGATCACGGAGATACAGGACATCGTCGCCGAGGACGTGCCCGTCCTGCCCCTGTGGCAGGGCAAGCAGTACGTCGCCGCACGCGACGGGATCACCGGAGTGGAGTGGTCGGTCAACGCCATCTCCGACCTCCAGCTGTGGGAGCTCGGCCGTGGCGTAAGCGGCTGAGCAAGGCAACGACCGGCAGCGGAAGTCGCGGGCCGGACCAACGAAACAGTTCGACTGTGAAGGACGTTCGCGTGAATCGACGTAACCAGTGGCTGGCGGCCCCGCTCGGCGCAGCCACCGCCGCCGCGCTGCTCAGCGGTTGCGGTTCGACCGATGGCTCCAATGCCGGCAGCGGCAAGGGCGTGGTCATGGGCATATCCGACAAGGTGAAGTCCGTCGACCCGGCATCGGGCTACGACCCGGGCTCCTGGCTGCTGTTCAACAACGTCTTCCAGTCGCTGCTGAGCTTCCCCAAGGGCGGCACCACCCCCGAGCCCGACGCCGCCCAGGCCTGTGGCTTCGAGGGCGCCGACAGCAAGCTCTACAAGTGCACCCTGCGGGACGGCCTGAAGTTCAGCAACGGCCACAGCCTCACCTCGAAGGACGTCAAGTTCTCCTTCGAGCGCACCCTGAAGATCAACGACGCGAACGGCCCGGCCGTGATGCTCGCGTCCATCGCGAGCATCGACGCCCCGGACGACAAGACCGTCGTCTTCAAGCTCAAGACCTCCGACGCCACCTTCCCCAGCAAGATCGCCTCGGGCGCCGGCTCCATCGTCGACCACACCGAGTACCCGGCCGACAAGCTGCGCGCCGACAACAAGGCCGTCGGCTCCGGCGTCTACAAGCTCGACTCCTTCGGCGAGAAGAGCGCCACCTTCTCCGTCAACGAGTCCTACAGCGGCAAGGCCAAGGCCAAGAACACCGGCGTCACCCTGAAGTTCTTCAACGGCGACCAGGCCGGCCTCAAGACCGTCCTGGAGAGCGGCGACGTCGACTTCGCCTTCCGCGGCCTCGCCGCCAAGGACATCGCCGCCCTCGCCTCCAGCAAGACCGGCGACAACAAGGTCGACGTCGTCCAGGGCACCGGCGCCGAGGTCGAGCACATGGTGTTCAACGTCAACGACCCCGTCGTCGGCAAGCTCCCCGTGCGCAAGGCCATCGCCTTCCTCATCGACCGCGAAGCCCTCGTCCGCGACGTGTACGCGGGCACCGCCACCGCGCTCTACTCCATCGTGCCGACCGGCATCGCCGGCCACACGACCCCCTTCTTCGACCGCTACGGCGGCACCCCCCAGCCCGAGAAGGCCAAGGCCGCCCTCAAGGCCGGCGGCATCAACGGCAAGGTCAAGCTCACCCTGTACTCCACCCCGTCCCGCTACGGCCCCTCCACGGACCAGCAGTTCGAGGTCATCGCCAAGCAGCTCAACGACAGCGGCCTCTTCGACGCCGACGTCAAGTCCGTCGAGTACGAGCAGTACGAGAAGGACATCCAGGCCGGCAAGTACGGCGTGTACGTCAAGGGCTGGGTGCCCGACTACCCGGACGCCGACAACTTCACGCAGCCCTTCTTCGGCCCGGACAACGTGCTGAACAACAACTACGAGAACAAGGAGATCACCGGGACGATCATCCCGTCGACCTCCGCGAAGTCCGACCGCACCGCGGCCAACACCGACTACAACCGCCTCCAGGACATCGTCGCCGACGAGCTCCCGCTCATCCCGCTCTGGCAGGGCAAGCAGTACGCCGTCACCCGCCAGAACGTGAGCGGCCTGCAGTGGTCCCTCGACGCCTCCACCGTCTTCCGCTTCTGGGAGATCAGCAAGGGCTGAGCCACCGGAACCGGGCCCGCCCCGAGCGGGCCCGGCACCACGCGAAGGGGGCCGTACGTGTCAGCACGTACGGCCCCCTTCGCGCATCCGCGCCCCGCCCGGCCTACTGGGCCCCGGGGCGCACCAGACCGCTCTCGTACGCGTACACCGCCGCCTGGACCCGGTCCCGCAGCCCCAGCTTCGTCAGCACGTGCCCCACATGCGTCTTGACCGTCGTCTCGCTCACGAACAGATCCGCCGCGATCTCCGCGTTCGACAGCCCCCGGGACACCAGCTTCAGCACCTCGACCTCACGCTCGGTCAGCGTCCCCAAGGTGTTCGGAAGGCTCTCCTCACCCGACGGAAGATGCCCCGCGTACTTGTCCAGCAGCCGCCGCGTGATACTCGGCGCGAGCATCGCCTCACCCGCCGCGACCACCCGGATCGCCTGCACCAGCTCGTTCGCCGGCGCATCCTTCAGCAGGAAACCGCTCGCCCCCGCCCGCAGCGCCTCCACCACGTACTCGTCCAGATCGAACGTGGTCAGCACCAGCACCTTCGCCGGCCCGTCACGCTCCGGACCCGTGATCTGCCGGGTCGCCTCCACCCCGTCCATCCGCGGCATCCGGATGTCCATCAGCACCACATCGGGCTGCAGCGCCCGCACCTGGTCCAGCGCCTGCAGACCGTCCCCGGCCTCACCGACCACCGCCAGGTCCTCCTCCGCCTCCAGGATCATCCGGAAGCCGGTGCGCAGCAGCGGCTGGTCGTCGACCAGAAGGACGCGGATCGCCACGGGGTCTACCTCGTATTCGTCGGACGGCTACGGCGGGCCCGACCATTCTGCCCTGACACCAAGATCAGGACTCCGCCGGGCGCTCCGCCCCCGGCCGCGGGGAGATCACCAGAGGATAGGGCGGGGGAGTACCGCCGAACTCCGGACACACCGCCTGATGATCACACCAGCCGCACAGCTTCGTCGGCCGCGGCCGCCACTCACCCGACTCCGTAGCCTCCCGGATCGCCTCCCACAACGCGAGCAGCTTGCGCTCCACCCGCTCCAGATCCGCCACCACCGGGTCGTACGTCAGCACATCCCCACTGCCCAGATACACCAGCTGCAGCCGCCGCGGCACCACCTGCTTCAGCCGCCACACCACCAGCGCGTAGAACTTCATCTGGAACAGCGCACCCTCGGCATACTCCGGCCGCGGCGCCTTACCCGTCTTGTAGTCGACGATCCGCACCTCACCCGTCGGCGCCACGTCCACCCGGTCGATGATCCCGCGCAGACGCAGCCCCGACTCCAGCTCCGTCTCCACGAAGAACTCCCGCTCCACCGGCTCCAGCCGCGTCGGATCCTCCAGCGTGAACCACCGCTCGACCAGCGCCTCCGCCTCCGTCAGCCACCGCGCCAGCCCCGCCCCCTCATCACCCTCAGGGAACAGCTCCGTCAGCTCCGGCTTCGACTCCAGCAACCGGTCCCACTGCCCCGGAACCAACGCCTTCGCCCGCGGCGCCGTCCGCTCCTGCGCCGGATGATCGAAAAGCCGCTCCAGCACCGCATGCACCAGCGTCCCGCGGGTAGCAGCCGCACTGGGCTTCTCCGGCAGCCTGTCGATCACCCGGAACCGGTACAGCAGAGGGCACTGCATGAAATCGCTCGCCCGCGAAGGGGAGAGCGAAGAAGGCGCCACAGCGCTCCGCGCATCGGCATCGGCTGCGCCAGGCACAGCACCAGGGCTCGTCGTCATGCACAAAACCCTACGACCCGCCACCGACAGGACGCGCATACCATCGACGACAAGCCCCCTCGCACTGCATGATCGGAGCATCACAACCCGCTACAGCACCACCCCGTACGCGAACAGAACACACTGGAAACACCAGCACCGAACGAAGGACAGCCGTGGCAGACACCGACGAAACCGGCGAGCGCTCACGCGGCCGCTCCGGACCGGGCGGCGGACTCCTCATGGGCCGCCCCTTCGGCGTACCCGTCTACGTCTCGCCCAGCTGGTTCCTCGTCGCCGCCCTCATCACCTGGGTCTTCGGCGACCAGCTCGACCGCGTCCTGCCCGACCTCGGACCCGTCCGCTACCTCGTCTCCCTCTTCTTCGCCGTCGCCTTCTACGCCTCCGTCCTGGTCCACGAACTCGCGCACACCGTCGCAGCCCTGCGCTTCAAGCTCCCCGTACGCCGCATCCAGCTCCAGTTCTTCGGCGGAGTCTCCGAGATCGAGAAGGAATCCGAGACACCCGGCCGCGAATTCGTCCTCGCCTTCGTCGGCCCCCTGCTCTCCCTCGTCCTCACCGGAGCCTTCTACCTCGGCATGAAAGCCGTCGACCCGGCCACCGTCCCCGGCGTCCTCCTCGCCGGCCTGATGATCTCCAACCTGCTGGTCGCCGCCTTCAACCTGCTCCCCGGCCTCCCCCTCGACGGCGGCCGCATGCTCCGCGCCGTCATCTGGGGCATCACCGGCAAACCCATGGCCGGCACCGTCGCCGCCGCCTGGGTCGGCCGCGGCCTCGCCCTCGCCGTCCTCCTCGGCCTCCCCCTCCTCACCCACACCGGAGTCCTCGGCAACCGCACCGAGGAAATCGGCGGCATGAACACCGTCATGGACGCCCTGCTCGCCGCCATCCTCGCCGGCATCATCTGGACCGGCGCCGGCAACAGCCTCCGCATGGCCCGCCTGCGCGAACACCTCCCCGAACTGCGCGCCCGCACCCTCACCCGACGCGCCATCCCCGTCGAGAACGCCACCCCCCTCTCCGAAGCCCTCCGCCGCGCCAACGAAGCCGGCGCCCGCGCCCTCGTCGTCGTCGACGGACAAGGCGACCCCACCGCCATCGTCCGCGAAACCGCCATCGCCTCCGTCCCCGAACACCGCCGCCCCTGGGTCGCCGTCAGCACCCTCGCCCAGGACCTCACCGACGGCATGAAGGTTTCAGCGGACCTCACCGGCGAAGAACTCCTCGACCACCTCCGCGCCACCCCCGCCACCGAATACCTCGTCCTCGAACCCGGCGGCGCCATCTACGGCGTCCTGTCCACCCTCGACGTCGAAAAGGCCTTCGTGAAGGCCATGGCACGGCCCCAGTCCTGAAGCCAATACACTGGTCACATGTCCGAACCGACCGGTGCCGCCCGCCGACGCGGGCCCTTCGAGGTCGGGGACCAGGTACAGCTCACCGACCCCAAGGGCCGCCACTACACGTTCACGCTCGAAGCCGGGAAGAATTTCCACACCCACAAGGGTTCCTTCCCGCACGACGAGCTGATCGGTGCTCCCGAAGGCAGCGTTGTCCGCACCACGGGCAACGTCGCATACCTCGCGCTGCGCCCCCTGCTCCCCGACTATGTCCTGTCCATGCCCCGCGGCGCCGCCGTGGTCTACCCCAAGGACGCAGGCCAGATCCTGGCCTTCGCCGACATCTTCCCCGGCGCACGCGTCGTGGAAGCGGGAGTGGGCTCCGGCTCCCTCAGCAGCTTCCTGCTGCGCGCCATCGGCGACCAGGGCATGCTCCACAGCTACGAGCGCCGCGCGGACTTCGCCGAGATCGCCACCGCCAACGTCGAACGCTACTTCGGCGGCCCCCACCCCGCGTGGAAGCTGACCGTGGGCGACCTCCAGGACAACCTGGACGAGACCGACGTCGACCGCGTGATCCTCGACATGCTCGCCCCCTGGGAGTGCCTGGAAGCGGTCAAGAAGGCCCTCGTCCCCGGCGGCATCCTCTGCTGCTACGTGGCCACCACCACCCAGCTCTCCAAGACCGTCGAGTCCATCCGCGAGATCGGCTGCTTCGCCGAGCCGCAGCCGTGGGAATCGATGATCCGCAACTGGCACGTGGAAGGCCTCGCCGTCCGCCCGGACCACCGCATGATCGGCCACACCGGCTTCCTCGTCACCGCCCGCCGCCTCGCGGACGGCGTCGAGCCCCCCATGCGCCGCCGCCGCCCCGCCAAGGGCGCCTACGGCGAGGACTACGACGGCCCCGGCAGCGACCGCTCCGCATAACGGCCCCGCAGACCCAACACAAAGGCGCTGTGGCACAGTTCCCCCGACCCACCCGGGAACTGCGCCACAGCGCCTTTTCGTTGTCCCGTGCACCAGCCCCGGACCCAGCCGTTCCACCACCCTGTGAGGTGTGGCACGATGCTGGCTCCCCGTCACCCTTCGCACAGGAGACACCCCGCGTGCCGCACAGCCACGCCGAGACGGCCCCGCTCCCGCACACCCTGGAGCACAGCCGCACCAGGCCCGTCCACTGGCTCGCCACGGCCACCGCCATGGCAGCCGTCATAGCCGCCGCAGGACTCGTACAGCCCGCCACCGGCACCCCGGCCACCGACACCACCGCGAGCACCGCGGAAACCCCCGCGAAGGGCCCCCAGGCCACCGCACCCGACCCGGCAGGGGTCACCTACCCCCTCGACTGCAAGGGCGCCCCGCAGACCGTCACCACCAGCGCCCAGGGCGACCTCGACGGCGACGGCCGCCCCGAGACCGTCGCCGCCGTCCGCTGCGACGCCGGCTCCGGCACCCCGCCCCACGCGATCTACGTACTCACCCGGGACCGGGCGGACGGCGCCGCCCCCCGCGTCGTCGCCACCCTGCTCGACACCGCGCGACGCCAGACCGCCACCGAGCTCACCGTGCGCGACGGACTCGTCACGGCAACCCTCGTCGGCTACTCCTCACCCGACGTACCCCGCTACAGCCCCGACACGAAACAGCTCGCCAAGTGGCGCTGGCGCGACGGAAAATTCCGCCAGGAGCTGACGGACTCGGCCGCCAGGAGTGTTTGAAGCGTCACTCCGCGTCGGGACCGAAGACTTCCACCCTGTCCGAAACGCGCCTCACGTGAATGCAGTCACCCGGACATTCCTTCGCCGAGTCCACCACGTCCTGGAGCAGCGTCAGCGGAACCGGAGTGGTCGCCCCCGTGTCCTGCAGCAGCTCGTCCTCCGGGCTCTTCACGTACGCCAGACCATCGATGTCCAGCTCGAACACCTCAGGCGCGTACTGCACGCAGATGCCGTCCCCGGTGCACAGGTCCTGATCGATCCAGACCTCGAGCGGCTCGCCGGCCTCGCCGCCGCCGCCCGTCGGAGCCTCCTGCTGCACGGTCATATCTCCTGCCGTTCCCTGCGCTGAGTGATCCATCCCGGTCACAACCCGCAGCAAGTCGCGCGGGCCCTGACGGGTGTTGAACAGTTCGACCTTACAACCGGCTGCTTCCCGAGTTTGATGGGTGGGTATTTCCTTGGCGTGAGGGAGTACGCAAGGGTGAAGATCGGACACACCTCTACCGTCTTTGTGATCTAGGGGTTTCAATCACCACCAGCCCAGGTAGGGTCAGGAAGCGTCCAGCTCCCCTTGGAGGAGGTGAGGACCGTGGCAGCCCACGACGACGACATCAACCGCGGCATCCGGCCCGCGCGAGGGTCCGAGGACCCCGCCGGCCAGGTTGCCTATCTCGAGCAGGAAATCGCCGTCCTGCGACGAAAGCTCGCCGACTCTCCGCGACACACGAGGATTCTCGAAGAGCGGATCGTCGAGCTCCAGACAAATCTGGCCGGCGTATCCGCACAGAACGAACGACTCGCGAATACCCTCCGTGAGGCCCGAGACCAGATCGTGGCCCTCAAGGAAGAAGTCGACCGGCTCGCACAGCCGCCGGCCGGTTTCGGTGTCTTCCTGCAAGCGAACGAGGACGGCACCGTCGACATCTTCACCGGAGGCCGAAAGCTCCGCGTGAACGTCAGCCCCAGCGTCGACCCGGAAGACCTCCGGCGCGGCCAGGAGGTCATGCTCAACGAGGCCCTCAACGTGGTCGAGGCCATGGAATTCGAGCGGGCCGGGGACATCGTCACCCTCAAGGAGATCCTCGAGGACGGCGAGCGCGCCCTGGTCGTCGGGCACACCGACGAGGAAAGGGTGGTGAGGCTCGCCGAGCCGCTCCTGGACATCACCATCCGCCCCGGCGACGCCCTCCTGCTCGAACCCCGCTCCGGCTACGTCTACGAGGTCGTCCCCAAGAGCGAGGTCGAAGAACTCGTCCTCGAAGAGGTCCCGGACATCGACTACGACAAGATCGGCGGCCTGGGCGACCAGATCGAGCTGATCCGCGACGCCGTCGAGCTCCCCTACCTCTACCCCGACCTCTTCAAGGAACACGAACTGCGGCCCCCGAAGGGCATCCTGCTCTACGGCCCGCCCGGCTGCGGCAAGACGCTCATCGCCAAGGCCGTCGCCAACTCCCTTGCCAAGAAGGTCGCCGAGGTGACCGGCCAGCCCGCCGGGAAGTCCTACTTCCTGAACATCAAGGGCCCCGAACTCCTCAACAAGTACGTCGGCGAGACCGAGCGGCACATCCGCCTCGTCTTCCAGCGCGCCCGGGAGAAGGCGAGCGAGGGCACCCCCGTCATCGTCTTCTTCGACGAGATGGAATCCCTCTTCCGCACCCGCGGATCCGGAGTCAGCTCGGACGTGGAGAACACCATCGTCCCCCAGCTGCTCGCCGAGATCGACGGCGTCGAAGGCCTGGAGAACGTCATCGTCATCGGCGCCTCCAACCGCGAGGACATGATCGACCCGGCCATCCTGCGCCCCGGCCGGCTCGACGTGAAGATCAAGATCGAGCGCCCGGACGCCGAGGCCGCGAAGGACATCTTCGCCAAGTACCTCAAGGCCTCGCTGCCCCTGCACTCGGACGACCTGTCCGAACACCAGGACTCCAAGGACGGCACCGTCCACAGCATGATCCAGACCGTCGTCGAGCAGATGTACGCCGAAACCGAGGAAAACCGCTTCCTCGAGGTCACGTACGCCAACGGCGACAAGGAAGTCCTCTACTTCAAGGACTTCAACTCCGGCGCGATGATCCAGAACATCGTCGACCGGGCCAAGAAGATGGCGATCAAGGCCTTCCTCGAACACAACCAGAAGGGCCTGCGGGTCTCCCACCTGCTCCAGGCCTGCGTGGACGAGTTCAAGGAGAACGAGGACCTGCCCAACACCACCAACCCGGACGACTGGGCCCGCATCTCCGGCAAGAAGGGCGAGCGGATCGTATTCATCCGCACCCTCGTCACCGGAAAGCAAGGCGCGGACACCGGACGCTCCATCGACACGGTGGCGAACACCGGTCAGTACCTCTGACAAAGCGGGGCGGCTGCGGATGCCCACCCCGGGCATCCGCAGCCGACTGCTTTACCCCACCGCATTACCGGCCGCTTTTCAGCCGGTGACGAGGCGGATCCAATGACGGAAATGATCTCCCCACGAGCGCGCAGTGGTTCTAGGCTCTTCCGTACCGCCGGACGCGCAGTGCGGGGACGGGCACCGCACAGGCACACGCACCGGAGCACCAGCGGTACTTGAGCGCCGCTCCCGAAAGGGGAGCGCCGCCGGGCAAGGAGGGCCGCATGACCGTACGGCGAGTAATGGGGATCGAGACGGAGTACGGGATCTCCGTCCCGGGGCACCCGAACGCCAATGCCATGCTCACCTCGTCCCAGATCGTCAACGCCTACGCGGCGGCGATGCACCGGGCGCGACGCGCCCGCTGGGACTTCGAGGAGGAGAATCCGCTGCGGGACGCCCGCGGCTTCGACCTCGCCCGCGAGGCCGCCGACAACAGCCAGCTGACCGACGAGGACATCGGCCTCGCCAACGTCATCCTCACGAACGGCGCACGGCTCTACGTCGACCACGCACACCCCGAATACAGCTCGCCCGAGATCACCAACCCGCTCGACGCCGTCCTCTGGGACAAGGCCGGCGAACGGATCATGGCCGAGGCGGCCGTCCGCGCCGCCCAGCTCCCCGGCGCCCAGCCGATCCACCTCTACAAGAACAACACCGACAACAAGGGCGCCTCCTACGGCACGCACGAGAACTACCTGATGAAGCGGGAAACCCCCTTCTCGGAGATCGTGCGCCACCTGACCCCCTTCTTCGTCTCGCGACAGGTCGTGACCGGCGCGGGACGCGTGGGCATCGGCCAGGACGGCCGCGAACACGGCTTCCAGATCAGCCAGCGCGCGGACTACTTCGAGGTCGAGGTCGGCCTGGAGACCACCCTCAAACGCCCCATCATCAACACCCGCGACGAGCCGCACTCGGACGCCGAGAAGTACCGCCGGCTCCACGTGATCATCGGAGACGCCAACCTCTCCGAGATCTCCACCTACCTCAAACTCGGCACGACCGCACTTGTCCTGTCCATGATCGAGGACGGGTTCATCAACGTCGACCTGGCCGTCGACCAGCCCGTACGCACCCTGCACCAGGTCTCCCACGACCCCGACCTGCAGCACCTGATCACGCTGCGCAGCGGCCGGACACTGACCGCGGTGCAACTCCAGATGGAGTACTTCGAGCTGGCGCGGAAGTACGTGGACGAACGTTTCGGGTCGGATGCGGACGAGCAGACCAAGGACGTGCTGGGCCGCTGGGAGGACGTGCTGGGCCGGCTGGAGAGCGACCCGATGAGCCTGTCGGGGGAGCTGGACTGGATCGCCAAGAAGGAGATCCTGGAGGGCTACCGGCGCCGGGACGGGCTGGGCTGGGACGCGGCGCGGCTGCACCTGGTGGACCTCCAGTACTCGGACGTACGGCCCGAGAAGGGCCTGTACAACCGCCTGGTGGCCCGCGGCAAGATGAAGCGCCTGGTGGAAGAGCCGGCGGTGGAGCGGGCTCAGAGCAAGCCTCCGGAGGACACCCGGGCGTACTTCCGCGGCCGCTGCCTGGAGCAGTACGCGGACGACGTGGCCGCGGCGTCCTGGGACTCGGTGATCTTCGACCTCCCCGGCCGGGACTCGCTCCAGCGCGTCCCGACGCTGGAACCCCTGCGGGGGACCCGCAACCACGTCAAGGAGCTCCTGGACCGCTGCCGCACGGCGGAGGACCTGGTACGGGTGCTTTCGGGGCAGTGAACGCGGCTGAAAGGCCTCCGGTCCGGGAATCATGAAGAGAACCGGACTGTGAAAGTACGGGGACGAATGTCGGACCCTCCTTGTAGGGTCCGACGTAGGGTCTGATCTTGAGAGATCCCGAATCCCGGGGTCTCTCGACATGAGCGTGCGAACCGAGCGGGGTGAGGTAGACATGGCGACCAAGGACACCGGCGGCGGACAGCAGAAGGCGACGCGCTCGACCGAGGAGGTCGAGGAGGCGGCGGTCGAGGAATCGACCGACCTCAAGGAGCGCCAGGAAAAGCTCTCCGACGACGTCGACTCCGTACTCGATGAAATCGATGATGTGCTCGAGGAGAACGCCGAGGACTTCGTGCGGTCCTTCGTTCAAAAGGGTGGAGAGTGATTTCACCTTCGAATTGAAGGTGATTGGCCCCAGGGAGAGGTTGGGTGACAGGGGCTGTGAAGCGGTGTCCTCGCTGTGGCGCAGAGAAGCCTCGCGAGGCATTCGCGGCCAACCGTGCAGCGCGAGATGGCTTGCAGTGCTATTGCAGGCCATGCGCGGCGGAGTATCACCAGGAGCGTCAGCTGGCCAAGGGGCAGAAGGTTCGCCCCTTGGTTGCGGCTCCACCCGGGCATAAGCACTGCCGCCGATGTGGGGAGATTAAGCCGCACTCCGAATGGGATCGAAACAGAACGGCCTCCGACGGCTTGTCAACGCGCTGCAAAGCGTGCCGAGCCGTCGAGGGCCGAGCGCACCATCTCAAGCGTTCGTACGGCATCACTGAGGCTGTGCGAGACGCGATCATCGCAGCTCAGGGAGGGGTCTGCTACCTCTGCCTTCGGGCTCCGGCCGTTCATGTGGATCATTGCCACAAGACGGGTAGGGTCCGAGGCGTACTTTGCTTGAACTGCAATGTGGGCGTAGGCCTGTTCAAGGAAGACCCCGAACGCATGCGTCGGGCCGCTGAGTATCTGGAGGGAACGCGTGGAAGCCAACACTCGTAGCACAGGGCGTCTACCGGCAGCCTTCCTGACGCCGGGGTCGTCGTCCTTCATGGACTTCCTGGGCGCGCACTCGCCCGAGATGCTGCCCGGCAACCGCAAGCTGCCGGAGGGTGTCATCGAGGCGCCGCACGGGACGACCATCGTCGCCGCCACCTTCCCCGGCGGGGTGGTCCTCGCCGGTGACCGGCGGGCGACCATGGGGAACATGATCGCGCAGCGGGACATCGAGAAGGTGTTCCCCGCCGACGAGTACTCCGCCGTCGGTATCGCCGGTACGGCCGGCCTGGCCGTGGAGATGGTGAAGCTGTTCCAGCTGGAGCTGGAGCACTTCGAGAAGGTGGAGGGGACGACCCTTTCCCTGGAGGGCAAGGCCAACCGGCTCTCCACCATGATCCGGAGCAATCTGGGGATGGCCATGCAGGGCCTGGCCGTCGTGCCGCTGTTCGCGGGCTTCGACGAGGCCAAGGAGAAGGGCCGGATCTTCTCCTACGACGTGACCGGCGGCCGCTCCGAGGAGCACGGCTACGCCGCCACCGGTTCCGGTTCGATCTTCGCCCGGGGCTCGATGAAGAAGCTCTACCGTCCCGATCTGACGGAGGAGCAGGCCACCACCCTGGTCGTCCAGGCGCTGTACGACGCCGCCGACGACGACTCGGCGACCGGTGGGCCGGACCTGTACCGCCACATCTACCCGATCGTCACCGTGATCACGGACGAGGGGTTCCGCAGGCTGACCGACGACGAGTCGCAGGAGCTCGCCCGTACGGTCACCAACCGTCGGCTGGAGCAGCCCGACGGCCCGCGCGCCGCCCTGCTCTGACCATCCGTCGCCCCGTAGGAGCCCAGAAGAAAGGGACGGACAGCCGGTGTCGACTCCGTTCTATGTGTCACCCCAGCAGGCCATGGCCGACCGGGCGGAATACGCCCGCAAGGGCATCGCCCGCGGTCGCAGCCTGGTCGTGCTGCAGTATGCCGACGGCATCGTGTTCGTCGGCGAGAACCCGTCCCGTGCGCTGCACAAGTTCAGCGAGATCTACGACCGGATCGGCTTCGCGGCCGCCGGTAAGTACAACGAGTACGAGAACCTGCGGATCGGTGGTGTGCGGTACGCGGATCTGCGCGGTTACACCTACGACCGTGACGATGTGACGGCCCGTGGGCTGGCGAACGTCTACGCGCAGACGCTCGGCACGATCTTCTCCTCTGCGGGTGAGAAGCCGTACGAGGTGGAGCTGGTGGTCGCGGAGGTCGGTGCGACGGCCGCGGGTGACCAGATCTACCGGCTGCCGCACGACGGGTCGATCGTGGACGAGCACGGTTCGGTCGCGGTCGGTGGCAATGCCGAGCAGATCAGTACCTTCCTGGATCAGCGTCACCAGGACGGGATGACGTTGTCGGAGGCGTTGAAGCTGGCGGTGCAGGCGCTGTCCAGCCAGGCCAACGGTGCGGACAAGACGATTCCGGCGGAGCGGCTGGAGGTCGCGGTGCTGGACCGTACGCGGGCGCAGCAGCGCAAGTTCAAGCGGATCCGGGGCCGGCAGCTGGCGCGGTTGCTGGAGGCGGATGTGACGGCGGCGGTGCAGGCCGATGCCGTGTCGAACGACGAGGCGCCGGAGGACGACGCCGAGTAGTCGCCGTGTGTGCGGGGCCCCGGTTCGCCATTGTCGGCGGGCCGGGGCTTCGTCGTGTCCGGCCGGCTACGGGGCCGGGGCGGGGCCCGTGGAGTCGCGGACGACGAGGCGGACGGCGATGTCGGGGGCGGTCCAGGGGGTGCCTTCGAGGACGGCGAGGAGGGCGGTCATGCCTTGTTCGCCGACGCGTTCGGCGGGGAGGTGGACGGTGGTGAGTTCGGGTTCGACGGCGGTGGCGAGGGCGAGGTCGTCGAAGCCGGTGACGGAGAGGTCCTCGGGGATGCGCAGGCCGAGGCGGCGGGCGGCCTTGCAGGCGCCGGCGGCGAGGATGTCGTCGTCGCAGACGATGGCGGTGGGTCGGTCCTGGGGGGTGGCCAGGGCGGTCTCCATGGCGGTGCGGGCGGCGTCGACGGTGAGGGGGGCCCGTACGGTGCGCAGCTCGGTGTCGGGGCCCAGGAGGGCGGTGAGGGCTTCGGCGCGGGTGTCGAAGGTCCAGGAGTCGACGGCGGAGGCGAGGTGGAGGAAGCGGCGGTGGCCGTGGGTGAGGAGGTGTTCGGTGACCTGGCGCATGCCGTCGGCCATGGCGAGGTTGACGTGGGCGGCGGCGGTGTCGGCGGCGGGGTCGCTGTCGAGCATGACGAGGGGGAGGGTGTTGCCGCCGATGGCGTCGAGGGTGTGGGCGGCCATGGAGGAGGCGATGACTCCGTCGAGGGCGGCGCGGGCGGAGGCGAAGGGGTTGCGGGCGGGGCCGGTGCCGTCGGGGGAGGGGTAGAGGACGACGCCGAAGCCGTGTTCGGCGGCGACGCGGGCGGCTCCGGTGTAGACGCGGGCGAAGAATTCGTTGGTGAGGGCGGGGACGACGAGGAGGGCGGTGCGGGTGGTGCCGAGGCGGAGGTTGCGGGCGGCGAGGTTGGGGCGGTAGCCGAGGCGGGTGGCGGTTTCGCGGACGTGGGTGGCGGTGCGTTCGGAGACGCGTCCGGGCCATTTGTCGCCGAGGACGAGGGAGACGGTGGCCTGGGAGACCCCGGCGGCGGTGGCCACGTCGCGGCTGGTGGGTCTCGTCACAGGGTGCTCCTGAAGTGCGAGGTCGGGGGTGTGGGTGGGTCTGCGGGGTGGACCGGCGGACTGCGGCCATGGTACGTATGACCGGTCACGTTATACGTATTACTTGATGTACTCCCCGGCTGGATCCGGGCAGAAGGGGGCGGACATGGCCGCGGGATACGCGGAGCTGCTGAGGACCAGGCACGCCGCGAGGCTGCTGGTGGGCACGCTCGTGGGCCGGCTGCCCAATGCCACGGGGCCGATCGCGATCGTGCTGTTCACGCGTGCCGAGGGCGGCAGCTACAGCCTGGCGGGGGCGCTGGCCGCCGTGTACGGGCTGGCGAACGCGGTGGGTCAGCCGTTGCTGGGGCGGGCCGTGGACCTGTTCGGGCAGCCGCGTGTGCAGCTGCCGGCCGCGCTGGTCTCGGCGCTGGGCATGGTGTGGCTGGCGCTCGCGGGTACGGGGTCGGCGGTGGCCGCGTACGCGGCGGTGGTGGTCGCGGGGCTGTTCACGCCGCCGCTGGAGGGCGGGCTGCGGGCGCTGTGGCCGGGGGTGCTGGGCGGTCGTGAGGAGAAGGTGCACGCGGCGTACGCGATGGACGCGGTGGCCCAGGAGGTCATGTTCACCGTCGGTCCGCTGCTGGTGACGCTGTTCGTGGCGATGTGGTCGCCGGCGGGGGCGCTGCTGGCGCTGAACGCGATCGGTGTGCTGGGTGCGCTGTCCGTGGTGGTCAGTGAGCCGTCCCGGAAGTGGCGTTCGGCGCCGCGGGAGGCGCACTGGCTGGGGGCGCTGCGTTCGCGTGGGCTGCTGGCGCTGCTGGGTGCGTTCTTCTTCGTGGGCATGGCGCTGGGTTCGATCACGGTGGCGGGTGTGGCGTACGCGGATGATCACGGCGGTCAGGCGGTGTACGGCTGGCTGATGGCGGCGCTGGGGCTGGGTGCGCTGATCGGTGGTGTGTTCTACGGGGCGCGGCAGTGGGCGGGTGCGCCCGAGCGGCGGCTGCGGCTGCTGGTGGCGCTGCTGGCGGTCTGCTACCTGCCGTTGATGCTGGTTCCGGGTGCGGTGGCGATGACGGCGCTGTCGGCGCTGTCGGGCGTGTTCCTGGCGCCCGCGCTGGCGTGTGCGTTCATCGTGGTGGACCGGCATGCTCCGGCGGGCACGGTGACGGAGGCGTTCTCGTGGCTGGTGACGTTCTTCGGGGTGGGTGCGGCGATCGGTACGGCGGCGGCGGGTCCGGCGGTGGAGCTGGGGGGTACGGCGGCGGGTTTCGGTGTGGCGGGCGTGGCGGGCTTTTCGGCGCTGCTGGTTCTGATGGTCACTCAGCGGGTGCTGGCAACGGGCGGGCGCAGTCGCGCGGTGGCGGGTTCGTCCGACGGTGTGTCGGAGGGCTCTTCCGGCGTGCCGTCGCAGGTGCCGTCGGCGTCCTGATCGGTGGGTGTGCCGGATGGGCCGATCGGGCCGTGATCGGGGCGTCGATCGGCCCGCTGCGGGGGGCTGATCGAAACGGCGCTCCCGAACCCGGTTTCAGAAGAGGGCAGAAGGCGTAATGTTCAGTCATGGACCGCCGCATTTTCGGGCTGGAGAACGAGTACGGCGTCACGTGCACGTTCAGGGGACAGCGCCGACTGTCTCCTGACGAAGTGGCGCGCTACCTCTTCCGCCGTGTTGTGTCATGGGGCCGCAGCAGCAATGTCTTCCTGCGGAACGGCGCCCGCCTGTACCTCGACGTGGGTTCGCATCCGGAATATGCAACTCCCGAATGTGACAACGTGACCGAGCTGGTCACTCACGACAAAGCAGGCGAGCGCATTCTCGAAGGTCTGCTCGTCGACGCCGAACGCCGCCTGCACGAGGAGGGAATCGCGGGCGACGTCTATCTCTTCAAGAACAACACCGACTCGGCGGGCAACTCGTACGGCTGCCACGAGAACTACCTGGTGGCCCGGCACGGGGAATTCTCCCGCCTGGCGGACATTCTCATTCCGTTCCTTGTCACGCGGCAGCTGATCTGCGGTGCCGGCAAGGTGCTGCAGACGCCGCGGGGTGCGGTCTACTGCGTGAGTCAGCGGGCCGAGCACATCTGGGAGGGCGTCAGCTCTGCCACGACCCGTTCGCGGCCGATCATCAACACCCGGGACGAGCCGCACGCGGACGCCGAGCGCTACCGCAGGCTGCACGTCATCGTGGGTGACTCGAACATGTCCGAGACGACCATGCTGCTCAAGGTCGGGGCCACCGACCTGGTGCTGCGCATGATCGAGGCGGGCACGGTGATGCGGGACCTGACCCTGGAGAACCCGATCCGGGCGATCCGTGAGGTCAGCCACGACATCACGGGTCAGCGCAAGGTGCGCCTCGCGAGCGGCCGGGAGGCCTCGGCGCTGGAGATCCAGCGGGAGTACTACGACAAGGCGGTGGACTTCGCCGAGCGCCGGGGGATCCGTACCGGCGTGGTGGACCAGGTGCTGGAGCTGTGGGGTCGCACGCTCGACGCGATCGACGCGGAGGACCTGGACCGGATCGGGACCGAGATCGACTGGGTCATGAAGTACCAGCTGATCGAGCGGTACCGGGCCAAGCACAACATGACCATGTCGAATCCGCGGGTGGCTCAGATAGACCTCGCGTATCACGACATCCACCGCCGGCGCGGGCTGTACTACCTGCTGGAGCGCAAGGGGCAGGCGGCGCGGATCTGCAACGACCTGAAGATCTTCGAGGGCAAGTCGGTGCCCCCGCAGACGACGCGGGCCCGGTTGCGCGGGGACTTCATCCGCCGGGCGCAGGAGCAGCGGCGGGACTTCACGGTCGACTGGGTGCACCTGAAGCTGAATGACCAGGCGCAGCGGACGGTGCTGTGCAAGGACCCGTTCCGGTCGGTGGACGACCGGGTGGAGAAGCTGATCGCGGGCATGTAGGACCCGCAGAGTGACCGCAGTGTGACATCGCACTCCTCGCCAGGGCCTCGTACGTCTCTCGTACGGGGCCCTGTGCACGGCTTAGAGTGGCGAGCGACCGCTTTGCCGTCTGAGATCTGAGGAACACGTGCGCCGACTTGCCGGCCTGCTTGTCGTACCCCTGCTGCTGCTGACGACCGCAGCGTGTGGCGACGACAGCGGCTCCGACTCCGCCCAGATGAAGAACGGGGCCCCCGCGATCACCAAGGGTGCCGCCTTCGGGGAGACGCCCACCCTGTCGAAGGGGAAGGGCGCGCCGCCCAAGCAACTCAAGGTGGTGACCATCAGCGAGGGCGACGGGCAGGTGCTCAAGAAGAACGACATCGCGCAGGTCAACTACCTCGGCCAGGTGTGGGACGGCAAGGAGCCGTTCGACCAGAGCTTCGGGCGGCCCGCGCCGTTCGACGTGACGATCGGCGCCGGCGCCGTCATCAAGGGCTGGGACCAGGGCCTGGAGGGTCAGAAGGTCGGCAGCCGTGTCGAGCTGGTGATCCCGCCGGAGCTCGGCTACGGGGCCCAGGGCTCGGGCGAAAAGATCAAGCCGAACGCCACGCTGGTCTTCGTCGTGGACATCGTCAAGGGCGCGACCGTCCCGGCCTCGGCCACGGGCAAGGAAGTCGCCCAGGACAACAAGGACCTGCCCAAGGTCGGCACGAACACGGACGGCAAGGAAGTCTCCGTGACCGTCCCGAAGGACACCGCCGAGCCCGCCAAGCTGGTCTCGGACTACGTCCTGGAGGGTGACGGCGCGGTCGTGAAGGACACCGACAGCGTCGTCGTCAAGTTCAACGGCAAGACGTGGAAGGACGACAAGTCCTTCGAGAGCACCTACACCAGCGACCAGACGGTCACCTGGCCGCTGGGTGAGCTTTCGGTCAAGGGTCTGAAGGACGGCATCGTCGGCAAGAAGGCCGGCAGCCGCATCCTGCTGGTCATCCCGCCGGACCAGGCCTTCGGTGACAAGGAGCAGGGCACCATCCCGGCGAAGTCGACGCTGGTCTTCAGCCTCGACATCCTCGCGGTGATGTAAGACTGTTCCGGTTGACCGTTTCGTACGTATGAGGAGAAGTTCCGTGAGTGACCTCCAGAAGCCCGAGATCGACTTCCCCGAGGGCGAGGCCCCCAAGGACCTCGTGATCGAGGACATCTGGCTGGGCGACGGCGCCGAGGCCAAGAAGGGCGACCGGGTCTCCGTCCACTACGTGGGTGTGGCCTTCTCCACCGGCGAGGAGTTCGACGCTTCCTGGAACCGCGGCTCCGCGCTGCAGTTCCAGCTCGGCATCGGTCAGGTCATCGCCGGCTGGGACCAGGGTGTCCAGGGCATGAAGGTCGGCGGCCGCCGCAAGCTGGTCATCCCCGCCCACCTCGCCTACGGCGACCGTGGCGCGGGCGGTGCGATCGCCCCGGGCGAGACGCTGATCTTCGTCTGCGACCTGGTCAAGGTCGGCTGATCCGGACCTCCGCGATCGGTCGAGGGGCCCCCGCCGTCCGGCGGGGGCCCCTCGCTTTTTGCCCGGGCGCGCCGGGGCGGTACGGTCAACGGTCAATGGGTCCGTCCGTGTCGGGTCGCGGCCCGTGTGACGGTCCGACGGATGTGCAGGCGGAGAAGGGCGGAAGGGCGTCGATGGCGATTGCCAAGGCCGAGCGGCTGATGAATCTGGCGCTGTGTCTGCTGGGGACCCGCCGACCGCTCAGCAAGCGGGAGTTGCGCGGTTCCATCGAGGCCTACATGGAGGCAGGCAACGACGAGTCCTTCAACCGCATGTTCGAGCGGGACAAGGACGACCTGCGTGAACTCGGCCTCGTCATCGAGACGGTGGAGAACCTGGACGGCGAGACCGGCTATCTGGCCCGCCGGGACAGCAACCGGCTGCCTCCCGTCTCGCTGGACGCCGAGGAGGCCGCCGCCCTGGGGCTGGCGGCCAAGGTCTGGCAGCAGGCGCGGCTGGCGGGGGCCGCCAGCGGGGCCCTGCAGAAGCTGCGCGCGGGCGGGATGCCCGAGGCGGAGGACCCGTACGCGGGGCAGCACAGCGCGATCGAGCCGCGCATCCCGGTCCACGAGGCGGCCTTCGAGCCGCTGATGCTGGCCTGCCGGGACCGCCGGCCGGTGGTCTTCGACTACCGCAAGTCCACCGCCGCCAGCCCCGAGACCCGGCAGGTCGAGCCCTGGGCGCTGGAGTGCTGGCGCGGCCACTGGTACCTGGCCGGCTACGACCGCGACCGCGGGGCGGAGCGGGTGTTCCGGCTCTCCCGGATCACCGGCAAGGTCCGCTCCCGGGCCGCGAAGTACACGGCCGAGGTGCCGGACGTGGTGACCGTACGGGAGACCGTGGCGAGCTGGGCCGGGGAGAGCGCGGACCGCAGCGCGCTGATCCGGCTGCGGGCCGGGGCGGGCTACCCGCTGCGGGCCAAGGCCACCGCGGTGCGCGAGGGCGGGGACGGCTGGGACGAGCTGGAGATCCCGTACGGGCACGGGCTGGACGCCTGGCTGGTGGAGTTCGGGCCCGACGTCGTCGTGGTCGGTCCCGCCGACCTGCGGGCGGACGTGGTGGACCGGCTGCGGGCCGTGGCCGGGGCCTGACCGGGGCCGATCCCGGGGCCCGCGGAACCGCGGGCCCGGCGGCCGATCCTCGGCCGCACCGTTCCACACGAGCGACATCCACAGATGTGCCCTGAGGGGGAGACCTACCAGCATGGCTGCCAACGCCATCGACCAGACCCGCCGGATGCTGTCCCTGGTGACCTACCTGCGCGAGCGCCCCGGTGCGCACGT
This sequence comes from Streptomyces xanthophaeus, assembly GCF_030440515.1. Taxonomy (GTDB): domain Bacteria; phylum Actinomycetota; class Actinomycetes; order Streptomycetales; family Streptomycetaceae; genus Streptomyces; species Streptomyces kutzneri. Next base: position 6,432,557 of record NZ_CP076543.1, read on the forward strand.
CGCGGACGTCGCGCGCGCCTTCGGGATCACCGAGGACGAGCTGATCTCGGACCTCGACGTGCTGCCCATGTGCGGGACGAGTTTCCGGGGCGGGGACCTGCTCGACATCGACACCGACGGGGAGCGCATCTGGTGGCGCAACCCCGACGCCTCCGGGGAGTCCACCGCCGAGCCGCTGCGGCTGGCCGCCGACGAGGCGACCGCGCTGCTGGTGGCCGCGCGCGCGGTGGCCACCCTGCCCGGGCTGCGCGAGAGCGACCGGGACGCCCTGCTGCGGGCCACGGCCAAGCTGGAGGCGGCCGCCGGCGAGGTGGCCGGGGCCAGCTCCCGGCTGTCGGTGACCTTCGAATCCGAAGGCGGGGTCTTCGCGGACGTCGACCGGGCCATCGCGGAGCGCCGGCGGCTGTGGCTGCGCTACTACTCGCCGGCGCGGGACGAGCTCACCGAGCGCACGGTCGACCCCATCCGGCTCTTCGCGGTGGGGCACACGTACATGGAGGGCTGGTGCCACCTCTCGGAGGCCCGGCGCACCTTCCGCCTCGACCGGGTCGCGGAGATCCGGCTGCTGGACGAGCGGGCCGAGCCGCCCGCCATCGAGCCGCGCGACCTGTCCGAGGGCCTGGTCCAGCCGGCCGCCGAGGACCCGGAGGTCGTGGTCGAGGTGGGGCCGGGCGGGCGCTGGGTCGCCGAGTACTACCCGCACGACAGTGCGGAGGAGCTGGCCGGAGGCGGTCTGCGGATCACCCTGCGCAGCCCGGACCCGGCCTCGCTGCGCCGGCTGGCGCTGCGGCTGGGCCGTGAGGGCCGGATCGTGGCCCCGGCCGAGCTGGCCGACAGCGCGCGCAGCGCGGCCCGGGAGGCGCTGGCGGGGTACGGGGAACAGGTCTGAGGGGAGCGCGGTCGATGTCGCCTACGTCCGGGCCCGTCGCCTTCAAGGCCTCCTGTCCCGACTGCCGCGCCCGCTTCGAGCTGGACGCGGGCGCCCTGCGGCTGGCCATCGGCGGTAGCCGGCGGACCACTTTCTATTCCTTCACCTGTCCTGAATGTGGTGCCGCCGTACGCAAACCCGCCGGGGAGCGGATCGTGGAGCTGCTCACCGGTGGCGGCGTGAGCACCCTGCGCAGCATCTGACGGGGCGGGTGGCCTAGGCTCGCCCCATGCTGTGGCCGATGTTCGCAATTGCCCTGGGTTTCCTCGGAGTGGCCGTGCTCGCCGTGCTCGCGGTGCGGGTGTACGTGGAGGTGCGCAGACTGGCCTCCCAGGTGGCGCAGGCCAGCCGCCGGATCACCGACGCCTCCGCGGATCTTGAGCGGGCGGCCGTCGACCTGGCCCGGGCCGGACACGGCGTACGTACCTAGCAGCAGGACGAATGTGCATGTCCGGGGCATTGCGAACCTGCCCGAGTGCAAGCGGGAGGACCCCCGGGGATTGCCGGGCGTTAACCCCCTGGGGTTACGATCCTCGGTAGAGCAAGTCCTAGGCGCCCGTCCGGCGTGCTGTGAACCTCGGAGAAGAAGGAAGATACCTATGGGCAACTTCAGGGGTTGGGAAATCCTCGTCATCGTCGGACTCATCATCCTGCTGTTCGGCGCCAAGAAGCTTCCCGACATGGCCCGCTCCCTCGGCAAGTCGGCCCGCATCCTCAAGAGCGAGGCCAAGGCCATGAAGAAGGACGGCGAGAGCGACGACGCCGCCACCGCCGCACCCGCGGACCAGTCCGCCCAGCCCGTCGCCCCGCGTACCATCCAGGCCGCTCCGGGTGACGTCAGCAGCTCGCGTCCGGTCGGCGAGCCGAACCGCACCGCCCAGGGCTGACACCCGCCGTACACGCCAGTCATCTGCAACGAGACAAGGGACGTGGGTTGCTCAAGTCTGCCCGCAAGCAGGAGAAGAAGGAACGACAGGCGAAGGACGCCGAAGGGCGCATGCCTCTCGTCGAGCACCTGCGTGAGCTTCGAAACCGCCTGCTGAAGTCGGTCCTGGCGATCGTGGTGATCACGATCGTCGCCGCGTTCTTCTACCGGGAGATCATCAACTTCCTGTTGAAGCCGATGCTGGACTCCGTCGGCTGTACGGACGGTGTGGTGACCCAGCGCAACGGCCGCCCCTGCGCCGACATGACGGTGAACGGCCTGATCTCGGCGTTCTCGATCGCCCTGAAGGTCGCGCTGATGGCCGGTGTGGTGCTGTCCGCCCCGGTGTGGCTGTACCAGCTGTGGGCGTTCGCCGCGCCCGGGCTGCACAGTCACGAGAAGAAGTACGCACGGAGCTTCGTCGCGGTCGGTGCGCCCCTCTTCATGACCGGCGCGGTGATCGCGTACAAGATCCTCCCGCAGACCGCGACGATCATGCTGGAGTTCACCCCCGACCACGCGCGCAACCTGCTGCCGGTCGACGACTACCTCGACCTGGTCACCCGCATGGTGATCGTGTTCGGCCTGGCCTTCGAGCTGCCACTGCTGCTGATCCTGCTGAACTTCACCGGTGTGCTCACCGGCAAGCGACTGGCGAGCTGGTGGCGGGGCATGGTCCTCGGCATCACGATCTTCGCCGCCTTCGCGACCCCCACCGGTGACCCGCCGACGATGCTCGCGCTGGCCGTGCCCATCGTGGCCCTCTACTTCGCCGCGCTCGGCATCTGCCTCCTCAACGACCGCAGGCGCAGGCGCAACGATCCCGACGCGGATCTGAGCGACGACGAGGCCTCCCAGCTGGATCTCACCCCGTCGCCGGTCGGCGAGCTGGAATCCGTGCCGGCTCCCGCGGCGCTTCCCGAGCAGGCCGACGGCGGCCGCCAGCGGATCAACGGTTACGACGACGCCACCTGACGGGTACGCCCCCGGCTGCCGCCGGGAGCTGTCCCCGGGGGCGGCCGGGGCCCGGGAACGGGCTCCGGTACATTCCCGTGGATGAGCCACGAGGTCACCCTCTTCGTCAATCCCACAGCCGGACGCGGCCGGGGCGCGCACGCCGCGCAGCCGGCCGCTTCGGCTGTCCGGGCGGCCGGTTTCTCCGTACGGACCGTGGTGGGCGCCGACGCGCCGGACGCGCTGGCCCGGCTGACGGCCGCCGTCCGTGAGGGCACCGGTGCGGTGATCGCGGTGGGCGGTGACGGGATGGTCTCCCTGGCGCTCCAGGCCCTGGCGGGGACGCCGGTGCCGCTCGGGGTGGTCGCGGTGGGCACCGGCAACGATTTCGCGCGCGCGACGGGGCTGCCCGTACGGGAGCCGGCGCGGGCCGGGCAGATGGCCGCCGAAGCCCTCAAGGAGAGCCGGATACGGGAGATCGACCTGGGCCGGGTGGGCGGCGCCGACTACGAGAAGTGGTTCGGGACGGTGCTGTGCTCCGGCTTCGACTCGCGGGTCAACGACCGGGGCAACCGGATGAGGCTGCCGGCCGGCCGGTTCAAGTACGACCTGGCGATGATCGCGGAGCTGGCCGCCTTCCGGCCGTTCCCGTACCGGATCACCCTGGACGACGGGCCCGTGATCGAGACCGAGGCCACGCTGGTGGCCGTCGGCAACGGATCCACCTACGGCGGGGGCATGCGCATCTGCGCGGGCGCCGTCCCCGACGACGGACTCTTCGACGTCACGGTGGTCGGCGACTGCAGCCGGGCCACCCTGCTCAAGGTGTTCCCGCAGGTCTACAAGGGACGCCACCTCGGCCATCCGAAGGTGACCGTCCACCGGGCCAGGAAGATCACCCTGGAGGCGGCGGGCCTGGGCGCGTACGCGGACGGCGAGCCGCTGGGAGTGCTGCCGGTGACCGCGGAGTGCGTTCCCCGGGCGGTCCGGCTGCTCACTTAAATGATCGCGACTGTTGTCGGAGGTGGCGGGTAGGCTCGACAGCAAGATGACCGAAGAACTCTCACCCGCCGAGCGGTACGCCGCTGCCCGGATCCGCGCCGCCGAAGAGGCCTCTGCCCTGGCCCCCTTCCGCGAGATGTACGAATTCGATCTGGACCCGTATCAGGTCGAAGCCTGCAAGGCGCTGGAGGCCGGCAAAGGCGTCCTCGTCGCCGCCCCGACCGGCTCGGGCAAGACCATCGTCGGCGAGTTCGCCGTGCACCTGGCCCTCCAGCAGGGCCGCAAGTGCTTCTACACGACGCCGATCAAGGCACTGTCGAACCAGAAGTACGCCGACCTCGTCAAGCGCTACGGTGCCGACAAGGTGGGCCTGCTGACGGGTGACAACAGCGTCAACTCCGAGGCGCCGGTGGTCGTGATGACCACCGAGGTGCTCCGCAACATGCTGTACGCGGGCTCGCAGTCGCTGCTCGGCCTCGGCTACGTCGTGATGGACGAGGTCCACTACCTCTCCGACCGGTTCCGCGGGGCCGTCTGGGAGGAAGTGATCATCCACCTCCCCGAGTCGGTGACCCTGGTCTCCCTGTCGGCCACCGTGTCCAACGCCGAGGAGTTCGGCGACTGGCTGGACACCGTGCGCGGGGACACCGAAGTGATCGTCTCCGAGGAGCGGCCCGTACCGCTGTGGCAGCACGTCATGGCCGGCCGCCGCATCTACGACCTCTTCGAGGAGGAGTCCGACCACGGCGGCCGCGGCTCCGCGCGCCGCGAGGTCAATCCCGATCTGCTGCGCATGGCGCGCGAGGAGAACAGCCGCACCTACAGTCCGAAGGACCGGCGGCGCGGCAAGATGGTCCGCGAGGCCGACCGCGAGCGCGAGCGGCGCTCCCGCGGCCGGATCTGGACCCCGTCGCGCCCCGAGGTCATCGCACGCCTCGACAACGACGGGCTGCTGCCCGCCATCAACTTCATCTTCAGCCGGGCCGGCTGCGAGGCCGCCGTCCAGCAGTGCCTGTACGCGGGCCTGCGGCTCAACGACGAGTCCGCGCGGCTCAGGGTGCGCGAGCTCGTCGAGGCGCGGACCGCCTCCATCCCCACCGAGGACCTGCACGTCCTGGGGTACTACGAGTGGCTCGAAGGGCTGGAGCGGGGCATCGCCGCGCACCACGCGGGCATGCTGCCCACCTTCAAGGAGGTCGTGGAAGAGCTCTTCGTACGCGGCCTGGTGAAGGCCGTCTTCGCCACGGAGACCCTGGCGCTGGGCATCAACATGCCCGCGCGCACGGTGATCCTGGAGAAGCTGGTCAAGTGGAACGGCGAGCAGCATGCCGACATCACCCCCGGCGAGTACACGCAGCTGACCGGCCGGGCCGGGCGCCGCGGCATCGACGTCGAGGGCCACGCGGTGGTGCTCTGGCAGCGCGGCATGGACCCGGCGGGGCTCGCCGGCCTCGCGGGTACCCGTACGTATCCGCTGCGTTCCAGCTTCAAGCCCTCGTACAACATGGCCGTGAACCTGGTCAGCCAGTTCGGGCGGCACCGCTCGCGCGAGCTCCTGGAGACCTCCTTCGCGCAGTTCCAGGCCGACCGCTCGGTCGTCGGGATCTCCCGGCAGGTGCAGCGCAACGAGGAGGGCCTGGAGGGCTACCAGGAGGGCATGACCTGCCACCTGGGGAACTTCGAGGAGTACGCGCAGCTGCGCCGTGACCTCAAGGACCGCGAGACGGACCTGGCCAAGCAGGGCGCCGCCCAGCGCCGGGTGCAGGCGGCCAGTTCGCTGGAGAAGCTCAAGCCGGGCGACATCATCCACGTGCCGACGGGCAAGTTCGCCGGGCTGGCGCTGGTCCTGGACCCGGGCGTGCCGGCCGGGCGGGTCAACGGGCACCGCGGGCACGAGTACGCCGAGGGTCCGCGCCCGCTGGTGCTCACCGCCGAACGGCAGGTCAAGCGGCTCGCCGCGATCGACTTCCCGGTCCCGGTCGAGGCGCTCGACCGGATGCGGATCCCCAAGACCTTCAACGCGCGCTCGCCGCAGTCCCGCCGGGACCTGGCGTCCCAGCTGCGGACCAAGGCCGGGCACATCACTCCCGAGCGGCGCTCCCGCGGCCGGGCCGCGGCCGCCGACGACCGTGAGATCGCCCGGCTGCGCAGTGAGCTGCGGGCGCATCCCTGCCACGGCTGTGACGAGCGCGAGGACCACGCCCGCTGGGCGGAGCGCTACCACCGGCTCAAGCGGGACACCCAGCAGCTGGAGCGGCGGATCGAGGGCCGGACGAACACCATCGCCCGCACCTTCGACCGGATCCACGCGCTGCTGACCGAGCTGGACTACCTGCGCGAGGACGAGGTCACCGTGCACGGCAAGCGGCTCGCCCGGCTGTACGGGGAGCTGGACCTGCTGGCCTCCGAATGCCTGCGGGCCAAGGTGTGGGAGGGGCTCAGCCCCGCCGAACTGGCCGCCTGCGTCTCGGCGTTGGTCTTCGAGGCGCGCCAGTCGGACGACGCGGTCGCACCGAAGGTGCCCGGCGGCGCGGCGAAGGAGGCGCTGGGCGAGATGGTCCGGATCTGGGGCCGCCTCGACGCGCTGGAGGAGGAGCACCGCATCAACCAGGCGGAGGGCGTGGGCCAGCGCGAGCCGGACCTCGGCTTCGCGTGGGCGGCGTACCAGTGGGCCTCCGACAAGAGCCTGGACGAGGTGCTGCGCGAGGCGGAGATGCCGGCCGGTGACTTCGTGCGCTGGTGCAAGCAGGTCATCGATGTGCTCGGGCAGGTCGCGGCGGCGGCTCCGGCGGCCTCCGGTGACAGCGGGAGCACGGTGGCGCGCAATGCCCGCAAGGCCGTGGACGCGCTGCTTCGGGGTGTAGTGGCCTACAGCTCGGTCGGCTAGGCGGTTTTGGGGCTTCCTCCGAGAGTGGGGATGGCTTGATCTGATCTCTTGCCATGATCGAATCGGCGTGCCCTGTGCGACGATCGATTCCATGAGTGGGGGAGCGGACGATGGTCCGAGACGGGTCGGTCGGCCACGTGCCGACCGGCTGAGACCGGACAGCGGCCGGCCGCCGCGCGAGGAACTCCTCTGTGCGGCGGCTGAGTTGTTCACCGCCCAGGGATACGCGGCGACCACCACGCGGGCCGTCGCCGAACGGGCCGGGATGCGCCAGGCCACGATGTACCACTACTTCGCCGGCAAGGAGGAACTCCTCGCCGAACTGCTGGAGTCCACGGTCGCACCCTCGCTGGTGCTGGCCCGGCAGCTGCTCGCGGACGACGGGCGGTGCGCCGCACGGCGGCTGTGGGAGCTGTGCCGCTCCGACGTGCTGCTGCTGTGCGGCGGGCCGTACAACCTGGGGGCGCTCTACCTGCTGCCCGAGCTGGGCGGTTCGCGCTTCACGCGGTTCCGCCGGATGCGCGGGGAACTCAAGGACGCCTACCGGGTGCTGCTCGCGGGGACCCGCGTCGGCGCCGAACTGGCCGGGGACAAGGCGGGGCTGACGCTCCGGGGAGACCTCGTCTTCGGGCTCATCGAAGGCGTCATGCTGATCCACCGCACGGATCCGGAGCGGGCCGTGACGGCCTTCGCGGAGGCCACCGCGGACGCGGCGCTGCGGATCGCGGGCGTCGGCCCGCCGGACTGACGGGCCGCCGGTCCAACCGCCGGTCTAACCGCCGGTTCCGGCCTCCCAGCCCGCGCGGTCGTCCCACGCCTGGAGGGTGCGGCCGCTGTCGAAGCGGTGCGGGTGCCCGGTCACCGGGTCGGTGAACGCCAGTACCCGGGCCAGGAGTTGCAGCGGCCTGCGGTAGTCGTCCGGGGCCGGGTCGGTGACCTGCGGATACACCGGGTCGCCGAGGATGGGCAGACCCAGGCTGTTCATGTGCACCCGCAGCTGGTGGGTGCGGCCGGTGCGCGGGGTCAGCCGGTAGCGGGCCAGTCCGCCCCGGGCCTCGACACATTCGACCAGGCTCTCGGCGTTGGGCTCGCCGCCGGGCACCTCGACCGCCGCGATGACCCCGCGGGCCTTCTCGATCCGGCTGCGGACCGTGCGCGGGAGGGTGCGGGCGAGTTCCGGGTCGTGCGGTGCGAGCGCCTCGTACTCCTTGTGCACCTCGCGCCGCTGGAAGAGCAGCTGGTAGGCGCCGCGGTCCTCCGGCCGGACGCTGAACATCACCAGTCCCGCCGTCAGCCGGTCCAGCCGGTGCGCGGGGCTGAGGCCGGGCAGGTCCAGCTCCGCACGGAGCCGGGCCAGGGCGGTCTCGGTGATGTGAGAGCCGCGCGGGGTGGTGGCCAGGAAGTGCGGCTTGTCCACGACCAGCAGGTGCGCGTCGCGGTGGACGACGGAGATCGGGAACGGCACCCGCGGCTCCGGCTCCATGTCCCGGTGGAACCACAGATAGGCGCCCGGCTCGTACGGGTCCCGCGCGCGCAGGACCCGCCCGCCGGGGCCCAGCACCCGGCCCGCGGCCAGCAGGCGGGCGACCGAGTCGGCGCCGCGGGTGCCGGCGTAGCGCGCCGCGAGGTAGTCGCCGAGATCCGGCCATGTCCCGTCCGGGTCGGGCGGGAGCCGCAGCCGGACCGGGTCGATGCCGGCGCGCTGGGGGAGGGGCGAGGGGGGTGGCTGGGCTCTGCGTCTCATCGGGGAACAGGCTATGCGGCTATCGCCGGGTGAAAGTGCCCAGGTGGTCGGCGTCGAGGTATTCGATGCGCAGGGTGCCGTCGGCGAAGATCGCACCGGTGCGGCCGACCGCGTTCTCGCCCGCGGTCATGAAGCTGAAGGTGTCCCCGGCGTAGTGGGTCAGCGGGAAGCGCAGGGGCTCGGGGCCGAGGGCGAGGGTGAGCGCGCCGTTGTCGTCGGCGGTCACGGTGGCCTTGCCGTAGTAGGGGTTGTCGTAGGTTCCGGTGTACGCGGCGCTGTCCCGGGCCGGCTGCGCTCCGGTGGGCGGGTGGGCGTAGTCGGTGGTCGACCCGTCCGGGGGTTCGAGAGCGGCCGCGTAGGCGGAGGCGGCCAGGGCGAGCCAGTCGGTGGAGACCTTGCCGTGCTCGGCGTAGTCGAAGAAGTCCAGGGCCACGGCGTCGGGCAGGCCGACCGGGGCGCCGTTGGTCAGGACGACGATGCCGAGCCGCTCCAGCGGGAGCATGGTGACGTTGGTGTTGGCGCCGAGTTCGAAGGCGCCGGAGTGGCTCAGACGCACGCGGCCGGCACCGTCGTAGCCGACGTTCCAGCCGAGGCCGTAGAAGCTGGTGGTGCCGACGGCGTTGGTCGGCTGCGACACGATCGCGGGCACGTGGGTGCGGGTGAGGGTATCCGCCGGGATGATCCGCTTCCCGTCCAGGGTGCCGCCGGCCAGCTGCAGCCGCAGCCAGCGGGCCATGTCCGTGGCGGTGGAGCTGACCCCGCCGGCCGGGGCCTGGGCGTCCGGGTCGCGGACGAAGCGCGGGCTCCAGGTGCCGTCGGCGTTCTTGACGTGGGTGGCGGCGTGGTCGGGGGAGTTGGCGAAAGCGGAGAACTCGGTGCTGGTACGGGTCATGCCGGCGGGCTTGAAGAGGGTGTCGGCGCTGAGCTTCTGCCAGCTGGTGCCCTTGGCGCGGGCGACGGCCTCGGCGGCCGCGGTGAACCCGAAGTTGGTGTAGGCGTAGCTCGCCCGGAACGGGCCGAGGGGCTCCAGGCGCAGGTGGTCCAGGATGTACGCCTGGTCGTAGCCGAGGTCTTCGAGGAGGTCGCCGGCGTGGTCGGGGAGACCGCTGCGGTGGGAGAACAGGTCGGCGGTGGTGACGTGGTCGCTGACCCAGGGGTCCTTCAGGGAGAACCCGGGCAGGACGGTGCGGTCGTCCCACTCCTGGGGATCGGTGAGGGTGCCGGCCACGACCGTGGAGGAGACGGGCTTGGACAGCGAGGCGATCTGGAAGACGGTGTCGGGGCCGACCTTCGCGCTCTCGCCGGTCCTGCGGAGCCCGTAGCCCTTGATGTGGACGACCTTGTCGTCGTGGACCACGGCCACGGACACACCGGGGACCCCGGTGCGGCGCATCATGTCCTCGACGGTGCGGTCGAGGCGGGCGACGGCCTTGTCGACGGCGGCGTCCGTGATCTGGGGCGTCGGGGTGGGGGGCGGGGTGGGTGCGGTCGTGGCTGCGGCCACGGCCGTCGCGGCCAGGAGGACCGCGGCCCCTGCTGCCCCGAGCGACGGGAGCGTACGCATGGGGTCATTGTCCTGCCGGGAGCCGTGGAGCGCGCGGCGCCGTTGCCGGGGGCGCTGCCCCCGGACGCCCGCGCCTCACACGCCGGCGGGGCTCGAAGGAGACGCCGGCGGGGACGGGTCCGCCGGCGTGGGGAAACCTTTAGGCGGCAGCGCGGTGTTCCTGTTCGGCCTCGACCGAGGCGTTCCAGTCGCGCTTGATCGCACGCCAGCCCTCGTCCGTCTCGCCCAGGCGCCAGTAGCCCGAGATCGACAGGCGCTCGCGCGGGACGCCGCGCTCCATGCGCAGGTGGCGGCGCAGGTCCTTGACGAAGCCGGCCTCGCCGTGGACGAACGCGTGGACGTCCGCGGAGGGGAACTCCATGGCGGTGACGGCCTCCACCAGGGCCTCGCCCACCGGGCGGTCGCCGCGGTGCAGCCAGATCGGGACGATGCCGTCCGGGGTGGCGACCTTCAGCTCGTCGGCCGGACCGTCGATCTCGACGATGGCGTGGACCCGTGCGCCCGCCGGCATCCGCTCCATCGCGGCGGCGATCGCCGGAAGGGCGCTCTCGTCGCCCACCAGGAGGTGCCAGCCGGCCGCAGGGTCCGGGGCGTAGGCGCCGCCCGGGCCGAGGAAGCGTACGAGCTCGCCCGGTTGCACCCGCGCCGCCCAGGGGCCGGCCAGGCCCTCGTCGCCGTGGACCACGAAGTCGAGGGTCAGCTCCAGGTGCGCGGGGTCCCAGCTCCGTACCGTGTACGCGCGCTGGCGCGGCCACTGCGCGCGGGGGAAATCTGCGCGGATCCGGTCCAGGTCCCACGGCGCGGGGTAGCTGACCCCCGCCGGGGCGAACAGCAGCTTGACGTAATGGTCGGTGTACTCGCCCGCGCCGAACTCCCGGAGGCCCTCACCGCCCAGCACGAGCCGCACCATGTGCGGCGAAAGCCGCTCGGTGCGTACGACGACGGCGGTGCCGACGGTGCGGGCGCGTCCTTCTGCCACGGTGACTCCCCTGACTCCATGAAACTTAGCCTTACCTAAGTTATCACCTCATGGGCGCAGCGCACTGCTCAGCCGAGCGACTGCGCCCCCCAGACCCCACCGATGGGCTAGCGCATCCACCAGTTCGGGCTGCGCCGGGGCCGTCGGACGGGTCGGGTCGAACGCCGGAAGCGGCACGTCGGAGGCCACCTGGACCACCTTCGGCGCCACCGCCAGATAGGGCCGGGACTCGTCCAGCCTCTTGCGCTGGGTCGGCGTCAGCTTCGACTTCGGGTCGTCGATCGCCGCGATGATCCCGGCCAGGGTGCCGTAGGCGTCCAGGAGTTTGGCGGCCGTCTTCTCGCCGATTCCGGGGACGCCCGGCAGGCCGTCGCTCGGGTCGCCGCGCAGCAGTGCCAGATCCGCGTAACCGGGGCCGTCCACCCCGTACTTCTCGCGGAGCCACGCCTCGTCGGTCACCTGCAGGGTGCCCACGCCCTTGAGCGGATACAGCACCCGCCGCTGCCGGGCGTCGTCCACCAGCTGGTACAGGTCCCGGTCGCCGGTGACGATGTCCACCGGGCCGCTCGCGCGGGCGGTGAGCGTGCCGATCACGTCGTCCGCCTCGTACCCGGCGACCCCGACCCGGGCGATGCCGAACGCGTCCAGCGCCGCCTCGATGATCGGCACCTGCGGGGCGAGCGTGTCCGGGGTCTCCTCCACGTCGGGGCCGGTCTCGGTCTCCTCGGCCACCCGGTGCGCCTTGTAGGAGGGGATCAGCTCCACCCGCCAGTGAGGCCGCCAGTCGGCGTCCATGCACGCCACCAGATCGTCCGGCCGGTGGTCCTGGACGAGCCGGCCGATGAAGTCGAGCAGCCCGCGCACGGCGTTGACCGGGGTGCCGTCGGGGGCCTTCACCGAGTCCGGCACACCGAAGTAGGCGCGGTAGTAGAGGGAGGCGGTGTCCAGGAGCATCAGGCGTCGTGTCGTCACGGAGTCGATGATGCCGCAACGCACCCCGGCGGAGGTCCGGGCCGCCCGGACGGTCCGCGCCGCGACGGACAGTGAGCGCATGTGTACGGGAAGAGCCGTGCACGCGAAACCGGAGGCGGTTGCTGCGTAAGGTGCTTACAGCACACCGATGTGCGACAGACATGGGGAGGGCAGCCCCGACATGAACGACAGGGACGGCACCGACGGCAGCGATGGCATGGACGGCAAGCTGAACGACAGGGACGACAAGAGCAAGGACAAGGACGGCAAGGAGCCGCTCCGGGTGGGCGTGGCCGTGCGCAAGCGGCGCCGCGCGCTCCATCTCACGCTGGCCGCCGTGTCGGCGCGCAGCGGCCTGTCGGTGCCCTTCCTGAGTCAGATAGAGAACGAGCGGGCCCGGCCCAGCATGCGCTCCCTGGAGCGGGTCGCGGACGCGCTGGAGACCACGGCCGTCGAGCTGCTGGCCGCCTCCGACACCGCGCGCACGGTGGACCTCGTACGGGCCGGTGACGCCTCCGGGCTCACTCCGTTCCCGGGCGTGCGGCCCCTGGTACGCGGTCACCACCAGCTGCACGCGATGGAGTTCACCGGGGACCAGGACGCCGGACGCGAGTACCAGCACCGCAACGACGAACTGATGTACGTGGTCGAGGGTGCCTGCCAGGTCGAAGCGGAGGGAAGGGCGTACCGGCTGGAGAGCGGGGACGCGCTGTTCCTGTCCGGCGGCGTGCGGCACCGCTGGCGGGCGGTCACCGAGGAGACCCGGATCCTGGTCGTCGCGGTGGGCGAGCACATCCACGCGACCTCCGAGCCCCCGTCGCCGGGACACTGAGCGACGTGCGGCGGGTCGTCTCGCTGGTGCCCTCGCTGACCGAGGCCGTGGCCGTGAGCGCGCCGGGGCTGCTGGTCGGGGTCACCGACTGGTGCACGCACCCGGGGGACCTCGGCGACGCGGTGCGGATCGGGGGGACGAAGAACCCCGACGTACGGCGGATCGCGGAGCTCCGGCCGGACCTGGTGATCGCCAACGAGGAGGAGAACCGGGCCCCCGACCTGGCGGCGCTGCGCGCGGCCGGTGTGGAGGTGCTGGTCACCGAGGTCCGGGACCTGCCGCAGGCGCTGCGGGAGCTGGACCGGGTGCTGGTGGGGGCGCTGGGGCTGTCGAGGCCGGGGTGGCTGGCGGACGCGGAGCGTGCGTGGGCCGGGGTGCAGCCGGCCGGCCCGCTCACCGCCTTCGTGCCGATCTGGCGGCGGCCGTGGATGGTGCTGGGCCGGGACACCTTTGCCGGGGACCTGCTGGCACGGCTGGGCGTGCGCAACGTCTACGCCGCCCATGCGGAGCGGTACCCGCGGGTGCCGGTGGAGGAACTCGCCGCGGCCGGCTGCGATCTGGTGGTGCTGCCGGACGAGCCGTACCGATTCACCGCCGAGGACGGGCCGGAGGCCTTCCCGGGGCTGCCTGCCGCGCTGGTCAGCGGGCGCCACCTGACCTGGTACGGGCCCTCTCTGGCGGAGGCCCCGGGGGTGCTGGCCGAGGCCCTGCGGGCGGCGCGGTAGCCCTTCGGGTCCGGGGTCCGGCGGGTCGGTGGTCCTGGGGCTCCGCCCCAGACCCCGCGCCTCAATCGCCGGCGGGGCTGGGTGGTGTGGGGCGGTGCCCCGCCGGAGTGTCTCCTCGGCTCGCGCGGTGCGGCATGTCGCGGCCATACGCGGTGGTGCGCGCTCGTCCTGCGGGGACACTCCGCCGTGTCCCCGCCCCACGGCAGGGCTGCGACAGTGCCCCGAAGCCGGCCTGACGCGTGGGGAGCGGGGACGGGGAGGGGTGTCCCCGCAGGACGAGCGCGCAACCACCGAGTACCGCCGGGACATGCCCGCACGCGCCGAGCCGAGGAGACACCCCTCCCCGGCCCCGCGGACCAGCCCGAACCTGCCCGCCCCGCCGACGGGAATGGCCCCGCGGACCGACCCCCACCTGCCCGCCCCGCCGAGGAGAATGGCCCCGCGGACCGGCCCTACCGCACCTGGATCCCGGCCCGTGCCGTCGGCACCCGCGGACCGGTTCCTACGCCGAACCGAGCCGGCCCGTCCCGCCCCGGGGGGTCTGGCCGGTCAGGAGGCGGCCGGAGAGGAGGCCGCGGAGGGTGTGGGTGGCGGCCAGGAGCCAGGCGGTCAGCAGGCCGAGGAAGAGGGCGGCGGCGAGCCAGGCGTAGGCGGTCAGGCCGGTGTGGTGGGCCAGGCCGGTGGCGCCGGTGACACAGGTGCCCACGGGGAAGGTCAGGGCCCACCAGGTCATCGCGAAGCCCATGCCGCCCCGGGCCGCCCGCACCAGCATGGCCGCGGCCAGGGCCAGCCACAGCAGGGCGAAGCCCATCACGGGGACCCCGTAGACCACGGCGAAGGCGCCCAGTGCGCCCGCGTAGGCGCCGTCGATCGATTGGGGGGCGACATCGGCGAGCTGGTTCACGGCGGTGGTGGACTGGCCGAGGGGGCCGAGGACCAGGAACAGGGTCGGGGTCAGGGCCAGGGGGAGGGGGCCGCCCACGATCAGCCGGCCGAGGATCAGGGGGAGCATCAGCAGGGTGGCGAGCAGGCTGATCCCGAACATGGCGTAGCAGGCGAGCAGCAGGGTCTCGCGGGGCTGGCCGGCGGGCAGGTGGGGTATCAGTAGCGGGCCCAGGGCGGCGGAGACCATGGGGGAGACCAGGGGGAGCAGCCAGACGGGGGTGGCCTGTCCGGGCTCGACCTTGTGCCGTACGACCATCAGGTAGGGCACGGCCACGGCCATGACCAGGCCGATCGCGGTTCCGGCGGTGAAGAGCACGGCGTCCACGGCGACGGCGGCGCCGGTCCCGATGAGGTCCTTGCCGACGATGAGGGTGCCGCCGCCGACGGCCAGCAGCGCCATCGCGAGGCAGCCGTAGAAGGGGGCGACGGCCGGGTCGAGGAGATGGGCGCGGGCCTGGTCGCGGTGGTGGAGCCAGTGCCCGGCGCGGGCCGTGAGCAAGACGGCGAGGAGGACGGCGGACAGCGCCCAGACGAGCTGGCAGGCCACGCGCTGTCCGGGGAGCTGGTAGGGGAGGGTCGCGCCGGCGTTGGCGAGGATCGCCGTGCCCATGACGCACGCGTACCAGTTGGGGCCGAGGTGCCGCAGTGCGGGGGCCTTGTGGGCCCGGACCGCGGGAGTGGTGTGAGTGCGGGGTCGCACGAGGGTGGTGGCCATGGATCCAGCCTCACGCCCGGGCGGAGGGGGCGGCAGAGGTCATCTTCCTATGAGGCCATAAACTGATGTTATGGGTAATGAGGAGTGGGTTCCGCTGGCGCACCGGGTACCGGACCTGGGCGCGCTGGAACTGCTGCTCGCGGTCGCGCGGGTCGGCAGCCTGAGCGGCGCGGCCCGGCGGCTCGGCATCACCCAGCCCGCCGCGAGCAGTCGCATCCGGGCGATGGAGACCCGGCTCGGCGTGGCCCTGGTCGACCGCTCGCCGCGCGGGTCGACGCTGACGGCCGAGGGCGCGCTCGTCACGGACTGGGCCCGGCGGGTGGTGGAGGCGGCGGAGGCCTTCGATGCGGGGGCGCAGGCGCTGCGCGGGCGGCGGGACTCGCGGCTGCGGGTGGCCGCCAGCATGACCATCGCGGAATACCTGCTGCCGGGTTGGCTCATCGCCCTGCGCGGGCAGCGCCCGGACACGGCGGTGTCCCTGCACGCCGGGAACTCGGCGGTGGTCGCCGAACGGGTCCTGGCGCACGAGGCCGACCTCGGCTTCGTGGAGGGACTGACCGTGCCCGAGGGGCTGGATTCGGCGGTGATCGCGCAGGACCGCCTGGTGGTGGCGGTGGCCCCGGGGCATCCGTGGGCCCGCCGCGCCAAGGGGGTGGCGGCGGCGGAGCTGGCCTCGACGCCGTTGATCCTGCGCGAGCGGGGGTCCGGCACGCGACAGGTACTGGACGCCGCGCTGGCCTCGGCCGGCGGGCTGGCCGAGCCGCTGCTGGAACTGGCGTCGACCACGGCGGTGAAGGCCGCGGCGCTGAGCGGTGCGGGGCCGTGCGTGCTGTCGGAGCTGGCGGTCGGGGACGAACTGGGCGCGCGGCGGCTGGTGGAGGTCCCGGTGTCGGGCGCGCCGCTCGACCGGGCCCTGCGGGCGGTCTGGCCGACGGGCTCCCGCCCGGCGGGCCCGGCCCGTGACCTGCTGTCCCTGACCCACCGCCGGATCTAGTCCGTTCGGGCGAGGAGGGATCGATTCGGCGCGGGGCGGACGGTGACCGGCGTGCGCGACGCAGGAAAGGTGGCTCCTGCACGTTTGTCGCTCTCCCGAGGAGAACCCAGATGCGTCTTCGCCATGCCGCCGTCGCCGCCTTCGGCGCCGTCACCCTGCTGCTCACGATCCCGACGTCGGCCTCGGCCGCCACAGGAGAGTTCCAGTACACGGTCGCCGGTCTCGACGGCAGGCCGCTGAGGGTCGTACTGGAGAACCCGCCGAGCGGCGAGTGCATCACGCTGCCCGAGGTGGCCGACCCCGCGGCCAGTTCCCCGGCGCACTCGCCCCGCAACCGGACCGACGAGGTGGCGCTCGTGTTCACGGAGCCGGACTGCACGGGCCGGGAGTTCGCGCTGCGGCCGCGCACGGGCTACGGCTCGGAGCGCCTGGAACTGCGGTCGGTGGTCTTCGTCCGGCCCGAGTGAGGAACGCCCGGGGCGGCTCAGCTCGCCGAGCTGAGCCGCTTCGTCAGGAGCGAGCCCACGACGATCAGGGCGACACCCAGCCACCACATGTCGTCGAAGATCAGGACGGCGATCCCGATCGGCACCAGCAGGCCTGCCAGCGGCAGCAACAGTCCCGCGGGGCCGGGTGGTTCGGGGCCCTCGCCGGTGGCCTCGCGGACCGCGCGGGCGCGGACCACGTCCGGGTACCAGACGGTGAACTTCAGCGCGGCGACGATGGCCAGGATCTGGATGATCCAGCCGGTCCAGATGTTGTTCGGGTTGTGCAGGACCAGGTCCCCGTAGGCGCCCGCGAGGGCCGCCACCACGAAGGCCGCACCCCACACGCCCGTGATCACGTAGTTGGCGCGGATGAAGCCGGGCGCGTGCCAGTGCGAGGGATCGACCTGTTCACGGGCGTACTGGAGGGTGAAGGGCATCCCCACCGCCATCGAGCCGAAGGCGATCACGGCCAGGGTGATGTTCGCGACCTCGCCCGCGTACGTCTCCAGCCAGCGCAGGGTCCCCTCGCTCGCCAGGGCTCCGACGACGGCCATCGAGGCGAAGAACACCACGTCGGCCAGTTCCAGGAGTTTCCAGCTGCTGCCGCGGTTGATCAGGTGGCTCGCCGCGATGAGCGCGACGGCCGTGGCCAGCGCCAGTCCGACCGCGAGCTCGAACCGCCCCGGGCCGACCAGCAGTGAGAAGACGATCCACGGGGCCATTCCGATGACCGGGTTCTCCAGGAGCCTGGAGACCGGGCCGGATGCCGTGCCCTCCGCTTCGGTCCGCATCCTTCCAGCCTGCCCGCCGGGCGGGGGACCGGCCAATCGGGCCGGCCGGCCTCCGCCCCCCCGCCGTCGGGCGCGAGGGGAGGGGCGGAGGGGGAGCGGGCGTCAGCCCACCGGTACCGCGGTGCGGACGGAGGCCGCCTCGACCAGGGCGGACATCACCCGCGTGTCCTTGTCCCGCTCCGGGTGCCACTGGACGCCCAGCACCCACCGCTCCGGGTCGGGCAGTTCGATCGCCTCCACCGTGCCGTCGACCGCGTGGGCGGAGACGACCAGGCCGCGGCCCAGCCGGTCGACGGCCTGGTGGTGGTAGGTCGGGACCTGCGCCTCCTCCGGGACCAGGTCCGCGTACCGGGTGCCGGGGACCGGGCGGACCGGGTGCCAGGAGATGGCCCCCGGGGTCTCGAAGTGGCCGTCGATGTGCTGGACCAGCGTGCCGCCCAGGGCCACGTTGAGGGCCTGCATGCCCCGGCAGATGCCGAGGAGGGGCAGGTCCGCGTCCAGCGCGGCGGCGATCAGAGCCAGCTCCCAGTGGTCGCGGACCGTGGCGGGGGCGCCCGTACGGGAGTCCCGCGCGGCTCCGTAATGCACCGGGTCCAGGTCCGGGCCGCCCGCGACGACCAGGCCGTCCACCCGGCTCAGCACCTCCGCCGCCGACCCGGGTTCGTCCGGCGGGAGCAGCACGGCCGCGCCGCCCGCCGCCTGGACGAGTTCGTAGTACCCGGTCGGTACGAGGCATGTCGGGAGGTCCCACACGCCGTAGCGGGTGGAGTCCTCGACGTAGGTGGTGATGCCGATGAGCGGCCTGGGCACGTTCGTTACCTCCAACAGGGGCAGAGCAGGGCAGGAACAGGGTTTCAGTCGCGGGTCAGTTCCGCCTCGGCTTCCGCGAGAGCCGCGAACTCCTCCTCCGGGGCCGAGGCCACCAGGTGGTGCCGACTGTAGATCGCGAAGTAGGCCAGGGCGACGGCGTACACGGCCAGGGCGATGAATGCGGCGTCCTTGTCCACCAGGAAGGTGGCGACCAGGGCCGACAGGGCGAGTGCGAAGGCCACCGAGGAGGTCAGGATCCCGCCCGGGGTGCGGTACGGGCGCTCCAGGTCCGGCTCCCGGCGGCGCAGCACGATGTGCGAGAGGGCCATCAGGGCGTAGGAGATGGTGGCGCCGAACACCGCGATGTTGAGCATGCGGGCTCCGTCGCCGGTCGCCGCGGCGAGGGCGAAGCCGATCGCGCCGGGGATGATCAGGCCCAGGTACGGGGCCTTTCGCTTCGAGGTGAGCGAGAGGAAGCGGGGCAGGTAGCCGGCGCGGGAGAGGGCGAAGAGCTGGCGCGAGCCCGCGTAGATGAGGGAGAAGAAGGAGGCCACGAGGCCGGCCAGACCCGCGTAGTTCACGAAGCGGCTGAGCGCGGTCGGGCCGCCGTCGCCTTCCAGGGCGACGACCAGCGGGTTGCCGGCGGCCTTGACGGCGTCGGCGCCCTGCGCGCCGGTCGCGGCGAAGAAGGTGATCAGGGCGAGCAGGGCGAGGATGCCCATGGAGATGGAGAGGGCCTTCGGCATCGAGCGGACCGGGTCCTTGGCCTCCTCGGCCGCCAGCGGCACGCCTTCCACGCCGAGGAAGAACCACATGCCGAAGGGGAACGCGGCCCAGATGCCCAGGACGCCCAGCGGCAGCCAGGAGTTCGAGCCGAAGGCGTCCGCGTCGACGGGGATGTCGTTCAGGCCGGAGGCGTCGAACTCGGTGAAGGCCCCCACCGCGAAGATCAGCAGCGCGGCGACGGCGATCGCGGTCACGACGAGGCTGAAGCGGAGCGCCTCGCCGACGCCCCAGAGGTGGACGCCGATGAAGATGACGAAGCAGCCGAGGTAGACGGGCCAGCTGGAGGTCAGTCCGAAGAGGCCGAGGGATTCGACGTAGTCGCCGATGAAGATGACGATCGCGGCCGGGGCCAGGATGTACTCGATGAGGATGGCGGTGCCGGTGAGGAAACCGCCCCACGGGCCGAGCGCGCGGCGGGCGAAGCCGTAGCCGCCGCCCGCGGTCGGCAGGATGGTGGACAGCTCGGCGAGCGAGAAGACCAGACAGGCGTACATCGCGCCCATGAGGACGGTGGCGATGGCGAGGCCGCCGAAGCCGCCCTTGTCGAGGCCGACGTTCCAGCCGGAGAAGTCCCCGGAGACGACATAGGCGACGCCGAGACCGGTCAGGAGCAGCCAGCCGGCGCTGCCGCGGCGCAGCGTCCGGCGCGCGAGGTATTCGTCGGGTCCGTCCCCGCCGTCGGGGGACTTGGTGGGTGCGGGTACGGCGGCGAGCCGTGCCTCGATGTCGTCGGCCATCGTGCGCTCCTGCCTCAGGGCAATGGTTGTGGGCCGTACCTTTGCCTTAGAGGGGCGGGGTGCGCAAGACCTCTGCGTTAAACAGAAGTTACGAAAGCCTCTCGGGCCGCCCCCCGGCGCCGCTCAGGTCAGGAAGCCCCGCAGCAGCGCGGCCGTGCCGCAGCAGTGCTCGCGCATGGTCTCCCGGGCCCCGGTCGCGTCGCCCTCCAGCACCGCCTCCACCAGCGTGCTGTGCTGCTGCTGGGAGTGCTCCAGGTTGCGCACGAGCAGCGGGATGCAGTCCAGCAGGTCGTTCACGGTGGCCCGGACGGCGGCGTACTGGGCCGTCAGGGTGGCGGACCCGGCCAGTTCGCACAGGGTGAGGTGGAAGAGCGTGTCCTGGCGGCGATAGTCGGCGAGCGGGGCGTCATGGGTGGCGGCCAGGGCGCCGAGCAGCCGTTCGGTGCCCTCCTCGGTCAGGCCCTGGGAGGCGCACAGTCCGGCCGCCCCCACCTCCAGGACCTCGCGGAACCGCAGGACGTCCTCGATGTCCACCCCCGCGACGCGCCGGCGCAGCTCCTCCTCGGCGCCGCCGGCCGGGGTGTCGGGCCGGGGCAGCACGAACGTTCCGCCGTACCGGCCGCGCCGGGCCTCCACGAGCCCCTGGTCCTGCAGCACCTTCAGCA
The DNA here is from genome assembly GCF_030440515.1 of Streptomyces xanthophaeus. Lineage (GTDB taxonomy): Bacteria > Actinomycetota > Actinomycetes > Streptomycetales > Streptomycetaceae > Streptomyces > Streptomyces kutzneri. The sequence continues at coordinate 6,453,000 of NZ_CP076543.1, forward strand.
CCTCGCGCAGGGTCACCCGGCTGATCCCCATGCGTTCCGCCAGTTCGCGCTCGGGCGGCAGCCGTTCGCCGCCCGGCACCAGACCCAGCCGGACCACCTGCAGGATCTGCTCCAGCGCCTCCTCGAAACCGTTGCCCGCCCGCACCTGCCGCAGCACGGGATTCAGTCGTGCGGTGGCGCCGCCTTCGCTCGCCGTATCGGTCATCTCGGCTCCTCCCCTTCCCAAGCAATGGTTCTATTCAATACCTTAGGCCTCCTCGGCTCACCGAAGGAGAGATTCCAGTGGTAGACCGCAAGCCGCCGCTCGCGCCCGAGGAGCTCCGCTCCCTCGTCGCCAGTGGTGAGATCGACACAGTCGTCCTGGCCTTCCCCGACATGCAGGGGCGGCTCCAGGGCAAGCGGTTCGCCGCACAGTTCTTCCTCGACGAGGTCCTCGAGCACGGTACCGAGGGCTGCAACTACCTCCTCGCCGTCGATACCGACATGAACACGGTCGACGGTTACGAGATGTCCTCCTGGGACCGGGGCTACGGCGACTTCGCCATGCACCCCGACCTCGCCACCCTGCGCCGCATCCCGTGGAACCCCGGCAGCGCCTTCCTGCTCGCCGACCTCGCCTGGAACGACGGCTCGCCCGTCGTCGCCGCCCCCCGGCAGATCCTGCGCCGCCAGCTGGAGCGCCTCGCCGAGGCCGGCTACACCGCGATGGTCGGCACCGAGCTGGAGTTCATGGTCTTCCAGGACACCTACGAGCAGGCCTGGAACTCCGGCTACCGGGGCCTGACCCCGGCCAACCAGTACAACATCGACTACTCCGTCCTCGGGACCGGCCGCATCGAACCCCTGCTGCGCCGGATCCGCAACGAGATGCAGGCCGCGGGCCTGATCGTCGAGTCGGCCAAGGGGGAGTGCAACCTCGGCCAGCACGAGATCGCCTTCCGCTACGACGAGGCGCTCACCACCTGCGACCAGCACTCCGTCTACAAGACCGGAGCCAAGGAGATCGCCTCCCAGGAAGGTGTCTCGCTCACCTTCATGGCCAAGTTCGACGAGCGCGAGGGCAACTCCTGTCACATCCACCTCTCGCTGGCCGACGCCGACGGGCACAACGCGATGGCCGGGGACGGCCCAGGCGGAATGTCACCGGTGATGCGGCACTTCCTGGCCGGCCAGCTGGCCGCGCTGCGCGACTTCTCCCTTCTCTACGCCCCCAACATCAATTCGTACAAGCGTTTCCGGCCGGGATCCTTCGCGCCGACCGCCGTCGCCTGGGGCGTGGACAACCGGACCTGCGCACTCCGGGTCGTCGGCCACGGCCGCTCCATGCGCTTCGAGAACCGCCTCCCCGGCGGTGACGTCAACCCGTATCTCGCCGTCGCCGGCCTGGTCGCGGCCGGGCTCTACGGCATCGAGAACCGCCTGGAGCTCCCCGAGGCCTGCGGCGGGAACGCCTACACCGCCGACTACGCACACGTCCCCGCCACCCTGCGCGAGGCCGCCGAGCTCTGGGAGAACAGCGAGATCGCCAAGGCCGCCTTCGGCCCCGAAGTGGTCGCGCACTACCGGAACATGGCCCGCGTGGAACTCGACGCCTACGACTCCGCGGTGACCGACTGGGAGCTGCGCCGCTCCTTCGAACGCCTGTAGCCACCGCACGCCACCGAACGAAACTGTGAGGCACCACGTGTCCGATGCGCTGGAAGTGTTGAATCCGGCCACCGAGGAAACCGTCGCCGTCGTCCCGGCCGCCACACGGGACGACGTCGACGCCGCCGTCACCCGGGCCGCCGCGGCCCAGCGCGCCTGGGCCGCGGCCGCCCCCGCCGACCGGGCCCGGCTGCTGCGCCGCTTCGCCGCGGTCGTCGACGGCCACATCGAGGAACTGGCCCGGCTGGAGGTCCGCGAAGCCGGCCACACCATCGGCAACGCCCGCTGGGAAGCGGGCAACGTACGCGACCTCCTCGACTTCGCCGCCGGGGGAGTGGAACGGCTCTCCGGCCGCCAGATCCCCGTCGCCGGCGGCATCGACATCACCTTCCTCGAACCCCTCGGCGTCATCGGCGTGATCGCCCCGTGGAACTTCCCCATGCCGATCGCCGCCTGGGGCCTGGCCCCGGCCCTCGCCGCCGGCAACGCCGTCATCCTCAAGCCCGCCGAGACCACCCCGCTGACCGCCCTGCGCCTCGCCGAACTCGCCCTCGAAGCCGGGATCCCCGAGCACCTCTTCCAGGTGCTCCCCGGCCGCGGGGACGTCGCCGGCGACGCACTCGTCGAACACCCCGGCGTCGCGAAGATCGTCTTCACCGGGTCCACCCGCGTCGGCAAGCAGATCATGGCCAAGTGCGCCGACCGGGTGAAGCGCGTCACCCTCGAACTCGGCGGCAAGAGCCCCAACATCGTCTTCGCCGACGCCGACCTCGAAGCAGCGGCGGCCGCCGCCCCCATGGCCTTCCTCGACAACACCGGCCAGGACTGCTGCGCCCGCACCCGCATCCTCGTACAGCGCTCCGCCTACGACCGCTTCCTGGAGCTCGTCGCCCCCGGCATCGCGGCCGTGACCGTCGGCGACCCGCTCGACGAGAAGACCCAGATGGGCCCGCTGATCTCCCGGACCCAGCTGGACCGCGTACGGTCCTTCGTCACCGACGACCTCACCGCCATCCGCGGCACCGCCCCCGAAGGCCCCGGCTTCTGGTACCCGCCCACCCTCGTCACGGACGTCGCCCCCACCGCGCCCGTGGCCGCCGAGGAGGTCTTCGGACCGGTCGCCGTCGTCCTGCCCTTCGAGGACGAGGAGGACGCCGTACGCCTGGCCAACGCGACCGAGTACGGCCTCTCCGGCTCCCTCTGGACCCGCGACGTCGGGCGCGCGCTGCGCGTCTCGCGCGCCGTCGCCGCCGGCAACCTGTCCGTCAACTCCCACAGCAGCGTCCGCTACTGGACCCCCTTCGGCGGCTACAAGCAGTCCGGGCTCGGCCGCGAGCTCGGACCCGACGCCCTCACCGCTTTCACCGAGACCAAGAACGTCTTCATCAGCACGGAGGCCTGAAGCACATGTCCAACGAAGAGATCATCTGCCGCCGCCTGGTCGGCCGTACCGCCGTCATCACCGGAGCCGGCAGCGGCATCGGCCTGGCCACCGCCCGCCGCCTGGCCTCCGAGGGCGCCAACGTCGTCTGCGCCGACATCGACGAGACGGCGGGCAAGGCCGCGGCCGAAGAGGTCGGCGGTCTGTTCGTCAAGGTCGACGTCACCAGCCCCGAGGAGGTCGAGGCGCTCTTCAAGGCCGCCTTCGACACCTACGGCTCCGTGGACATCGCCTTCAACAACGCGGGCATCTCGCCCCCGGACGACGACTCCATCCTGACCACCGGCCTGGAGGCCTGGAAGCGCGTCCAGGACGTCAACCTCACCTCCGTCTACCTGTGCTGCAAGGCCGCCCTGCCCTACATGCAGCGACAGGGCCGCGGCTCCATCATCAACACCGCCTCCTTCGTCGCCATCATGGGCGCCGCCACCTCCCAGATCTCCTACACCGCCTCCAAGGGCGGCGTCCTGGCCATGTCCCGCGAGCTCGGCGTGCAGTTCGCCCGCGAGGGCATCCGCGTCAACGCCCTGTGCCCGGGGCCCGTGAACACCCCCCTGCTGCAGGAACTGTTCGCCAAGGACCCCGAGCGCGCCGCCCGCCGCCTCGTCCACATCCCGCTGGGCCGCTTCGCCGAGCCCACCGAGATCGCCGCCGCCGTCGCCTTCCTCGCCAGCGACGACTCCTCCTTCATCAACGCCACCGACTTCCTCGTCGACGGCGGTATCTCCGGCGCCTACGTGACCCCGCTGTAGGCCCACCGCACCCCATCGCACCGCACCCCGGCCGGCCGGGCACCACAAGGTGCCCGGCCGGTCCCTCAGGGCTGTCCCGACCCTCGAAGGAGCAGCATGCAGAGAAAATGGGCAGCCCCCCTCGCCCTCGCCGCGGTCACCGGATCCGGCCTCCTGGCGGCCCCGCCGGCCCAGGCCGCGCACACCCCATGTCCCAAGGTCACCGTCGGCTCCGGCTGGTACGGGGACAACCAGGCCCGCCTCCAGCAGCTCATCGACCGGTACGGCAGCTGCAGCCCGTACCGGCCGAACCGCGCCAAGCCCGTCGCCGTCTTCGACTGGGACAACACCGTCGTCAAGAACGACGTCGGCGACGCCACCATGTTCTGGCTCCTGCGCAACGGCCGGATCCGCCAGCCCGCCGCAGGCGACTGGTCCACCACCAGCCGCCACCTCACCCCCGCCGCCACCGAGGCCCTGACCGACGCCTGCGGCGCCCTCGCCCGCCCCGGCGCCCCTCTGCCCACCGGAACCCCCGCCGGAGCCGGCTGCGCCGACGAGATCAACGCCGTCTACGGCACCGCCGCGACCCGCGCCGGCGCCCCCGCCTTCACCGGCTGGGACCGCCGCACCACCGAACCCTCCTACGCCTGGCTCCCCCAGCTGATGCAGGGCTGGACCGCACGCGAGATCCGAGGCTTCGCCGCCGCCGCCCGCACCGAGAACCTCGCCGCGCCCGTCGGCGCCACGCAGCGGGTCGGCACCACGACCACCGCCACCGGCTGGGTCCGCTACTACGACCAGCAGAAAGACCTGATCAAGGGTCTGCAGAAGGCCGGCTTCGACGTGTGGATCAGCTCGGCCTCCCCGCAGCCCGTGGTCGAGGTCTGGGCCCAGGGCACCGGCATCGAGGCCGACCACGTCATAGGCATCCGCAACACCACCACGTACGGCGGGAAGTTCACCGCCCACCTCCAGGGCTGCGGAACCGTCCGGGACGGCGCCGACACGATGATCACCTACATCGACGGCAAGCGCTGCTGGATCAACAAGGAGGTCTTCGGCGTACGCGGCGCGGCCGCCGAGAAGGTCCAGCCCGCCGCCCGACGCCAGGTGTTCGCCGCCGGCGACTCCGACACCGACATCTCGTTCCTGCGCGACGCCACCGCCCTGCGGCTGGTCGTGAACCGCAACAAGAACGAGCTGATGTGCCGGGCGTACGACAACAGCGACGGCCGCTGGATCGTCAACCCCATGTTCATCGAACCCAAGAAGCGCAAGGCCGACCCCTACCCGTGCGCGACGACCGGCTACGTCGACCACGACGGCACCAAGGGACCGGTCCTGCGGGGCGACCGGAGCGTCGTCCCCGACCAGACGGACTCCGTGTACTAGACGACCGGGGGAGCGGGCGAGCGGGCGAGCAGGCCCACGAGGCTCGGCAGGCGATGGCTGTCACCCCGCCTGGGTAACATCCGAATTCAAGTGGCAGTCATTACTTGGAGGGGTGTCCGGATGTGGGAGCTCGCGCGCTCGTGGGTCGAGGGTTGGACCGTCTCGCGGCGGGTGCCGAAGCCGGTGGACACGCCGTGGGGACTGAGCGTCCGGGTCGGGCTGCCCACCCAGACCGTCCGGCACGTCCTGCTCGACGCCGATGCCGCGGCCGCACGCGGTCTCGTCGGGGGGATCACCGAACCGGCCACCTGGATCAAGGCCTTCGTGGCACCCGACGTCATGGAGCCGTGGTTCCCGCCCGAGTGGGAGCCGACCGATCCCGGCTTCCTGATGGCCGTCGATCTGCGTCCGTCCGTCGTGCGCCCGCCTGACGGCTACACCGTCACCACCGGGACCGCCGACGGTGTCGTCGGCGTACGCGTCCTGACCGCCGGCGGGGAGCTCGCCGCGCGCGGCCGGATCGGGCTGGCCGGCGCCGCCTGCGTCTTCGACCAGATCATCACCGAGGAGGCCCACCAGCGCCGCGGCCTCGGGACGGTGGTGATGGGCGCACTCACCGGCGCGGCCGTCGAGAACGGTGCGGCCACCGGCATCCTGGGCGCGACCGTCCAGGGCCGGGCGCTCTACGAAACGCTCGACTGGAAGGTGCTCGCACCGCTGACCGGCTTCGTCCACAAGCCCGTCACCCGTATCTAGCCCGTACCCGTTCCGTATCTAGAGGAAGGTCCGCCCCTCACCCCGGTAGGTCGGCACGCTGCCGGTGACCCGATCGCCCTCGACCAGGTGCAAGGTGTCGAACCGCTCGCACAGTTCGCCCGCCTTCGCGTGCCGGAACCAGACCCGGTCGCCGATCAGCAGATCATCGGCCGGGCTCCCGAGCAGCGGGGTCTGCACCTCGCCCGCGCCCTCCTGGGGGTCGTAGCGCAGCCCCTGCGGCAGGTACGGGACCGGCAGCCGGTCCGCCCCGGCCGCACCGGAGGCCGGATAGCCGCCCCCGAGCACCGTCACCACGCCCACCCCGGGCCTGCGCACCACGGGCTGGGCGAACAGGGCCGCCGGACGCCCGCTGAACGACGTGTAGTTGTCGAACAGCCGGGGCATGTACAGGCCCGAACCCGCGGCTATCTCGGTCACCGCGTCCTCGGCGGCCGTCTGCTGCACGCTGCCGGTACCGCCGCCGTTGACGAACTCCAGATCCGGTACGACGGCCCGCACGGCCCGCACCACCTCGGCCCGTCGCGCCGCCAGCTCCCTGCGGGCCGCGCCCTGCATCAGCCGGATCGTCCGGGAGCGCAGCGGGCGACCCGCCAGCGAGTCCCCGACCCCCGCGACGTGCCCCTCGTACGCCATCAGCCCCACGACCCGGAACCCGGGCCGGTCGGCCACCACCCGGGCCAGCCCGGCCAGCTGCTCGGGCTCGCGCAGCGGGGAGCGGCGGGCCCCGATCCGTACCCGACCGCCGAGCAGTTGCAGGGACGTGTCCAGCTCCAGACAGACCCGGACCTCCTCGGCGCCGCCGTCCCGGGCGGCGTCGATCAGGTCCAGCTGCGCGAGGTCGTCCACCATCACCGTGACGGCGCCGGCCAGTTTGGCGTCGCCCGCCAGCTCGCCGAAGCCGGCCCGGTCGGCGGAGGGATAGGCGAGGAGCACGTCCTCGAACCCGGACCGGGCCAGCCAGAGCGATTCGGCGAGGGTGTACGACATGATCCCGGCGAACCCGGGGCGGGCGAGGACCCGTTCCAGCAGCGCACGGCACCGGACCGACTTGCTCGCGACCCGGACCGGCTTGCCGGCGGCGCGGCGGACGAGATCGTCGGCGTTGGCGTCGAAGGCGTCGAGATCCACGATGGCCAGCGGCGCGTCCAGGTGCGCGGTCGCCCGGTCGTACCGGGCGCGGTCGGTGGCGGGGGAATTCATGGGCGGCAGCTTGCCAGAGGTCTCTACCGGTGGGTAGTGCCCCGCGCCTCGGGCGCCGACGGGCCGGGGTGGTGCGGCCGGCTGCCCGGTCGCGGCTCGACGACCGGGGCTCCGCCCCGGATCCCGTGCTCGAACGCCGGCGGGGCCGGATCGGTGCGGCGGGGCCGGATCGGTGCGGTGGGGCCGGTTCCGGGGTGGTACCGGGATCCACCTTGCTGCGGCGACGCCGTAGAGTACGGGCAGGCAGCCGTACGGAACGGGGGGCGGAGCCGCCGGATGACCACGACGACACCGCGGACCGCGATCCTGGGCGAGCCCGAACCGATCCCGCCCCAGCCCCGGCCCACGCACGCGAACACGCGCCGCCACCCCGTACGGGTCCTCGCCGCCACGCTCTGCGTCCTCCTCGGCAGCGGCCTCGTCGGCGGGGCCGCCCTCACCACCTGGGCCGAACACCGCGCCGCGGCCCGTCCCCTCCCCGCCGACGCCGTCTACCGCAAGGCCGGGTCGCTGTGGCGTGCCGCCCCCGTCGACAGCCTGCTCCCGCCCGTCCTGACCGGCCCCTCCGCCGGCCCCGGCGGCTCCGACCGCACCTGGACCCGGATCGCGCTCGCCCCCGACGCCGACTGCCCGGCAGCCCTCGCCGCCGACTGGCAGGCCCTGCTGGCCGCCACCGGCTGCACCCGCGTGCTGCGCGCCACCTACACCGACGCCACCCGAAGCTCGCTGATCACCGTCGGCATGGTCTTCACCCCCGCCGACGCCCCCACGATGACCGCCCTCAAGGGCCGGATCCCCGCTCCGCCCGCGTACGGGTTCACCGACGCGCAGCGCGGCGCCTGGGCCGCCTCCGTACTCACCGAGGCACCCGTCGTCGTCTACACCGTCTCCGCCTTCGCCGACGGCCGAGCCCTGGACGGGCCCCGCCCCGCCGCGGACCTGATGAAGAAGGACGCCACGGGAGCCGCCGCCCAGGCCGGTCTCGGCCACGAGGCCCAGGCGCTCGCCGACCGCGTCGGCCACGGCCTCGCCTTCCTCGCCGCACCGCCCGCACCGCCCGCCACACCCACCCCGGAGCCCACCCGATGATCCGCCGGGCCTCGGGGCAGGCGGCCGCCGCCCTGCTCGCCGCGACCCTCCTCGTGTCCGCCACCGCGACCCCCGCCGCCGCCGACAACATCCGCGACCGCCAGTGGGGCCTGCTGGCCCTGCGCGCCGAGGAGGCCTGGGGCACCACCCGGGGCGCCGGAGTGACCGTCGCCGTCCTGGACACCGGCGTCGACGAGTCCCATCCCGACCTCTCCGGCCAGGTTCTTCCCGGCACCGACCTCATCGGCATGGGAGCCGGCCCCGGCGACCGCGCCTGGGCCCGCCACGGAACGGCCATGGCCAGCATCATCGCCGGGCACGGCCACGGCCCCAGCCGCGGCCAGGGTGTCCTCGGCATGGCCCCGCAGGCACGGATCCTGCCCGTCCGGGTGATTCTCGAAGAGGGCGACCCGGGCCGCGCCAAGGCCCGCGACAGCAAGGGCGGGTCCCTCGCCGAGGGCATCCGGTGGGCCGCGGACCACGGCGCGGACGTGATCAACCTGTCCCTCGGCGACGACAGCGACTCCGCCCACCACGAGGCGGGGGAGGACGAGGCCGTCCAGTACGCCCTCGCCAAGGGCGTGGTCGTCGTGGCCTCCGCGGGCAACGGCGGCGAGGCCGGCGACCGTGTCTCCTACCCGGCCGCCTATCCGGGGGTCATCGCCGTCACCGCTGTCGACCGGCGGGGCAAGAAGGCCAAGTTCTCCACCCGTAACTGGTACGCCACCGTCAGCGCCCCCGGCGTCGACGTCGTCATCGCCGACCCCGACCGCTCGTACTACGAGGGCTGGGGCACCAGCGCCGCGGCGGCCTTCGTCTCCGGCTCCGTGGCCCTCGTCCTGTCCGCGCACCCCGACCTGACGCCGGCCCAGGTGAAGAAGCTGCTGGAGGCGACCGCCTCCGACTCCCCGGCCGGCGGCCGCGACGACGCCCGCGGTCACGGGCTGATCGATCCGGTCGCCGCCCTCCAGGCCGCCGAGGGGATGCGCCCGGACGCTCCGGCGCCCGTGCCCGCCGCGGCCGGGAGCACCTACTTCGGCCCCGGCCCCGAGCCGGTCCGCCCGCCCGAGCGGCGCGCGCGGCTGGGAGCCCCGGCGGCCGCGGTCGCGGGGGCGGTGCTGCTCGTCCTGGCCGCCGTACTCGCGCGGCGCCCGCGCCGGGGCACCTGGGGCCGTGGCCAGGACCCGTACGCGGCACAGTAGGGTCGGGTAACTGTGGCGAACATGGCGAACAAGAACATTCCCGACCCGGGATTCTCCGACGACGACGGCTCCGCCGATCCCCGGCTGACCGCGGCTCTGGCCGCCTGGTCCGGGGACCGGGCGAAGGAGCCGGAGGTGCTGGCCGCGCTCAAGGGCGCCCGCCTGCTGGTCCCGGTGGTCGCCGTCCTCGGTGAGGTGGAGACCGACCCGGAGACGGGCCTGAAGCGCGAGAAGACCAGTGACATGGCCGTCCCGACCCTGCGGGCGGGCGACCGGCGGGCGCTGCCCGCCTTCACCTCGATCGCCTCGCTCGCGCTCTGGGACCCCGCGGCCCGGCCGGTGGCCGTCCCGCTGCACCAGGCGCTGGCGGCCGCCGCGCACGAGAAGGCCGACACCGTGGTCCTGGACCTGGCCGGCCCGGTCACGTACCAGCTGACCGGCTCCGCGCTGCTCGCGCTCGCCGAGGGCCGCACCGACGCGGGTCCGCTGGCCGATCCCGCCGTACGGGAGGCCGTACGGGCCGCCGTGTCCGCGGAGCCGGCCGTCCTGCGCGCCCACCTCGGCCCGGGCGGCGCGGACTCCGACGGCACCCTGGCGATCGTGCTGGCCGGGGGCGCGCAGGCGTCCGCGGCGGCCCGGCGCGTCGCCGAGGCGCTGGCGGCGGACACCACGCTGCGGGCCCGGCTGGTCCGCGGGCTGGACCTGGCGCTGCTCCCGTCGGACGCTCCGGCTCCGCCCGGCGAGCCCCTGTTCACCCGCTGACCGCCGGGAATCCCGATGAGCGATCTGCCGGCCCGTGCGCGGCCCTGACCGTACGGCGGCCGCGCGGCCCCCGGACACGACGACGGCCGGTGCGCCCCATGCGGGGCGCACCGGCCGTCGTCCTGCTGTCTTTCCGGTACGGGCTCAGCCGAAGACGGGACCCGTGAACTTCTCGCCCGGCCCCTGGCCCGGCTCGTCCGGCACGATCGAGGCCTCGCGGAAGGCCAGCTGGAGCGACTTCAGGCCGTCGCGCAGCGGGGCGGCGTGGAAGGAGCTGATCTCGGTGGCGCTCGCGGTGACCAGACCGGCCAGGGCCGTGATCAGCTTGCGGGCCTCGTCGAGGTCCTTGTGCTCGGAGTCCGGCTTGTCCAGGCCCAGGTTGACCGCCGCGGCGCTCAGCAGGTGCACGGCCACCGTGGTGATCACCTCGACGGCGGGCACGTCCGCGATGTCGCGGGTCATGGTGTCGTAGTCGGGGGTGCCGTCGGCAGCGGGTTCGGTGGGGGGTGTCGCGTCAGTCATGCGCCCCACGATATGCCGTGCGGCGGGCTTGCGGCGCGGGTGCTAGTATGTACTTCGACCGGCCGGACACTTCTGTGCCCGGCCCACAAGTGGAGGCTCCGTTCTCCCACCTGACTGCCCTCCGGGGCGGCGGGTCACCGGTCAGGCGGCATCCATCGTTCCGTACGGACGATGGAAAGCTGCCCGAGTTTACGCCCCGCGGTTTGCACGCGGCGGTGTTCCGGTTGTTTTGGAGCCCCTGCCTGTGCCCGGCGGGGCTTTTTTCATTCTCCCGCTGCGGTCGGTCTGACGGAAATACACGTCAGCGGCTGTCTGCCAGGCAGCCGTGTGGTGCTACCGAGGAGGATCCATCAGCACCGAGCCCCGCATCAACGACCGGATTCGCGTTCCCGAGGTACGGCTTGTCGGTCCCAGCGGCGAGCAGGTCGGCATCGTGCCGCTTGCCAAGGCGCTTGAGCTCGCGCAGGAGTACGACCTCGACCTGGTCGAGGTCGCGGCGTCCGCACGCCCGCCGGTCTGCAAGCTCATGGACTACGGCAAGTTCAAGTACGAGTCGGCCATGAAGGCCCGTGAGGCGCGCAAGAACCAGGCGCACACGGTCATCAAGGAAATGAAGCTCCGGCCGAAGATCGACCCGCACGACTATGACACCAAGAAGGGTCACGTCGTTCGGTTCCTCAAGCAGGGCGACAAGGTCAAGATCACGATCATGTTCCGTGGTCGCGAGCAGTCCCGGCCGGAACTCGGCTACCGACTGCTGCAGCGTCTCGCCTCGGACGTCGAGGACCTCGGGTTCATCGAGTCGAACCCGAAGCAGGACGGCCGAAACATGATCATGGTCCTCGGTCCGCACAAGAAGAAGACCGAGGCGATGGCCGAAGCCCGCGAGGCGCAGGCCGCCCGCAAGGCGGAGCGCCAGGGTGTCGCCCACACCGAAGACGAGGCTCCTTCCGAGGACGCCGCCGTCGAGGTCGATGACACCACCGAGGTCGCCTCCGCCGAGGCCACCGAGGCCGCTGCCGAAGAGGCTCCGGCCGACGAGGCGAACGCCGAGGCCTGATTCCAGGACACCCCGTCCCGGGATCACCCGACACAACATGACGCTCCCGTAAGCCGGTCCCGTACCGGACCGGTGGGAGCGCCACCGACGAGGAGATAACGGCGCCATGCCGAAGAACAAGACGCACAGCGGTACCAAGAAGCGCTTCAAGGTCACCGGCTCCGGCAAGGTGCTCCGCGAGCGCGCCGGCAAGCGCCACCTGCTCGAGCACAAGTCGTCCCGTGTCACCCGCCGCCTCACCGGCACCGCGGAGATGGCCCCCGGCGACGCCGCGAAGATCAAGAAGCTTCTCGGCATCTGACGTCTCCGCTCCCCCTGCCGGGAGCGGACGCACGTCGAGACCGGGACCCCATCGAATTTCGGGCTGTGTGAAGACACCCACGGCCCCGCTACAAGGAGTTAAAAAGTGGCACGCGTCAAGCGGGCAGTAAACGCCCACAAGAAGCGCCGGGCGATCCTCGAGGCGGCCTCCGGCTACCGCGGTCAGCGTTCGCGCCTGTACCGCAAGGCCAAGGAGCAGGTCACCCACTCGCTGGTCTACAACTTCAACGACCGCAAGAAGCGCAAGGGCGACTTCCGTCAGCTGTGGATCCAGCGCATCAACGCCGCTGCCCGCCAGAACGGCATGACGTACAACCGCCTCATCCAGGGTCTGAAGGCCGCCAACATCGAGGTGGACCGCAAGATCCTCGCGGAGCTGGCCGTCAACGACGCCAACGCGTTCGCCGCGCTCGTCGAGGTCGCGCAGAAGGCGCTTCCGGCCGACGTCAACGCCCCCAAGGCCGCTGCCTAAGGGCTAGCCGGCCCAGCTCACCCAGGGCCGGCCCCCACGGACCCGCAGGCATTCGCCTGCGGGTCCGTGTGCTTTCCGCGCCGCGGCCGCCCCGCGCCGCGCCCCGCCGCCCCGCCCCGTCCAGCCCCCGTCCCGCCCGGAACCCCGAAAGAGAACCGCACACACCATGGGTCACCCCGACGAGCTGATCTCCCCCCGGTCCCCGCGGGTGGCCGCCGCCAGGCGCCTGGCGCGGCGCAACTTCCGCACCAAGGAGCGCCGCTTCATCGCCGAGGGCCCGCAGGCCGTCCGCGAGGCCGTCGAGCACCGCGGTCCCACGGGCGAGTCGACCCTGATCGAGCTGTTCGCCACCGTCGAGGCCGCCGAGCGCTACTCCGGGATCATCGGGGCCGCCCTGGACGCGGGTGCCCGCGTCCACTACGCCTCCGACGAGGTGCTCGCCGAGGTCTCCCAGACCGTCACCCCGCAGGGCCTGGTCGGTGTCTGCCACTTCCTGGACTCCCCGTTCGAGGACATCCTGAAGGCGCGCCCCAAGCTCGTCGCCGTCCTCGCGCACGTCCGCGACCCCGGCAACGCCGGTACGGTGCTGCGCTGCGCGGACGCCGCGGGCGCCGACGCGGTGGTGCTGACCGACGCCTCCGTGGACCTCTACAACCCCAAGTCGGTACGGGCCTCCGTGGGCTCCCTCTTCCACCTCCCGGTCGCGGTCGGCGTTCCCGTCGAACAGGCCGTCGAGGGACTCCGGGCGGCCGGCGTACGCATCCTGGCGGCCGACGGCGCCGGTGACGACGACCTCGACGCCGAGCTGGACGCGGGCACCATGGGCGGGCCCTCCGCCTGGGTCTTCGGCAACGAGGCGTGGGGTCTGCCGGAGGAGACCAGGGCCCTGGCGGACGCCGTCGTACGGGTCCCGATCCACGGAAAGGCGGAGAGCCTGAACCTGGCGACGGCCGCCGCCGTGTGCCTCTACGCGTCCGCGCGTGCACAGCGGGCGCCCGGAGGGTGCCGCTCTGTGACCCCCAGCTAGTAATGTGGCGGCCCGGGGGGCCCACTGCGCTACTCGGAGATGTGGGGTACGGGGACATGACCGTCGGTACGAACAGCTCGCCGGAGGCCGATACGTCGGCCGGTCCGCCGTTGCCGGTCGGCCTCTGCGCCCGTACGGGCGGGCCCATCGATGCCGTGCCCCCCGCACGCGCCTCCGACGCGCTGCGCGGCGTACCGCCGCAGGGCGCGGCCCGCGGGGCGGTCCTGGGGAGCGGGGCACCCGGTGAGGGGCTCGCCTTCGGGATCGACCCCGACTGCCTGCCCGACGGGCTCGTCGTCGCCGACGCCACCGGGCACGTGATCTGCTTCAACCGGGCCGCGGCCCGGATGACCGCGACCGACCCCGCCCAGGCGCTCGGCACGCGCATCGAGCGGGCGCTCCCGCTCGAAGACCTCGAAGGCCGCCGCTGGTGGGCGCTGACCGACCCGTACGGGGGCCTCGCCACCCGCCGCGGGCAGCCCGAGCGCAACCTCCTGCTTCCGGGCGGGCGCGAGGTGCTGGTCTCCGCCAGCTACGTCCGTACGCACCCCACCGGGCCGCTGCGCCGCCTCGTGGTCACCCTGCGCGGTACCGAGGCCCGCCGGCGCACCGAGCGCAGCCACGCCGAGCTCATCGCCACCGTCGCCCACGAGCTGCGCTCCCCGCTGACCTCGGTCAAGGGGTTCACGGCCACCCTGCTCGCCAAATGGGAGCGGTTCACCGACGACCAGAAGCGGCTGATGCTGGAGACCGTCGACGCCGACGCCAACCGCGTCACCCGTCTCATCGCCGAACTGCTCGACATCTCCCGCATCGACTCCGGCCGCCTGGAGGTGCGCCGCCAGCCGGTGGACATCGCCACCGCCGTCGGCCGCCACGTGCAGGCGCTCACCGCGAACGGGCAGGATCCCGAGCGGTTCCTCGTGAGCGTCAGCCGCCCGCTCCCCGATCTGTGGGCCGATCCGGACAAGATCGACCAGATCCTCGGCAACCTCCTGGAAAATGCGGTGCGCCACGGAGAGGGAACGGTCACCATCGGTGTGTCGCCGCATGAGAAGGGAACCGCCGTCACCGTGACCGACGAAGGCCCCGGGATCCCCGAGGAGTCGATGGGCCGCGTCTTCACCCGCTTCTGGCGGGGGAGCAAGCGCGGCGGCACCGGCCTGGGCCTGTACATCGTCAAGGGCATCGTGGAGGCCCACGGCGGGACCATCACGGTCGGCCGCGGGCCCGGCGGCGGCGCCGAGTTCCGATTTATCCTGCCCGTGAGCGCCCCCGCGTACCTCACGCAGTAGTCCTGCGGAGAGTCTCGGCAGGCGGCCCACGGGCTCCTCCACCCCCAGCGGCCTTTAGACTCGTCCTTTGGCACCTTTGTGTCCTTGTGCCGAGCGCGTCCTGCGCGTCGCGCGGGGGACCCATCCAGCCAGCCATCGGAAGTACGGGAAGAGATGTCGGCACCGAACAAGTCGTACGACCCTGTCGAGGTCGAGGCACTGAAACCGGAAGAGATCGAGCGCATGCGGGACGAGGCGCTCGCCGCCTTCGCGTCCGCCGGCGACCTCGACGCGCTGCGTGAGGCGAAGACCGCGCACATGGGCGACCGCTCGCCCCTGGCGCTCGCCAACCGCGAGATCGGCGCGCTGCCCCCGCAGGCCAAGGCCGAGGCGGGCAAGCGCGTGGGCCAGGCCCGCGGCGCCGTGAACAAGGCCTTCGGGGCCCGCACGGTCGCGCTGGAGGCGGAGCGCGACGAGCGGGTGCTGGTCGAGGAGGCCGTGGACGTCACGCTGCCCTACGACCGCGTCCCCGCCGGCGCCCGTCACCCCCTGACCACGCTGATGGACCGCATCGCGGACATCTTCGTGGCCATGGGGTACGAGGTCGCCGAGGGGCCGGAGGTGGAGGCCGAGTGGTTCAACTTCGACGCCCTCAACTTCACGCCCGACCACCCGGCGCGCCAGATGCAGGACACCTTCTTCGTCCAGGGGCCCGAGGGCACCCAGGGCGACGAGTCCGGCGTCGTGCTGCGCACCCACACCTCCCCGGTGCAGGCGCGCTCGCTGCTGGAGCGCAAGCCCCCCGTCTACATCGTCTGCCCGGGCCGCGTGTACCGCACCGACGAGCTCGACGCGACGCACACCCCGGTCTTCCACCAGGTCGAGCTGCTCGCCGTGGACGAGGGCCTGACCATGGCGGACCTCAAGGGCACCATGGACCACATGGTCCAGGAGCTGTTCGGCGAGGGCACCACCACGCGCCTGCGCCCGCACTTCTTCCCCTTCACCGAGCCGTCCGCCGAGATGGACATGCAGTGCTACGTGTGCCGCGGCGAGTCGGTGGGCAACCCCGACCGCCCGTGCCGTACCTGCTCCAGCGAGGGCTGGATCGAGCTCGGCGGCTGCGGCATGGTCAACCCCAAGGTGCTCGTCGCCTGCGGTGTGGACCCCGAGAAGTACAGCGGGTTCGCCTTCGGGTTCGGCATCGAACGGATGCTGATGTTCCGCCACAACGTCGAAGACATGCGAGACATGGTCGAGGGTGACGTTCGCTTCACCCGGCCGTTCGGGAGTGAGATCTGATGCGCGTCCCGCTTTCCTGGCTGCGGGAGTACGTCGATCTCCCCGCGGGTGAAACCGGCCGTGACGTGGCGGCCAAGCTGGTCGACGCCGGCCTCGAGGTCGAGACCGTCGAGCAGCTCGGCGGCGGCCTCAAGGGCCCGCTCGTCGTTGGTCAGGTGCTGACCATCGAGGAGCTGGAGGGCTTCCGCAAGCCGATCCGCTTCTGCACGGTCGACGTCGGCCAGGCCAACGGCACCGGCGAGCCGCAGGAGATCGTCTGCGGCGCCCGGAACTTCGCCGTCGGCGACAAGGTCGTCGTGGTGCTGCCCGGCGCGGTCCTGCCCGGCGACTTCGCGATCGCCGCGCGCAAGACCTACGGCCGCACCTCGCACGGCATGATCTGCTCCGGCGACGAGCTGGGCATGGGCGACGACGGCACGCACGGCATCATCGTGCTGCCGCACGAGCACGAGGTCGGCACCGACGCGATCGAGCTGCTCCAGCTCGTCGACGAGGTCCTCGACATCGACATCACCCCGGACCGCGGCTACTGCATGTCCATGCGCGGTGTCGCCCGTGAGGCGGCCACCGCCTACGGCCTGCCGCTGCGCGACCCGGCGCTGCTCGACGTGCCCGCGCCGAACTCGTACGGCTACCCCGTCAAGGTCGACGACCCGGCCGGCTGCGACCGCTTCACCGCCCGCACGGTGACCGGTCTCGACCCCGACGCGCGCTCCCCGATCTGGCTGACCCGCCGCCTGCAGAAGGCGGGCATGCGCCCGATCTCGCTCGCCGTGGACATCACCAACTACGTGATGCTGGAGCTCGGCCAGCCGCTGCACGCCTACGACCGCTCGTCGGTCGAGGGCACCATCGGTGTCCGCCGCGCCGAGCAGGGCGAGAAGTTCACCACCCTCGACGGGGTCAAGCGCACGCTCGACGCCGAAGACCTGGTGATCACCGACAACAGCGGGCCGATCGGCCTCGCCGGTGTCATGGGCGGCGCCAACACCGAGATCGCCGACTCCGTCACCGACCCCGAGACCGGCCAGGTCACGGGGACCACGGACGTCGTCATCGAGGCCGCGCACTTCGACTCCGTGTCGATCTCGCGCACCGCCCGCCGCCTGAAGCTGTCCTCCGAGGCCTCCAAGCGCTTCGAGCGGGGCGTCGACCCGCAGGCCGCCGCCGCGGCCGCGCAGCGGACCGTCGACCTGCTCGTGCTCCTCGCGGGCGGCACCGCCGAGGCGGGCGTCACCGAGGTCGTCGCCCCGGGCGCGCCCCGCACCATCGCCATGCCCGCGGACCACCCGGACCGGGTGGCGGGCATGGAGTACGGCCGCGAGACCGTCGTGCGCCGCCTCCAGGAGATCGGCTGCGACGTCTACGGCCAGGACGAGCTCGTCGTCACCGTCCCCTCGTGGCGGCCCGACCTCGCCGCGCCCAACGACCTCGCCGAAGAGGTCATCCGGCTGGAGGGCTACGGGAACCTCCCGTCGACCCTCCCGCAGGTGCCCTCCGGCCGCGGTCTGACCGCCCGGCAGCAGCTGCACCGCCGGGTCGGCCGCGCGCTGGCCGGCGCGGGCTACGTCGAGGCGCTCAGCTACCCGTTCATCGGTGAGGGCGTCTTCGACCAGCTCCAGCTCCCCGCGCACGACGTCGCCCGCCAGGTCGTCAAGCTGGTCAACCCGATCTCCGACGAGGAGCCGGCGCTGCGCACCACGCTGCTGCCGGGTCTGCTCGGCGCGCTGCGCCGCAACGACAGCCGGGGCAGCCACGACCTCGCGCTCTTCGAGACCGGTTCGGTCTTCCGGGCCGCCGCCCAGCCGGGTGTCGCCGTACGGCTGCCCGTCGACCGGCGTCCCACGGACGAGGAGATCGCCACCCTGAACGCGGCCCTGCCCGCGCAGCCGCGGTACGCCGCGGTCGTGCTGGCCGGTGGGCGCGAGCAGGCCGGCTGGTGGGGCAAGGGCCGTCCGGCCGACTGGGCGGACGCGGTCCAGGCCGCCCGCGCGCTGGCCGTCGAGGCCGGCACCGAGCTGGTGGTCCGCCAGGGCCAGTACGGCCCCTGGCACCCGGGCCGCTGCGCCGAGCTGGTCGTCACCCTCGGCGGGGTCGAGCAGGTCATCGGCCACGCCGGTGAGCTGCACCCGCGCGTGGTCAAGGCGATGGGCCTGCCGGCCCGCACCAGCGCGATGGAGATCGACCTGGACCGCCTCGCGGCGGCCGGCGGCGAGGCCCTCAAGGCCCCGCGGATCTCCTCCTTCCCGGTGGCGACCCAGGACGTGGCGCTGATCGTCGACGCGTCGGTCCCGGCGTCCTCGGTGGAGGCCGCGCTGCGCAAGGGCGCAGGCGAACTCCTCGAATCGCTGCGGCTGTTCGACGTGTTCACCGGTGAGCAGGTCGGCGAGGGCAAGAAGTCCCTGGCCTACGCGCTGCGCTTCCGCGCGGCCGACCGGACGCTGACCGCCGAGGAGTCCACGGCCGCGCGTGACGCGGCGGTGGCCCTGGCGGGCGAGCGGACCGGGGCGGTGCTCCGGGGCGCGTAGCCGCTTCGTACCCGCGTGAGGGGCACGTCCGGACCACCGGACGTGCCCCTCACTCGTTCGGGTGAGAACCCCGGTGGCCCGTGTCCGGGGTGCCGGTCGGTCGACACAATCGATCCGGCCGGAGGGGAGTCCTACGGATGATCACGCGTGGGGAGATGCCCCTGGTGCGCCGGATGTGCGTCCTGGCCTGGGCCGGCGCAGCCGTGTCCTGGGAGCTGTCCACGCCGGGGCAGCTGGTCCCGAGCATGGCCACCTGCGCGGCCTTCCTGCTGCTGGCCACCGGGTGCGCGCTGCACATGCGGCGCGAGCTGCTGGGCGAGCTGCGCCGCTCGCAGGAGATCGCGGGCGCCGCGCAGCGGGCGCTGCTGCGGCCGCTGCCGGGGCGGATACGCGGCCTGACGGCGGCCGCGGCGCAGCTCTCGGCGAGCCGGGGCGCGGCGGTGGGCGGGGACCTGTACGAGGCCGTGCCGACGGCGTACGGGATCCGGGTGGTGATCGGCGACGTCCGCGGCCACGGGCTGCCCGCGCTGGGCGCGGCCGCCGCCGTGCTCGGAGCCTTCCGCGAGGGGGCGTACGACGAGCCCTCGCTGGACGGTGTGCTGCGGCGGATGGAGCGGGCGCTGGGCCGTCATGTCCGTGAGCGGGCGCGGGCCGAGCCGGATTCCGGGGCGGCGGAGGAGTTCGTGACGGTCCTGCTCCTCCAGATCGCGCCGGACGGTGCCCTGCTGGCCCTGAACTGCGGCCACCCGTGGCCGTACGTGCTGCGCCCGGCGGCGGTCCTGGAGCACTGCGCCGCGCGCAGCCGGGGCGCCGCCCCGGACCCCGCGCCTCCCTCTCCCCCGGCTACCGCCGGGAGGGGCCCCGGGGCGGGGCTGGACCATCCGGCGCACCGGCCTACGCAGGTACTGCCGCTGGCCGGGGGTGAGACCTTACCGCCGCTCGGGGTGGTGCCCGTACCGGCGGACGTGTGGGCGCGCGCCTGCGGGGAACTCCGGCCCGGTGAGACGCTGTTCCTGTACACCGACGGGGCCGAGGACGCCCGCGACCGGGCGGGCCGGTTCTTCGATCTGGCGGGCGTCCTCGCACAGGAGGCGGCGGCCACGCCCACGCGGCTGGTGGCGGGCGTGCACGCCGCTCTGCTGCGGCACACCGGCGGGCGGCTCGCCGACGACGTCGCCCTGCTGGTGCTCCGCAACGACCGGTCCTGACCACCGGCCCCGGACACGCGCGCCGGGCCCGGTGGATGAGCCCGGCGCGCGCTCTCGACCCGGCCCCTGCCGGGGCGCGGCGACCAACCGGGCGCCGGCGGGGCCGGAACGCGCCGCCCGCCTGCCATGGAGTGTCGGGCAGACAGCAGAACGGGCGGCGCGGTGACGGGTCGTCGCACTGTACGAGGGGGAGCCGACGACCCGAGCTACCTCTTGGCGAGGCTCTTCAGTGAAGCGCCTCCAGGGGCCCGTGCGGCAGAGTGCGCATCGCATTTATGCGCGTACACGGTTCACACCCCGTGTGAACCGCGCACCCACTAGCCTGAGACCGACGAGCCCTTGGAGCGGCCCATGCAGCCCAATGTCCTGCTCGACGCCCTCCTCGCCGAGGCGGGCATGTCCCACGCCGGACTCGCCGCGTACGTGAACCAGGCAGGCCGCACCCGCGGACTCGCCCTGCGCTACGAACACACCGCCGTGACACGGTGGTTGAAGGGCCAGCGGCCCCGGGGCCAGGTCCCCGACCTGATCTGCGAGGTGCTCGGCGGGCGGCTGCGGCGTCCCCTCGGGCTGGACGACATCGGGCTCGGCGCCGCCGACCAGCCCGTTCCGCTGCACGCCTCGCCGCTCAGCGGGTTCGTGGACCGGGCCGCCGCCCTGTGGCGTTCCGACGTCCAGGCCCGGCCGCAGCTGCTGGCCGCCGAGGCGGTCACCGGGACGCCCGCCGTCATCCCGGTGTGGGAATGGGAGAATCCGCCCGAGGACGCCGACGTCTCCCGTGAGGGCGCGCATCCGATCGGTCCCGAGCACATCGAGGTCCTGAAGTCCGCCCGTGCCCACTACGAGCTGATGTACCGCCGGGCCGGCGGGCTCGCCACGAGGGACCGGATCGTCCGCTTCCTGGGCAATGAGACCGCGCCGATGCTGCGCGGGAGCTACTCCGACGACCTCGGCCGCCGGCTCCACCGGGCCACGGGGTCCCTGGTGGCGGTGGCGGGGATCTGCGCGTACGACTCCGACGCCCACGGCTTGGCCCAGCGCTACTTCCACCAGGCCCTGCGCCTGGCCAAGGCGAGCGGCGACCGGGGGCTCGGCGCGTACGTCATCGCGCTGATCGTCAACCAGTCCCTGCACCTGCGGGAGTACCGCCAGGCCGTCGCCTTCGCCGAGGCCGCGCTGCGGGCCGCCGGGCGGCACACCACCCCGGCGCTGGCCGCCGACCTGTACGCGATGCAGGCCAAGGCGTACGCCCAACTCGGCGACACCGGGGCCGCACTGGCCTGCATCCGCAAGGCGGAGGCGGCCGCCGAGCGGATCCGCCCGGGCAGCGAACCGGACGAGACCGGCTACGTACAGCCGGGGCTCGTCAACGTCCAGGTCGCCGAGGCGCTGCTCAGCCTGGGCGATCTGGAGGCCGCGCGGGTCCAGGCGACCGCCGCCGTCGGCACCCCGGCGCACGACCGCGGCCGGGTGCACCGGCTGGCGATGCTGTGCGAGATCCAGCTGCGTCAGGGGGAGGCGGACCGGGCGGCGGCGTCCGCGGCCGAGATGGCCGAGCGGGCCAAGGGCATGGAGTCGCTGCGGCTGCGCGACCGGCTGCGGACGGTCCGCGAACAGCTTCTGACCAGCGGTTGTACGGGCGCGGAGGAGACCGCGCGGCTCATCGACGGGGCGCTGCGCGTTCCGCTGTGACGGGCCGAGGTGCTGCCATGTTGCCACCTACTCGAACGGAAGGTGGCACAACCGTGCAGTGGACGAATCTGAGCGAGCAGACCGTGTACAAGAACCGTTGGTTCGACGTGAATCTCGCCGATGTGGAACTTCCCGACGGCCGGCACCTGGACCACTTCGTGATCCGGCTGCGTCCGGTCGCCGTCGCCACGGCCGTCAACGAGGCCGACGAGGTGCTGCTGCTCTGGCGGCACCGGTTCATCACCGACAGCTGGGGCTGGGAACTGCCCGCCGGGGTGGTCGAGGACGGTGAGGACATCGCGGCCGCGGCGGCCCGCGAGATGGAGGAGGAGTCGGGCTGGCGCCCCGGCCCGCTCCACCACCTCATGACCGTCGAGCCGTCCAACGGGCTGACCGATGCCCGGCACCACCTCTACTGGGCGGACGGGGCCACCCACATCGGGCATCCCGAGGACGCTTTCGAGTCCTCGCGCCGGGAGTGGGTCCCGCTCAAGCTGGTGCCGGACATGATCGCCCGCGGGGAGATCCCGGCCGCCAACATGGCGGCCGGGCTGCTCCTGCTGCACCACCTGCGGCTCGGCGGCCGGCCGTAGGGCCGGCCGGACGGATCAGGCGTACGGGTAGAAGCCCGCGCCCGTCTTGCGGCCCAGGCGGCCGGCGTCGACCATGCGCTGGAGCAGTGGGGGAGCGGCGTAGAGCGGCTCCTTGTACTCCGCGTACATCGAGTCGGCGATCGACGCGATGGTGTCCAGGCCGATCAGGTCGGACAGCTTGAGCGGGCCCATCGGGTGGGCGCAGCCCAGCTCCATGCCGTTGTCGATGTCCTCGCGGCTGGCGATGCCCGACTCGAACATCCGGATCGCGGACAGCAGGTACGGGACGAGGAGCGCGTTGACGACGAACCCGGACCGGTCCTGGGCGCGGACCGCGTGCTTGCCCAGCACGTCCCGCACCAGGGCCTCGGCCCGCTTGACCGTCTCCTCGCCCGTGGTCAGCGCCGGGATCAGCTCGACGAGCTTCTGCACCGGGGCCGGGTTGAAGAAGTGGATGCCGATGACCTGGTCCGGCCGCGAGGTCGCGACGGCCAGCTTGACCAGCGGGATCGAGGAGGTGTTGGAGGCCAGGATCGCGTCCGGGCGGGTGATCACCTGGTCGAGGATCTGGAAGATCTCCGTCTTGACCTGCTCGTTCTCGACGACGGCCTCGATGACGAGGTCACGATCGGCGAACTCGCCGAGGTCGGTGGTGAAGGTGAGGCGGGCCAGGGTGGCGTCCCGCTCCTCCTCGCTGATCTTGCCGCGTTCGGCGGCCTTGGTCAGTGAGTTGTGCAGCCGGGTCCGGCCGATCTCCAGGGCTTCGCCGGTGGTCTCGGCGACCTTGACCTCAAGGCCACTGCGGGCGCACACCTCGGCGATACCCGCACCCATCTGGCCGCAGCCCACTACGCCGACCCGTGTGATGTCGGAAGGGAGGTCAGTCACTTCGTGCCTTTCGCAGCTCATCCGTCGGCGGGTCCCCCGTACGATTCCGGCGCCCGCCACGCCCCCCGACGTTACTCCCGACCTTGCGCCGGGCGGCGGGCCGGGGCGGGCATGCTGAGCGGGCACCGTGCAATGTCACTCAGCGAAACGGAGATGTCACATGACGTACATCGGCCGACGGGCACTGCTGGCCGGAGCCGTGGGGGTGATCGCCGCCGCCACGTCCGGCCCGGCGGCCGCGGCGCCGCGGCCTTCCGTGAAGGTTTCCGGGGGGCGGGCCGGGGCCGCGGACTTCCGGGGCATGTGGATCGCCTCCGTGGCGAACGTGGACTGGCCCTCCGAGAGCGGACTCTCCGCGACGCGGCAGCGCGCGGAGCTGCTCGAGCTCCTCGACACCGCGGTGGAGCGGCGCCTGAACGCGGTGGTCCTCCAGGTCCGGCCGGCGGCGGACGCGTTCTGGCCTTCGAAGCTGGAACCCTGGTCGCAGTGGCTGACCGGGGAACAGGGGGAGGACCCGGGCTGGGACCCGCTGGGCACGGCCGTCAAGGAGGCGCACGCCCGGGGGCTGGAGCTGCACGCGTGGTTCAACCCGTACCGGGTGGCGAACCACACCGACCTCGACCGGCTGGCGTCCACGCACCCGGCGCGGCGCAATCCCGGCTGGACGGTGGAGTACGGCGGCAAGCTCTACTACAACCCCGGTCTGCCCGAGGTGCGGCGCTTCGTCCAGGACGCCATGTTCGACGCCGTCTCCCGCTACCCGGTGGACGCCGTGCACTGGGACGACTACTTCTACCCCTATCCGGTGGAGGGGGAGTACTTCGACGACGACGAGGCCTTCGAGGAGTACGGAGCGGGCTTCAGCTCGCGCGCCGCCTGGCGCCGCGCCAACACTGACACCCTGGTCCGCGAGATGTCCGCGCGGCTGCGGGCGCTCAGGCCGGCGCCGCGGTTCGGGATCAGCCCGTTCGGCGTCTGGCGCAACTCCGACCGGGACCCGGCCGGTTCACCGACCCGCGCGGGCCTCGGGACGTACGACGACCTCTACGCGGACACGCGCAAGTGGGTCAGGGAGGGGTGGATCGACTACATCGTGCCGCAGGCCTACTGGCACATCGGGCACCCGACCGCCGACTACGCCGACCTCGTGCCCTGGTGGGCGCGGACCGTCGCCGGCACGAAGGTGGACCTGTACGTGGGGGAGGCCCTGTACCGCTGTGACGCGGACAGCCCCACCGAGGCCTGGCGCGACCCCGCGGAGCTGTCGAAGCACCTGACGTTCGCCGGCGGCTTCCCGGAGGTCCGCGGCCACGTCTACTTCTCGGCGAAGCAGGTGGCCGCGGACCCCAACGGAGCGATGGCCCGGGTGGTCGCCGACCACTACGGCCCGGCGGCGTCCCGGCGCTGATTCAGTGAGTGTGCTCTTCGGGGTGGCGGACCGTGCAGTCGGGTCCGGGAGCCATCAGGGCCTCGTGTCCGTCCTGGAAGCGGACCCGGTACGGGGGGGTTCCGTTCTCGCCCAGGACCTGGGTGATCTCGCCCACCTTGTCGTGCTGTCCGACGATCCTGCCGTGCTGCACCAGCTGGTCGCCCTCGGTCGCGCGCATAACTGACCTCCTCGGTGGCGGTCCGATCCGGTGCTTGCAGTTTAGGTCGTCATGCGGCTATTTGACCCGTTGGGTCACCGCGATGCAGACGAGGACCGCGCAGGCGGCGGCCGGTGCGGCGGGGGCGAGGTCCTCGCCCAGCAGGGCGACCGACCAGACGAGGGTCAGCAGCGGCTGGGCGAGCTGGAGCTGGCTGGCCCGCGGCGCGCCGATCTCCGCCATGCCCCGGTACCAGACGTAGAGGCCGAGGAACGTGGAGCCGGCCGCCACCCAGACCAGTCCGGCGAGCCCGTGGCCGCTGAGGTGCACCGGCTCGTACGCGAGCCCGGCCACCGAGCCCGCCAGGCTGAGCGGCAGGCACAGGACCAGCGCCCAGCCGATCACCTGCCAGCCGGGCAGCACCCGGGCGAGGCGGCCGCCCTCGGTGTACCCGGCGGCGCACACCAGCAGGGCGCCGAACAGGTACGCGTCGCCCGCGGAGAGGGCGCCGCCGCTCTGCGTGAGCGTGAAGGCGATCACGACCGCCGCCCCGGCGAGGGCCGCGGCCCAGAAGGCGCGCGAGGGGCGGGCTCCGGTGCGCAGCGCGGACAGCGCGGCGGTGGTGAGCGGCAGGAGGCCGACGACCACGGCGGCGTGCGAGGTCGTGGAGGTCGTCAGCGCGAGGGTGGTGAGCATCGGGAAGCCGACGACCACTCCGCCGGCGACGACGGCGAGCCCGGCCCAGTGCTCACGGGCGGGCAGCGGGACCCGCCGGGCCAGCAGGAAGGCCCCGGCGATCGCGGCGGCGAGGACACTGCGCAGCGCGACCAGCGACCACGGGCCGAAGCTCTCCAGGCCCCAGGCGGTGGCGGGGAAGGTCAGCGAGAAGGCGACGACGCCGAGCAGGGCGAGGGCGGTACCCCGGCGTACCGGGTTCTTGACCGCTATCGTGGTCGGGAGAGTAGCGCTATTCTGTGCTGTCATGTATGAGCGTAGCAGTGTGGCGGAACTGGCTGAATCCCTGCGGTCCGAACTCAACCGCTACTCGATCGGTGGAAAGCTCCCGTCGAGCCGGGCCTTGGTCGAGCGCTACCGGGTCAGCCCGGTCACGGTCTCCCGGGCCCTCGCACAGCTCGCCGCCGAGGGCCTCGTCGTCACCCGGCCCGGCGCGGGGGTCTTCCGCGCCGCACCGCGTACGGCGGCCCCCGCGCCGGGGGACACCTCCTGGCAGGAGGTCGCCCTCAGCGCCGAAGGCGCCGGGGAGATCGTCCCGCGCTCCGTCGACGCGACCGGAGTGCTCGGCTCGCTGGCCGTGCCGCCGTCCGGGGTGATCGAGCTCAACGGCGGCTACCTGCACCGCTCCCTGCAGCCCGAGCGGGCCATGGCGGCCGCGCTGGCCCGGGCCGGACGGCGGCCCGGAGCCTGGGGGCGCCCGCCCCTGGAGGGGCTGCCCGAGCTGCGCGACTGGTTCGCCCGGGAGATCGGCGGCGCGGTCGCCGCCGCCGATGTGCTGGTCACCGCGGGCGGGCAGAGCGCGCTGGCCACCGCCCTGCGGGCGCTCGCCCCGCCCGGCGCGCCGATCCTGGTCGAGTCCCCGACCTACCCCGGCCTGCTGGCCATCGCCCGGGCCTCCGGCTGCCGGCCGGTGCCCGTCCCGGTGGACGCGGACGGGGTCCGGCCGGAGCTGCTGGCCGCCGCCTTCGAAGCGACCGGCGCGCGGGTGTTCGTATGCCAGCCCCTGTTCCAGAACCCGACCGGAGCGGTCCTGGCTCCGGGGCGGCGGGCCGAGGTGCTGCGCATCGCGCGGGCCGCCGGGGCTTTCGTGGTCGAGGACGACTACGCCCGGGCCCTGGCCCACGAGGGCGCGGGTCCGCTGCCCGCGACCCTGGCCGCCGAGGACGCTGACGGCGTCGTGGTGCACGTCCGGTCGCTGACCAAGGTCACCTCACCCAGCCTGCGGGTCGGCGCACTGGCCGCCCGGGGCCCGGTGGTCGACCGGCTGCGCGCCATCCAGATCGTGGACTCCTTCTTCGTGCCCCGGCCGCTCCAGGAGGCCGCCCTGGAGCTGGTCGGGGCACCCGCCTGGCCGCGTCACCTGCGGACGGTGGCCGAGGAGCTCCGCCACCGGCGGGATGTGCTCGCGGGCGCCCTGCGCAGGGAGCTGCCCGCGCTGGAGCTGCCGCATCTGCCGTACGGCGGATACCAGTTGTGGGTCCGTCCCACCGGGTACGGCGACGACGCGGCCTTCGCGGCGGCCGCCCTGCGCGCCGGGGTGGCGGTGGCTCCGGGCCGCCCGTACTTCTGCGCGGAGCCGCCGGGCCCGCACGTCCGGCTGAGCTTCGCCGGGGTCTCGGGCCCCGCCGAACTGGTCGAGGCGGTCCAGCGGCTGCGTACCGGCCTGGCGGACGGCCTCGGTCCGGACGCTTGACCCACTGCGGTATGCGGCCCACCATCACCGCATGCATGTTCGGGTTTCGCTTGTCGCCGCAGCCCGTAGTTCCTCGCTGCTCGCCGAGCGCTTCGACGACGACCGCCCGCTGGACGGACCCGGCTGGCGGTCGGTGGAGTCCGCCGCGCAGGGCCTCGTACCCCTGGGCTCGGCCGAGCTGCGCTACTGCTCGCCGACCCCGCGCAGCCGTGCCACGGGTGAGGCCCTCGGGTACGCGCCCCTCGCCCAGCCCGCGCTGCGCGAGTGCGACATGGGCCGCTGGCGGGGGCTGACCCTGGCCGAGGTGGCCGCCCACGAGCCCGGGGCGGTGGAACTGTGGCTCAGCGATCCGCGGTCGGCCCCGCACGGGGGCGAGTCCCTGCTCGCCTTCATCTCCCGCATCGGTGGCTGGCTCGACACCCGGCCGGCCGACGACGGGGGCGCGATCGTGGCGGTGGCCGAGCCCTCGGTGGTCCGGGCGGCCCTGGTGTACGCGCTGAAGGCGCCCCCGCTGACCTACTGGAACGTGGACGTCCGGCCGCTGTCCACGATGACCCTCACGGGCTGGTCCGGCCAGTGGCACCTGTGTCTGCAGGCCCCGGCGTAGATCGGTTGAGGGGCGCGCGGGCAGCCCTTAGCCTGCGGGAATGACCGCGATACGTATCACCACGCTCGCCGAGCGCCCCGAACTGGCGGACCGGCTCGGAGACATGGACGACCCGTGGCCCGAGTTCGCCACCCACGACTCCCTGGCCTGGCTGCTGTACCCGCGGATGACGGCCGAACTGGCCGACTACGTCCTGGTCGCCACGGACGGGGACGCGGTGGTCGCCCGCGGCTACAGCGTGCCCTTCGCCCTGCACGAGGCCGGCCGCGACGGCGTGCTGCCCGCGCAGGGCTGGGACCGCGTGCTCATGTGGGCCTTTTCCGACCTGCGCCGCGGGGTGCGGCCCGACACGGTGAGCGCGATCGAGATCACCGTGGCCGGCGACCGGCAGGGCGAGGGGCTCTCCGGGCTCATGCTGGCCGCGCTGCGGGACAACGCCCGGGCCCGCGGCTTCGCCGAGGTCGTGGCGCCGGTCCGGCCCAGCGGAAAGCCGGCCGAGCCGGACACCCCGATCCACGAGTACGCGTACCGGACCCGGGAGGACGGCCTCCCGTACGACCCGTGGCTGCGCGTCCACGTCCGCGCGGGCGGGGTCATCGACTCGGTGGCGCCGCTGTCGATGACGATCACCGGCTCGCTCGCCCAGTGGCGCGAGTGGACCGGGCTCCCCTTCGACGTCGCCGGACCCGTGCGCGTACCCGGCGCCCTGACGCCCGTGCGGTGCGAGCCGGAGCAGGGCTATGCGGTCTATGTGGAGCCGAACGTATGGGTCAGGCACCGCCTCGCCGACGGGGCGGCGTCCGTCCGGCCTTAGGGCCGTCCTGCCGATCGGGCCGGGCTCGCGGTGGTCGCGCCCGACGCGACCGGCGGAATCGCCGCCGAGGCCGGGCCTTTCCTGCTAGACATCATCCTGGAGGCGACGTGTGCCGGAGCCTCCGGTGCGGCCCTCCCCCCGAGATCGAAGGCATTGCATAAACGTGCAGAAGTACGTATAGTCATGCCATCGATGAGGAGGGTCCGATGGTGGTACGTGTAGCGGTGGCCGGAGCGAGCGGGTACGCGGGCGGAGAAGTCCTGCGCCTCCTGCTCTCGCACCCCGAGGTG
Source organism: Streptomyces xanthophaeus (assembly GCF_030440515.1). Classification (GTDB taxonomy): domain Bacteria; phylum Actinomycetota; class Actinomycetes; order Streptomycetales; family Streptomycetaceae; genus Streptomyces; species Streptomyces kutzneri. Next base: position 6,481,856 of record NZ_CP076543.1, read on the forward strand.
GAGATCGGCGCCCTCACCGGCAACTCCAACGCCGGACAGCTCCTCGGCTCCCTGCAACCGCACCTCGTGCCGCTCGCGGGACGCACCCTGGAGGCGACCACCTCCGAGGTCCTCGCCGGCCACGATGTCGTGTTCCTCGCCCTCCCGCACGGCCAGTCCGCCGCCGTCGCCGCCCAGCTCGGCGAGGACGTCCTCGTCGTCGACATGGGCGCCGACCACCGGCTCAAGGACTCCGCCGACTGGGACGCCTTCTACGGCGCCCCGCACGCCGGCACCTGGCCCTACGGGCTCCCCGAACTGCCCGGCGCCCGCGAGGCGCTGGCGGGGACCAGGCGCATCGCGGTCCCGGGCTGCTTCCCCACCGCCGTCTCCCTCGCGCTCTTCCCCGCCTACCAGGGGAAGTTCGCCGAGCCGGAGGCCGTGATCGTCGCCGCCACCGGAACCTCCGGCGCGGGCAAGGCCCTCAAGCCGCACCTGCTCGGCGCCGAGGTGATGGGCTCGGTGACCCCGTACGGCGTGGGCGGCGGACACCGCCACACGCCCGAGATGGTGCAGAACCTGAGCCCGCTCGCGGGTCAGCGGGTCTCCGTCTCCTTCACGCCGACCCTCGTGCCCATGGCGCGCGGCATCCTCGCCACGTGCTCGGCCAAGGCACTCCCCGGCACCACCGCCGAATCGCTGCGCGCCGCGTACGAGAAGGCCTACGCCGACGAGCCCTTCGTCCACCTGCTGCCCGAGGGCCGGATGCCGTCCACCAAATCCGTCCACGGTTCCAACGCCGTCCACGTCCAGGTCGCCTACGACGAGTCCGCCCGGCGGATCATCGCCGTCAGCGCCATCGACAACCTGACCAAGGGCACCGCCGGCGGCGCGGTGCAGAGCATGAACATCGCCCTGGGGCTTCACGAGAGCCTGGGCCTTTCGACGATCGGAGTCGCTCCGTGAGCAGGGGGTACCTCCCAGCGGTAGCTGGGGGAGCACGCGCAGCCACCGGGCTGCGGACGACGATGACGGCCGCACCGGCGCGCTGCGCGGGCGACCGGGACACCAGCCGCTACCGCGGCGGAGCGAACAGGAGCACGCAGTGAGCGTCACGGCAGCACAGGGATTCACGGCAGCGGGCATCGCCGCCGGGATCAAGGCCAACGGCAACCCCGACCTGGCCCTCGTGGTCAACAACGGGCCGAGTCTGGCCGCCGCGGGCGTCTTCACCTCCAACCGCGTCAAGGCCGCGCCCGTGCACTGGTCCGAGCAGGTCCTGCGGGGCGCCGCCGTCAGCGCGGTCGTCCTGAACTCCGGCGGCGCCAACGCCTGCACCGGCCCCAAGGGCTTCCAGGACACCCACGCCACCGCGGAGAAGGTCGCGCAGGTGCTCGGCGGGGACTTCAACGCCGGCGAGATCGCGGTCGCCTCCACCGGCCTGATCGGCGTCCTGCTCCCCATGGACAAGCTGCTCCCCGGTATCGAGACGGCGGCCGCGGCCCTGTCCGAGGACGGCGGCGAGGCCGCCGCCATCGCCATCAAGACCACCGACACCGTGCACAAGACGGCCACCGTCTCGCAGGGCGGCTGGACCGTCGGAGGCATGGCCAAGGGCGCGGGCATGCTCGCCCCGGGCCTGGCCACCATGCTCGTCGTCCTCACCACCGACGCCGACCTGGACAGCGCCACCCTCGACAAGGCGCTGCGCGCCGCCACCCGCACCACCTTCGACCGGGTCGACTCCGACGGCTGCATGTCCACCAACGACACGGTGCTGCTGCTCGCCTCCGGTGCCTCCGGCCAGGTGCCGGCGTACGAGGAGTTCGCGGAGGCCGTGCGCAAGGTCTGCGACGACCTGGCCCGCCAGCTCATCGGCGACGCCGAGGGCGCCAGCAAGGACATCCGCATCGAGGTCATCGGTGCGCTCACCGAGGACGACGCGGTCGAGGTCGGCCGGTCCATCGCCCGGAACAACCTGCTCAAGTGCGCCATCCACGGCGAGGACCCGAACTGGGGCCGGGTGCTCTCCGCGATCGGCACCACCAAGGCCGCCTTCGACCCGGACCGCCTGAACGTCGCCATCAACGACGTCTGGGTCTGCCGCAACGGATCGGTCGGCGACGACCGCGACCTGGTCTCCATGAAGGGCCGCGAGGTCCGCATCACCGCCGACCTGGCCAACGGCAGCGAGTCCGCCGTGATCTGGGGCAACGACCTGACCGCCGAGTACGTCCACGAGAACAGCGCCTACTCCTCATGAGCGACGAGAAGGCCGGCCAGCCCGGCACCTCCGGCGGCACCGCCCGCAAGCACACCGCCCTGCCCAAGGCGCAGATCCTCATCGAGGCCCTGCCGTGGCTCACCCGCCACAACGGCAAGATCGTCGTCATCAAGTTCGGCGGCAACGCCATGATCGACGAGGACCTCAAGGCCGCCTTCGCCCAGGACGTGGTCTTCCTGCGCCAGGCCGGCCTGAAGCCGGTCGTCGTGCACGGCGGCGGCCCCCAGATCAACGCCCAGCTCGACAAGCAGGGCCTGGTCAGCGAGTTCAAGGCGGGGCTGCGCGTCACGACCCCCGAGGCCATGGACGTCGTACGGATGGTCCTGGCGGGCCACGTCCAGCGCGAACTGGTCGGACTGCTGAACCAGCACGGACCGCTCGCCGTCGGCATGACCGGCGAGGACGCCCGCACCATGATCGCGACCAAGCACAGCCCGGAGATCGGCGGCGAGGTCATCGACATCGGCCGGGTCGGGGAGATCACCTCCATCGACACCGGCGCCATCGAGGCCCTGCTGGCCGACGGCCGGATCCCGGTCATCTCCTCCATCGCCGGCAGCGCCGACGACCACCACGTCTACAACGTGAACGCCGACACGGCGGCGGCTGCGCTCGCCGCCGCCCTGGGCGCCGAGACGCTGATGGTCCTCACCGACGTGGAAGGCCTCTACGCGGACTGGCCGCACAGCGACGAGGTCATCAGCAAGCTCACGGTCAGCGAGCTGGAGAAACTGCTGCCCGAGCTGTCCAGCGGCATGGTGCCCAAGATGGAGGGCTGCCTGCACGCCGTGCGCAACGGCGTGAACACCGCCCGCGTGCTCGACGGGCGGGTCCAGCACTCGATCCTGCTGGAGATCTTCACGGACTCCGGCATCGGCACGATGGTCGTGCCCGACCACCAGTCAGGGGGAACGGAATGACGAAGGGCACCGGCAACCAGGAGTACGGCGCTCGCTGGCAGGGCGCGCTGGCCAACAACTACGGCACCCCCGCGATCGCGCTCGTACGCGGCGAGGGCGCCCAGGTCTGGGACGCCGACGGCAAGCAGTACACCGACTTCGTCGGCGGCATCGCGGTCAACGCCCTCGGGCACGCCCACCCGGCGATCGTGGCCGCCGTGACCGAGCAGATCTCCACGCTCGGCCACGTCTCCAACCTCTTCGTCTCCGAGCCGGTCGTCGCGCTCGGCGAGCGGCTGCTTCAGCTCTTCGGCCGCCCCGGCAAGGTCTTCTTCTGCAACTCGGGCGCCGAGTCCATCGAGGCCGCCTTCAAGATCGGCCGGCTGACCGGGCGCACCCACATGGTCGCCACCGACGGCGGCTTCCACGGCCGGACCATGGGCGCCCTCGCGCTCACCGGCCAGCCGAAGAAGCAGGAGCCCTTCCGGCCGCTGCCGGGCGATGTCACGCACGTCCCGTTCGGTGACGTGGAGGCCCTGCGGGCCGCCGTCACCGAGGAGACCGCGCTCGTCGTCATCGAGCCGATCCAGGGCGAGAACGGCGTCGTCGTACCCCCCGCCGGATACCTGACGGCCGCCCGCGCGATCACCCGCGCCACCGGCACCCTGCTCGTCCTCGACGAGGTCCAGACCGGCATCGGCCGGTGCGGCCAGTGGTTCGAGCACCAGGCCCACGAGGACGTCGAGCCCGACATCGTCACCCTCGCCAAGGGGCTGGGCGGCGGCCTGCCCATCGGCGCGGCGGTCGCCTTCGGCCCCGTCGCCGACCTGCTCCAGCCGGGCCAGCACGGCACCACCTTCGGCGGGAACCCGGTCGCCTGCGCGGCCGGCCTCGCCGTCATCGACACGATCGCCACGGGCGGGCTGCTCGACCAGGTCAAGGCGCGCGGTGAGCGGCTGCGCTCGGGGATCGAGGGCACGGGCCACGCCCTGGTCTCCCACGTCCGCGGCTCCGGTCTGCTGCTGGGTATCGTGCTGACCGAGCCGCTCGCCGCCCGGGTGCAGCAGGCGGCTCAGGATGCCGGCTTCCTGGTCAACGCGCCCGCCCCCGACGTCGTACGGCTCATGCCCCCGTACGTACTCACCGAGGCCGAGGCGGACGCGTTCCTCCGGGCCCTGCCCGGCATCCTTGACGCAGCAGGCGGGGACGGATCCGGAGAATGAGACGACGATGAGTCAGGCGCAGGACAACGAGCAAGGCGGCCAGGCCGTCCCGCAGACCCGCACCGCGCGTCACCGCCGGATCGTGGACATCCTCAACCGGCAGCCGGTCCGCTCCCAGAGCCAGCTGGCCAAGCTGCTCGCCGACGACGGGCTGAGCGTCACCCAGGCGACGCTCTCGCGCGACCTCGACGAGCTGGGCGCGGTGAAGATCCGCAACACCGGCGGCGAGCTGATCTACGCGGTACCCAGCGAGGGCGGATTCCGCACCCCGCAGGCCCCGCTCGGCGAGTCCGCGAAGGAGGAGCGCATGCGGCGCCTCTCCGGGGAACTGCTGATCTCGGCGGAGGCCTCCGCGAACCTCGTGGTCCTGCGCACCCCGCCGGGTGCCGCGCAGTTCCTCGCCTCGGCGATCGACCAGGCCGAACTCCGCGCGATCCTCGGCACGATCGCGGGCGACGACACCCTGATGCTGATCAGCCGGGACCCGGCGGGCGGCCAGGCCCTGGCCGACCACCTGCTGCGGCTGGCGCAGAAGGAGAGCTGAGCGGGACGGGTCGGCGGGGAGGTCCGGGGCGCCGGAAATCCCGGTGCCGCGGCGGCGTTCGCCGACATAGCCTCAGGCGTGCGCCAACTCGCCCTCGCCATACTGGTGTCCGCCGTGACCGCCGCCGTCTACGGGCCCATCGCCCTGCTGTGGTGGCGCCGCGCGCGGGTCCGCAGCCGGACGCTCCGGCTCGTCGCCGCCGTCGAGCTGGAGCCGTACCACATGGCCCTGTTGCGGCAAGAGGCGACCGAGGCGGCCGCCGCCGAACTCGTCCTCGCCGGGTACCTCCGGATCGACGAAGAGGGTGCCGCGTTCCTGACCGAGCAGGGCCGCGACCCGGCCCGGGCCCCCGCCCACCCGCTGCCCGCCGCCCTGTTGGACGCCGTACGCCGGCACGATCCCGAGCCCGTGTCGACCGGCTGGATCGACCGGAGCGACGAGGAGTACCTGCAGCGCCGCAGCGCGTACCGGAGCGAAGGGGAGGCCCTGCTGCCCGAGCTCCCGCGGATGCCCGACGGCCGGGGGAACATCTTCCTGGCCTGCTGCACTTGTGTGGGCATCGCCCTGGTGATGTTGTTCTGGCTCCTCGCGAGCGCGCTGCTGGTGACCGGTCGCCCGCACGGTCTGCGGGAATGGGCCTGCGCCGTGGTGGCCGCCCTCGGTCTCTCGGCGCTGCTGCTGGCCGAGAAGGCCGGCAGGGTGGTCCGGGAGCGTACGGAGTGCGGCGACCCGCTGGGCGACCTGATCCGCGCCGAGCCGCACCCGGCTTTCGCGGCGCTGGACGAACAGCGGCGGTCCCACGTCCTGCGGAGCATCGAAGACCGCGGCAGGTGGCGCGGCGCCGACCGGATCGTCGAGGAGAACGTCGACGAGGACGAAGACGACGACGAGTGGCTGGACGACAAGGTCTGGTGGGAGGACGCGTACGAGTACCGGGCCGCCGACGAGGACGAGCCCGGGGCCCCGGGACCGCCTAGTAGCGGGTGACGGCGAGCGGCCCCTCCTCCGTGCCGATCGCGATGTGCGGACGGCGGCGCGGGTCCGCCCAGCGCAGGATCGCCCGCATGGCCCGCTCGGGCACGGACACGCAACCGGCCGTCGCGCCCTTGCCGTTGACGTGCAGGAAGATCCCGGCGCCCCGGCCGCGTACGGGCCGGTCGTAGTTGAAGGCGATCACCAGCGCGTGCGCGTACTGCTTCTCGTACGTCACCAGGTGCTCGGCCTCGCCCGGCGCGCAGTCCGCGGGCAGCGGCTCGACCCAGCGGTTGTAGTGGGCGGACGCGTTGTCCTGGCACCACCAGGAGTCGCGGCTCACCCGCCGGTAGACGTGGTCCGTGCCGGCCGGTGCGCGCCGGATCCCGAAGGCGTAGGGGAGTTCGAAGAGGCCCGTGGGCGTCGTGCTGGTGCCCTGGGTCCGGGTCGCCCCCTCGGCGAGGCCGTTCGCGCCGAAGCGGGCGGGCGCGCTCCCGGACCGGTGCCAGCGCCCGGCCCACCGCTCCCACCAGATCAACTGGCCGGTCGTGGATCCGGGCGCGGGCGCTACGGCGGTGATCAGCTGACTGCCTCCGCCGGTGTCGGCGAGGCGGTCGGGCAGAGGCGCGGGGCCCTGCGGGAGCAGGGTCGTGACGATCAGTGAGACGGTGACTACAGCGGTACGCAGCACATGTCAGACGGTACGGGGCGGAAGGGGCAGCGGCAGCGCAGGCAGGCCGTCGAGGCTCGATCCGATGAACTCCTTCTTCTCGCAGTACGCGGCGAACTCCTCGTCCGTCTTGCGCCCGAAGTACTCCGCGTGCAGGGTCCGCTCGCCCTGGTACTCCATCAGGGGGACGGCGTACCCGCAGACATCGGCGATCCGGCGGGCGTGGACCAGGACGACCGCCCGTGCCGCCGGCCCGTCGGCCTCGCCGAACAGGGCGATCAGCTCGCCCCAGCGCGGATCGTCGCGGAAGACCGCCTCGCCCTCGCCGTGGATGCGCACGATGTTGGGCGGCCCGGAGAACGCGCACCACATCAGGGTGATCCGGCCGTTCTCCCGGATGTGGGCGATGGTCTCGGCGCCGCTGCCCCCGAAGTCCAGGTAGGCGAGGGTCTGCTCGTCGATGACGACGAGCGTTCCGGCGCGGCCCTTGGGGGAGAGGTTGACATGACCGTCACCCGTGAGCGGGGCGGTCGCGGTGAAGAAGATCGGCTGTTCCTCGATGAACGTGCGCAGCCGGCCGTCTATTCGTTCGTAGAGCTTTCCCATGCTCCCATTATCGGGCCGGCCGGGCCGTGCGCTCGGGCCGGCCCGTTTCGGTGAATGGCAACCGGTCGAGGAGCGGGGCCAGTTGGTGGATGTCGAAGAGGTGCGCGGACCGCTCCAGCAGAGCGCCGAGCTCGGCAGGATCCGCCCAGCCCGCCTGGAGGGAGCCCTGCCAGTTCCATTCCCGCACGGTGCCCTCGGCCAGCTCGCGCAGACCCGGATCCCGTACGTCCAGCAGGGTGACGGCGGCCCGCAGCGAGGCGATGCCGCCCTGGGCCCGCAGCAGGTGGAAGGCGGCCCGGCGGGTGTGCGTCGGACGCTCGGGGGCGACCCGTGCCATCAGCCAGTCGGCGGGCAGCGGCCCTGCGGTGGCACGCAGGCCGCGGGAGACCTCGCGGGCCACCGCCGGCGAGGGGTCGTCGAGCAGCGACCGCAGCAGCCGCTCGTCTTCCGCGTCCAGCAGGCGCAGCCCGGCGACGGCGGCGGCCCGCACCGGGCCGCCGGGGTGCTCCAGCAGGGCGCGGAGCAGCGGCCCGTCCTCGCGGCGGGCGCACTCGGCGAAGCCGCTCACCGCGTACGGAGTCACCCGGGCCGGGTCCGTGACCAGCTCGCGGTAGAAGGCGTACGGGTCGCCGCCGTCCTGGCGGACCAGCCAGCGGGCGCAGGCCCGGACCAGCCCGGAGCGGTCGGTCAGGTACACCCCCGCCTCGGCGGCCCGCCCGGCCCCGCGCAGGGCGGTGACCCCGGAGGCGCGGACCATCGGGATGTGGGCGCCGAGCAGGAGGTCGACGGCCCGGTCGTCCGGCCCGTCGGCGGCCAGCGCGGCGAGCGTGGCGTCCGCCCACATCCGGGCGGTCGGAGGGTCCAGTTCCACGGCTGCCAGCCGGGCGAGCTCCCGTACGCCGAACTCCCCGCTCTCCAGCGAGAGCCGCGCGGCGAACCGCCGGGTCGGCAGGTCCGCGCTCTCGCGGAGCTCGGCCCGCAGCGACGCGCCGCGCAGTGCCGCGGGGAGCAGTGCGGCGGCCCAGGCGCCGTGCTCACGGCGGCCCAGCCGTAGCAGGAGCGGGGTCAGGCGGCGCACCGTGCCCGCGGGGTCGGCGTCCAGCACGGCGCGCAGCACGCGCCGGGCCTGTTCCCGTACGGCCGGGACCCAGTCGGTGCAGCGGATCGCGACGAGTTCGAGCACCGGATCCGGCGACCGGAGCGCGCCTTCGCGGACGTAGCCGTCGGGATGGCACAGGGCCACCACGTCGTCGCCGATGCAGGAGGTCTCGTACCGGTAGCGGCGGATGTCGCGTACCGCCTGGTCGAAGGCGATCCACGTGTCGGCCACGCCTTCGGGGAGCGGCACCGGGGTGTGGCCGGGGTGCCCGCCGTCCATCAGCCGCTCCGCGCTCGCATGCCCCGCCCGTATGGCCCGTTCCCGTCTGGCGCTCATGCGGCCTCCCCCTGTTGTCGTCACCGCCCAGGTTAGGCAAGGGGACGGCCCTTGCGCCTCCGATATTTCCGCTGGTCAGGGGGCTCGGCGTGGCTCGATTGACGAAACATACGGAGTAGTGCATAGTTATGCCTGTCGTTGAATGCACCGTAAGGAGAAACCCGTGACCGAGCGCGTCGTACTCGCCTACTCGGGCGGCCTGGACACCTCCGTCGCCATCGGCTGGATCGCCGAGGAGACGGGCGCCGAGGTCATCGCCGTTGCCGTGGACGTCGGCCAGGGCGGCGAGGACCTGGACGTCATCCGCAAGCGCGCGCTCGACTGCGGTGCGGTCGAGGCCGAGGTCGCCGACGCGTCCGACGAGTTCGCCAATGAGTACTGCCTCCCGGCGATCAAGGCGAACGCCCTCTACATGGACCGGTACCCGCTGGTCTCGGCGCTCTCCCGGCCGGCCATCGTCAAGCACCTGGTCGCCGCCGCCAAGAAGCACGGCGCCACGACCGTCGCCCACGGCTGCACCGGCAAGGGCAACGACCAGGTCCGCTTCGAGGCGGGCATCGTCGCCCTCGCCCCGGACCTCAAGTGCATCGCCCCGGTCCGTGACTACGCGATGACCCGGGACAAGGCGATCGCCTTCTGCGAGGAGAAGCAGCTCCCGATCGCGACCACCAAGAAGTCCCCGTACTCCATCGACCAGAACGTCTTCGGACGCGCCGTCGAGACGGGCTTCCTGGAGGACATCTGGAACGCCCCGATCGAGGACATCTACGAGTACACCTCGAACCCGGCCCTGCCGCGCGAGGCCGACGAGGTCGTCATCTCCTTCAAGGAGGGCGTCCCGGTCGCCATCGACGGCAAGCCCGTCACCGTGCTGCAGGCCATCCAGCAGCTCAACGACCGCGCCGGAGCCCAGGGCATCGGCCGGATCGACATCGTCGAGGACCGCCTCGTGGGCATCAAGTCCCGTGAGGTGTACGAGGCCCCGGGTGCGATCGCACTGATCACGGCCCACCAGGAGCTGGAGAACGTCACCGTCGAGCGCGAGCTGGCCCGCTACAAGCGGCAGGTCGAGCAGCGCTGGGGCGAGATGGTCTACGACGGCCTGTGGTTCTCCCCGCTCAAGCGGGCCCTGGACGGCTTCATCAACGAGGCCAACCAGCACGTCACCGGTGACATCCGGATGACCCTGCACGGCGGCCGCGCCGTCGTCACCGGCCGGAAGTCGGACGAGTCGCTGTACGACTTCAACCTCGCGACCTACGACTCGGGCGACACCTTCGACCAGTCCAAGGCCCAGGGCTTCATCGAGATCTTCGGTCTCTCCTCGAAGATCGCGGCCCGCCGCGACCTCGCCTGACCGACCAGCAGTTCGGACCGCCTCCCGGTTACCTCCGCGGCGGGGAGGCGGTTGCACATCCGGAGCCCTACGGGCCCTCGGAGCCTTACCAGCAGTCAAAGCCATGCAGTCTTGAGGAGCAGTAGCTGTGAGCAGCAACAAGGGTGACGTCCGGCTCTGGGGCGGCCGGTTCGCCGACGGTCCTTCGGAGGCGCTGGCCCTGCTGTCGGCGTCGGTCCACTTCGACTGGCGCCTCGCGCCGTACGACATCGCGGGCTCCCGTGCCCACGCCCGCGTGCTCCACAAGGCCGGCCTGCTCACGGCCGAAGAGCTCGACCGCATGATCGCCGGACTCGACCAGCTCGAAGCCGACGTGGCCGACGGCTCCTTCACCGGCACCATCGCCGACGAGGACGTGCACACGGCCCTGGAGCGCGGCCTGCTGGAGCGCCTCGGCGCCGAGCTCGGCGGCAAGCTGCGCGCCGGCCGGTCCCGCAACGACCAGGTGGCCACCCTCTTCCGGATGTACCTGCGCGACCACGGCCGGATCATCGGCGGTCTGATCGCGGACCTCCAGGACGCGCTGGTCGGCCTCGCCGAGACGCATCACGACGTGGCCATGCCGGGCCGGACCCACCTCCAGCACGCACAGCCGGTGCTCTTCGCCCACCACGTCCTGGCCCACGTGCAGTCCCTGTCCCGGGACGCGGAGCGGCTGCGCCAGTGGGACACCCGGACCGCGGTCTCCCCGTACGGTTCGGGCGCCCTGGCCGGCTCCTCGCTGGGGCTGGACCCGGAGCAGGTCGCCGCCGACCTGGGCTTCGAGCGGGGCTCGGTCGGCAATTCGATCGACGGCACGGCCTCGCGCGACTTCGTCGCCGAGTTCGCCTTCATCACCGCGATGATCGGGATCAACCTCTCCCGGATCGCGGAGGAGATCATCATCTGGAACACGAAGGAGTTCTCCTTCGTGACGCTGCACGACGCCTTCTCGACCGGGTCGTCGATCATGCCGCAGAAGAAGAACCCGGACATCGCGGAGCTGGCGCGCGGCAAGTCGGGCCGCCTCATCGGCAATCTGACGGGCCTGCTCGCCACGCTCAAGGCGCTGCCCCTGGCGTACAACAGGGACCTCCAGGAGGACAAGGAGCCCGTTTTCGACTCCTGCGACACCCTTGAGGTCCTGCTGCCGGCCTTCACCGGCATGATGGCGACCCTCACGGTCAACCGGGAGCGGATGGAGGAGCTGGCCCCGGCGGGCTTCTCGCTCGCCACCGACATCGCCGAGTGGCTGGTCAAGCAGGGCGTGCCGTTCCGGGTGGCCCACGAGGTGGCCGGCGAATGCGTCAAGGTCTGCGAGGGCGAGGGCATCGAGCTCGACCAGCTGACGGACGACCAGTTCGCGAAGATCTCGGAGCACCTGACCCCCGAGGTCCGGACCGTCCTGAACGTCAAGGGCGCCCTGGCCTCACGCAACGGCCGCGGCGGCACCGCCCCGTCGGCGGTCGCCACCCAGCTCACCGAGCTGAAGGCCGACCTGGTCATCCAGCACGCCTGGGCGACCCACAAGCAGTAGTCCCGGGCGTGGCCGGGGGCGGGGGAGCGGATGGGCTCCCCCGCCCTTTCGGCGTTACAGGCAGATGACGCCGATCGAGAACGGCCGGTCGCTGTCGACGGCGGCGTTGCCGCCGGAGGACGGGGTCGCGGTGCGGACGAAGAGGGTGTTCGCGTTCACCTGACCGACGAGGATGGACGAGCTGCCCGGCCCGGGGTCGGCGCCGCCGTTGGTGTTGATGGTGCCCAGGAGGGCGCACCCGTTGAGGTTCGACGTCGTGGTGATGTTGTAGCGGCCGTTGCCGAAGTGGTTGACGGTCCCGGTGATGCCCTGCGCGCCCAGGAACTGTCCGTTCGCGGAGATCTTCGCCCAGGCCGTGGTGATCGCCGCGGCCTGTCGGGCCTCCCTCGGCTCGGCCGACGCCGAGGACACGGCGACGACGCCGCCGACCGTCAGTGCCAGGGCGGCGGCCCCGATGACCAGCTTGCGTGATGCGTTCATGGTTCTCTCCCTGCCGAAGACGGAATCTGTGCAGGTGAACCCGCCCCGGGTAAGGGCTCACTGGAGAGCAGACTTCCGGCTCAGGGGCCGGCGGGGGAAGGATCCGGGGGCGCAGTCACTCCAAATGATCACAGTCCGCATCGGTCCTGTGAACACGGGTAGTGATGGTCGAATCACCAAGCGTGGTCACATCATGACGCGGCCCATGCGGCCAGGGCGTCGAAGTCCGCACGGACCAGTCCGATCCGCTCGTCGATGCGCATCAGCAGGGCCTGTGCCGGGTGGCGCTGGTCGACGTACTCGCGGTCCATCGCCGTGATGTCGTCGTCGATCCAGGCGAAGGGCCGCCCGCCCGCGTATTCGAGGATGTACTGGGTCTTCCAGAACGTGCCGCGCGGCGCCCGGCCGTGCATCACCGGCCAGTCGACGAAGGGGAGTCTGGGCAGTCCCAGATGCGGGCCTATCCAGTCGTTCGCCTCGTCCTTCCATGTGGTGGCCCAGACCAGTTCGTAGGCGCCCGCGAGGGCGAGCAGCTCCGCCCCGTGGGCGTGATTGAGCCACACCCGCAGCGGCTTCGCCCGCTCGGCCTCCGTCCATCCGGTCGGGCGCATCCGGTGGGTGCTGTAGCCCTCCGGGCGGCGCTGTGCCTTGGCCGCGTAGGGGTTCAGGGGCCCGTCGACGTCGATCAGCAGCAGTGGCTTCATTTCGGCAGGATTCCGTTCCGGCTACCGCTCGGCAGCTCATTTTTCGACAGAATGAGACACTGACGTCTCATTCGGGGTATGCTTGTCTCATGGCCATGGATCGTGACCAGGTGCTCCGCGCTGCGGCCGCCCTGCTTTCCCGCAAGTCGACCGCCACGATGGACGAGGTCGCCCGCGCCGCCGGCATCGGGCGCGCGACCCTCCACCGGCACTTCGCCGGACGCGACGCCCTCGTACGGGCCCTCGAAGATCTCGGCATCCGGGAGTTCGAGGTGGCGTTCGACAACGCCCGCCTCGACGAGGGCACCGCGGTGGAGGCGATCAGGCGCCTCGTCACCGAGGCCGAGCCCAACGCCCAGCTGCTGGCCTTCCTCGTCACCGAGAACCAGCTGTTCGAGGGCGACGAGGTCAACGCGGGATGGGCCCGGCTCGACGCCCGCGTCAGCGCGCTCTTCCGGCGCGGCCAGGAAGAGGGCGACATCCGGATCGACCTGAGCCCCGCATGGCTCACCGAGGCGCTCTACGCCCTCGTCGGCGCCTGCGCCTGGGCCGTGATGGACGGCCGGGTCGCCGCCAAGGACTTCCAGTACATGATCATCGAGCTGTTGCTCGGTGGCGCCAGACGGAGTGTGGAGAAATGAGCAGCATCCAGCAGCTGACCAGCCCGACCGGGACGGAGACCAGGAGCCGCGGCCGCTGGCTCGCCCTGGGCGTGCTGGTGCTCGCCGTGCTGCTGGTCGCCGTCGACGCGACCGTACTCGGCCTCGCCACGCCCGCACTTTCCGAAGACCTCAAGCCGTCCGGCACCCAGCTGCTGTGGATCGGCGACATCTACTCCTTCGTCATCGCCGGACTCCTGGTCTCCATGGGCAGCCTCGGTGACCGCATCGGCCGCAAGAAGCTGCTGCTCACCGGCGCCGCCGCCTTCGGTGCCGTGTCCGTGCTCAACGCCTACGCGACCAGCCCCGAGATGATGATCGTCGCCCGGGCCCTGCTGGGCGTGGCCGGTGCGACCCTGATGCCGTCCACCCTCGCGCTGATCCGCAACATCTTCCACGACCCCAAGGAGCGCAGCCTCGCGATCGGCATCTGGGGCGCCACCGCCTCGGCCGGCGCGGCCGTCGGCCCGGTCGTCGGCGGAGCCCTGCTCCAGCACTTCTGGTGGGGCTCGGTCTTCCTGATCAACCTCCCCGTGATGATCGCCCTGGTCGTCGTCGGAATCAAGCTGCTTCCCGAATCCAAGAACCCGGTCGCCGGCCCCTGGGACCTCGTCAGCGTCGGTCTCTCCCTCGTCGGCGTGATCAGCGTGGTCTACGCCGTCAAGGAAGTCGCCACCCACGGTGTGACCTGGGAGGTCGCGGCCACCGCGGCACTCGGCGCGGGCGCCCTGTACGCCTTCGTACGCCGCCAGTTCGTCCTGCCGTCCCCGCTGCTCGACATGCGGCTCTTCAAGCACCGCGGCTTCTCCGGCGCGGTCCTCGCCGACCTGCTCACCGTCTTCGGCCTCTCCGGACTGGTCTTCTTCCTCTCCCAGTTCCTGCAGCTCGTCCAGGGCCGCGACCCGCTGGAGGCCGGCCTCGCCGAACTGCCCGCCGCCATCGGCGCGGTGGTCACCGGCCTGATCGCGGGCCGGTACGCCCGCCGGTACTCGGTACGGACCATCGTGGCCGGCGGCCTCGGCGCCATCGGCCTGGCCCTCGCCGTGCTCACCCTGATCCACAAGGAGAGCGGCTACCCGCTGCTCGGCGCGGCCCTGCTCGTCGTCGGCCTCGGTGCCGGCTTCTCCTTCACCGTCACCGCCGACGTGATCCTCTCCAGCGTGCCCAAGGAGCAGGCCGGCTCGGCCTCCGCCGTCTCCGAGACGGCGTACGAACTCGGCGCCGCCCTCGGCATCGCCCTGCTCGGCTCCATCGTCACCGGCGTCTACCAGAGCTTCACCGCCCCGGCCTCGGTCGCGGGCCCGGTCGCCGACGCCGCGCACGAATCCCTCGGCGGGGCCGTCGAGGCCGCCAAGACGCTCGACCCGCACACCGCCCAGGTCATGGTGGGCGCCGCCCAGGACGCCTTCGTGGACGGTCTGCGGCTCGCCTCCGGCGTCGGTGCGGCCGTGCTGCTGGCCACCGCCGTGGCCGCCTGGTTCCTGTTGAGGGGCCAGCGGCTCCAGGAGGGCGTCGAGCACTGACGTTCCGGCGCTTCCGGGCAAGGGATGGTGTTCCGGCCGGAGTTGACAGTTCGTAGAACTGCGGGACACCATCCCCGCGATGGAGATCAACGATCTGACCCCGGCGGAACGCCGCGTCTGGGAAGCCTTCCCGCGCGGCGACGGGGTCGACTTCCGCGCCGCCCCCGAGGACAGCTCCGCCGACGGAGCCGACTGGGGCCCCGACCGCACCCTGCGAGCCGAAGTGCTGCGGGCCATCCTGCTGGGCGCCTGCCCCGCCGTGCAGGGCCGGGTCCCCGGCCTCAAGATCAAGGGCGCGAAGATCGTGGGCGAGCTCGACATGCGCTACGCCGTCATCGACCACCCCATCCGGCTGCGCGACTGCTGGTTCGAGCGCAAGCCCCTGATGTACGGGGCCCAGCTGCGCGCCCTGGTCCTCGGCTACTCCACGCTGCCCGGCCTGACCGCTTCCACGCTGCGCGTCGACGTGGTCCTGCGCCTGTCCCACTGCCGGATCTCCGGCCCCGTGCGGCTGCAGGGCTCCAAGATCTCCGGGGGCCTCTTCCTCCAGGGGGCCGTGATCGGCCCCACCGCCGGCGAGGAGGCGGACGAGCCCCCGCTCCAGCTCAACCACGTCGAGGTCGACACCGACATCATCGCGAACGACCTGACCGTGCACGGCCAGCTCCGCCTCAACGGGGCCACCGTCGGCGGCCAGATCCAGCTCGACCGCGCCCGGCTGCTCGCCCCCGGCGGGATCGCCCTGCACGCCGAGAACCTGACCGTCGGCACCGACCTGCGCGCGCACCGGATGCAGGCCCGCGGCATGGTCAACCTCACCGGCTCCCGGATACCCGGCCAGGCCAACCTCACCCGCGCCGACCTCGCCAACCCGGACGGGACCGCCCTGCGCGCCTCCAGCTGCGCCATAGGCGAGCTGTGGCTGCGCCGCTGCGAAACGGTCCGGGGCGACGTGAACCTGCGCCGGTCCACCGTCGACCTGCTCCACATCGACCCGCAGGCCTGGCCCGAGCGGATCGCCATCGACGGCCTCACCTACCGCACCCTCGCCCCGCACCTCCCAGCCGAGCAGCGGCTGCCCGCCCTGGAGCGGGAGGAGTCCGGCTACCTCACGTACGCCTACGAACAGCTCGCGGCGGCCTACCGTACGGCGGGCGACGAGGCGGCCGCCCGGACCGTCCAGCTCGCGAAGCTGCGCAGGCACCGCCACACCCTGCCCCGGGCCGCCCGGGCATGGGGGCTGCTCCAGGACGTCACCGTCGGCTACGGCTTCCGGCCGCTGCGTGCGGCGGGCTGGCTGGTGGCCCTGCTGATGACCGGGTCGATCGCGTACGGGATCGACCCGCCGCGCGCCCTGAAGGCGGGGGAGGCGCCGGACTTCAACGCGGTCTTCTACACGATCGACCTGATGGTGCCGATCGTCAGTTTCGGCCAGGAGGCGGCCTTCGCGCCGGGCGGCTGGCACCAGTGGCTGTCGTACCTGCTGATCGTGACCGGCTGGATCCTCGCCACCACCACGGCGGCGGGCGTCAGCCGGTCACTCCAGCGTCAGTGAGGAGAGGGCCTACGCGGCCTTCGCCTTGGTGGCGTACATGTCGACGTACTCCTGGCCCGAGAGGCGCATGACCTCGGCCATCACCGAGTCGGTGACGGCGCGCAGCACGTAGCGGTCGCGGTCCATGCCCTCGTAGCGGGAGAACTCCATCGGCTCGCCGAAGCGGATGGTGACCCGGCCCGGGCGCGGCATGCCGGCGCCGCCCGGCTGGAGCTTGTCGGTGCCGATCACCGCGAACGGCACCACGGGGGCGCCGGTCATCAGGGTCAGGCGGGCGATGCCGGTGCGGCCACGGTAGAGGCGGCCGTCGGGGGAGCGGGTGCCCTCGGGGTAGATGCCGAAGATCTTGCCCTCTTCGAGGATCCGGCGGCCGGTCATTAGGGCCGCGACGCCGCCGTTGGCGCCGTCACGGTCGACGGGGATCATGCCGGAACCGGTGAAGAACCAGGCCATGGCGCGGCCCTTGATCCCCTTGCCGGTCACGTACTCGTCCTTGCCGATGAAGTGGACCGTACGGTCGCACACCAGCGGCAGGATCATGGAGTCGATGAAGGTCAGGTGGTTGCCCGCCAGAATCACCGGCCCGGAGCCGGGGATGTTCTCGATGCCCTCCACACGGGTGCGGAACATCATGCGCATGACCGGACCGACAGTGGCTTTGATGAGCTTCGTACGGAACAACGTGGGCCCTCCGGCATCGAAAAGCGGTTCGCGCACCCACCACACGGCGGTAGCGCAGGTGAGGACGATACTCGCGGGTCGGCTTCCCGCGCACATCGGGTTCACGTGTCGGATACGCAGTGTTGACGCATGTTTGCGCCAAGTTCCCCGGATGTGCCGTCGCCGCACCCTCCTCGGCCACTCCCCTTTGCCTACCATCGGCACGCCGATCGCGGGGCGCGACACGGCGTTCACGACGAGGAGTGGCACTCATGACACAGGGTGGGGCAGCGCGGCGCACGGTCCTGGGGGCGGCCGTCCTGGCGGCGGGGACCGGGATCACCGGACTCACGGCGGGTTCCGCCGCCGCGGACGACGGGTACGGAGACGGCCGCGGCGACGGAGGCTTCCGGGACCTCCCCCACCCCACGGTCATCGGCCATCGCGGAGCCAGCGGCTACCGCCCGGAGCACACGATCGGCTCCTACCAGCTCGCCCTGGACCTGGGCGCCGACGTGGTCGAGCAGGACCTGGTCCCCACCCGGGACGGCCATCTGGTGTGCCGCCACGAGAACGAGATCGGCGGGACCACCGATGTCGCCGACCACTCCGAATTCGCCTCCCGGCGCACCACCAAGTCCGTCGACGGGGTCGCGGTCACCGGCTGGTTCACCGAGGACTTCACCCTGGCCGAGCTGAGGACCCTGCGCGCGAAGGAACGTATCCCCGCCGTCCGCCAGCGCAACACGCTCTACGACGGCCAGTGGGCCGTACCCACCTTCGAAGAGGTGCTCCGCTGGGCCGACCGCGAGGGCAAGCGGCGCGGCAGGCGGGTGTGGCTGCACGTCGAGACCAAGCACCCCACCTACTTCCGGGGCCTGGGCCTCGGCCTGGAGGAGCCCCTCGCCAAGCTCCTGCGCCGCTACGGGCGCGACGGGCGGGGCGCCGCCGTCTTCCTCCAGTCCTTCGAGCCCTCCAGCATCCAGCGGCTCTCCCGGCTGGTCTCCGCGCCCCGCGTGGTCCTGCTCTCCGCGGCAGGCACCCGCCCGTGGGACTTCGAGGTGGCCAAGGACCCGCGCACGGTCGCGGACCTGGTCAAGCCCGAGGGGCTGAAGTGGATCGCCGGCTTCGCCCAGGGCATCGGCCCGACCATGGACCTGATCCTCCCGCGCGACGCGGCCGGCAAGCTCGGCGCCCCGACCACCCTGGTGAAGGACGCCCACGCCCGCGGGCTGCTGCTGCACCCCTACACGGCACGCAACGAGAACAGCTTCCTGCCCGCCGAGTACCGCAAGGGGACCGACCCCACCGCGTACGGGGACGCCCTCGGCGCCTTCCGCACCTACTTCGAACAGGGCATCGACGGGATCTTCACCGACAACCCGGACACCGGGCTGCTCGCGGCGGAGGCCTTCCGCCCGGGCCGACGCCCCGTCAACCGCTGAGCGCCGCTTCCCGTACGAGTGGGCCGGGCCCGGCGGGGAAACCGTCCGGCCCGGCCCGCTCGTCCCGCCCGGCATGGACCTGCTGAAGGCTGATTACCTCGACAAGCTGGGCCCGCTGCTCTCCGCCGAGGCGGCCGCCGAGGCCCCGGGCACCGGAGTGGACGCGGCCGACCTGGAACAAGCCGTCTGGGTCAGGCTGCTGGAGAGCGGCCGCCACGCCCCCGATCCGGCCCAACCCGCGGAGCCCGCGCGGTGGCTGCGCCGGGCGGTCCGGGCGGAGGCCCGCCTCGCCCGGCGCCGGGCCCGCCGGGAGATCCCGTACGGCCACCGCCAGCACTCGGTGGACGGGAGCGCACCGGCCGGCGCGGCCGCCGCGGCGGAGCCGGAAGACGCCCTCCTGCACGGCGAGGAGAACCGCGCACTCCGATCGGCGGTCGCCCGGTTGCCCGGACGCTGTCCCGAGCTGATGAAGGCACTTCTTTCGCCCAGAGACCTCACTTACCGTGAAATCGCAGGAGAGTTGGGTATCTCACAAGGAAGTTTGGGGCCCGTGCGTTCCCGTTGCCTGGGATGTCTGCGCAGAATGCTGGCTGCAGAGGTTGCGGCTCCTGGCCTGCGGGGAAAGGAGCGGTAGACCAACGGGCTACCAGGTGAGCTGGAGGCATGCGCACATGGGCATGAGCGTGACCATTTCGGCGGCGGCTGCCGAGGACGCTGAGCAGATCTTCAAACTGCAGTACCTGGCCTTCCAGCGGGAGGCCGAGCTGTACGGCAACTACCTCATCCAGCCGCTCACCCAGTCCCTGGACTCCCTCAAGGGGGAGCTGGCGACGGACACCGTCCTGGTGGCCCGGCTCGGCGACGAGATCGTCGGGACCGTGCGCGGCAACGTCGACGAGGACGGCACCGGCAAGATCGCCAAGCTCTGTGTGCACCCGCGCCTGCAGGGTCACGGTCTCGGGGCGCGCCTGCTGCGTGCGGTCGAGGAGGCTCTGGCGAGCCCCGGCCGCACCACGCGCTTCCGCCTGCACACCGGGCACAAGAGCGAGGCGAACCTGCGCCTCTACCGCAAGGCCGGCTACGTCAAGGTCGGCGGCCGCACCGCCTCCGACGGCATCCAGCTGGTGATCCTGGAGAAGGAAGCCAAGGACCCGACCGACTTCACGGTCAGCGCGTAGCGGCCTCTCGGCTCCTGCGCAGCCAGAGCATCCCGGTGATCGGCAGGATCACCGGGATGAACAGGTAGCCCATCCCGAACTGGGACCACACGGTCGTGTCGGGGAAGGACTCGGGTCGCACCACCGTCCAGGTCCCCACGGCCAGCACGCCGGCCAGCTCGGCGGCGCAGCAGATCAGCGCCGCCTTGCGGGCCGTCTCACCGCCGCGCACCAGTGAGTACGTGATGAACGCGTAGGCCAGCGCGGCCACGGCGGACAGTGCGTAGGCCAGCGGCGCCCGGTCGAACTCGGTGGAGATCTGGAAGGCCGAGCGGGAGACCGCGCCGACCACCATCACCCCGTACAGCCACACCAGCAGCAGACCGGGCCCGGAGACCAGCCGCTTGCGCCCGGTGGCGGTGGCGCCCGTGGCGCTCGTCGTGTCGGAGTCAGGCACCGGTGGTTCCCCAGATGTCGTAGAGCCGTACTTCGAGGACGGCGAGCACGACGGCGCCGGCCGCCACCGTGATCGATCCCCACTTGGTCCGCTCGGTCAGCGAGAGCATCCCGGCCGCCGGTACCGCGGCGAACGCCCCCACCAGGTAGGCCACGAAGATCACCGTGCCCTCGTCGGGCTTCTCGCCCTGGGCCAGCTCGACCACGCCGATCACCAGCTGCACCAGGACCAGCACGGTCACGACGGCCATACCGATGAAGTGCCAGTCCTTGGTCGGCTGGTCCCGCCATGCGGCGTGGCCGCACCAGGCGGCGAGGGCGAGTGCGGCCACGCCGATGGCGACCGTCAGGGCGTCGAGCATGCAGCGAGGGTATTACGGGCCGTAAGACCCGATGCGCGCACCCCTGCCTCCCGCGGCCCCGCGCACTGCCCGCGCGCCCGGTGTACCGACCGTGGTCTTGACCACAGCGGACCGCGTCGCCGCACTCCGGACCGGGCGGTCCGGACAGCCCAGGACGTGCGTGTCGGCGCAGGTCGGAGGCAGGTTGCCAGCCTCGGGGCGGAAGGTCGGCACTGACCGGTGACGTCCGGTATGTGGTCGGAATGCGTCCGCTATCCGGACGTCATTGATCGGTCAGGGGAGACGTCTGCTTTACTTGGGCCCATGACCACGACGAGCAGCCGCACCCTTGCGACCGAGGCGACGATGACGCCCGGTGCTCGTTGTATGTGTCGAATGTGCGCCTTCTGAGGGCCCCTTCCTGAGCCTCGCGCCCCGAAGCGAGACCAGCCGCGCCACCACGTCACCAGCTGATGAACCGGACGGCTCACTCATGCCCCGCGCACGTGTCGACACCATCATTTTCTGACGGTTCGTCCCGTATCGCGTCCCCAGATTGTTTGCCCCGTGCCCGGCAGCCCGCTGCGCCGTGCACTCGACAGCGACGGAAATCCTGTGATCACCACATCGGGCCTCACGAAGGTCTACCAGTCCCGTGGCCGCGAGGTCACCGCCCTGGACGGCGTCGATCTCCACGTCCGCGAGGGCGAGGTCTACGGAGTCATCGGCCAGAGCGGCGCAGGCAAATCCTCCCTGATCCGCTGCGTCAACCTGCTGGAGCGCCCCACCACCGGCACCGTGACCGTCGACGGCGTGGACCTCACCGCCCTCGCCGGCCGCGGCCGCCGTGCGGGCAAGGAGCTCCGCCAGGCCCGCAGCCGCATCGGCATGGTCTTCCAGCACTTCAACCTGTTGTCCTCGCGCACCGTCCAGGCCAACGTCGAGCTGCCCCTGGAGATCCTCGGCATCTCCGGCCGCGAGCGCTCCCGCAA
Source organism: Streptomyces xanthophaeus (assembly GCF_030440515.1). Taxonomy (GTDB): domain Bacteria; phylum Actinomycetota; class Actinomycetes; order Streptomycetales; family Streptomycetaceae; genus Streptomyces; species Streptomyces kutzneri. Next base: position 6,503,352 of record NZ_CP076543.1, read on the forward strand.
GGCCCTCGAACTCCTCGACCTGGTCGGCCTCGCCGACAAGGCCAAGGCCTACCCGACCCAGCTCTCCGGCGGCCAGAAGCAGCGCGTCGGTATCGCCCGCGCCCTGGCCGGCGACCCCAAGGTGCTGCTGTCCGACGAGGCCACCAGCGCCCTGGACCCCGAGACCACCCGCTCCGTCCTCGGGCTGCTGCGCGACCTCAACCGGCAGCTCGGCCTCACCGTGCTGCTCATCACGCACGAGATGGACGTGGTCAAGACCGTCTGCGACTCGGCCGCCCTGATGAAGAACGGCCGGATCATCGAGTCCGGCACCGTCGCCGAACTCCTCGCCACCCCCGGCTCCGAGCTCGCCGGCGAACTCTTCCCGGTCACCGGTACCGCCACCGGCCCCGACCGCACGGTCGTCGACGTCACCTTCCACGGCGAAGCCGCCGTCCGGCCGGTCATCTCGCAGCTCTCGCGCACGTACAACATCGACATCTCGATCCTCGGCGCCGCGATGGACACCGTCGCGGGCCGGCAGATCGGCCGCATGCGCATCGAACTGCCCGGCGGCTACGAGGACAACGTCGTGCCGGTCGGCTTCCTGCGCGAGCAGGGCCTGCAGGTCGACATCGTCGACGGGATCGACAACGAACTGGCCGAACTGGTCAAGGACGGTGCCAAGTGACCTGGTCCGAAATGCAGCCCCTGCTCACCCAGGGCACCTACGACACCCTCTACATGGTGCTGTGGTCCACCCTGGTGACCGTGCTCGGCGGCCTGCCCATCGGCATCCTGCTGGTCCTCACCGACAAGGGCGGCCTCCTGCAGAACCAGCCGCTCAACAAGGTCCTCGGCGTGATCGTGAACATAGGCCGCTCGCTGCCGTTCATCATCCTGCTGATCTTCCTGATCCCGGTCACCACCGCGGTCGTCGGCACCTTCATCGGCCCCACCGCCATGATCGTCCCGCTCGCCATCGGCGCCGTCCCCTTCTTCGCCCGGCTCGTCGAGACCGCCGTCCGCGAGGTGGACCACGGCCTGATCGAGGCCGTCGAGTCCATGGGCGGCGGCATCCCCACCCTGGTCGGCAAGGTGCTGCTCCCGCAGGCCCTGCCCTCCCTGGTCGCCGGTGTCACCACCACCGTCATCACCCTCGTCGGCTACTCGGCCATGGCCGGCGCCGTCGGCGGCGAAGGACTGGGATCCAAGGCCATCACCTACGGCTTCCAGCGCTTCGAGACCGGCTTCATGATCGCCACCGTCGTGGTCCTGATCGCCCTCGTCACGGTGATCCAGCTGCTCGGCGACGGCGCCGTCAGGCTCCTCGCCCGCCGCGGCCGGACCGCCTGAGAAGACTTTCCCCCCAACAGAGCCCGCACTTGTCGTGCTTGGGCCACCACCAGCAAGTCATCGGTACTTGTTCAGCAAGAAAGGCACTCTTCGTGCGTAAGAACATCAAGCTCACCGCCCTCGCCGCCACGGCCACCGCGCTCGCCCTCGGCCTCACCGCCTGCGGCAGCTCCTCGGACCCGTCCTCGGCGAAGGCCGACGGCGGAAAGGCCGACGAGAGCAAGCCCCTGGTCATAGCGGCCTCCCCGAGCCCGCACGCCGACGTCCTGAACTTCGTCAAGGACAAGCTCGCGGCCAAGGAAGGCCTCAAGCTCGAGGTCAAGGAGTTCACGGACTACGTCCTGCCGAACACCGCCACCGAGCAGGGCCAGGTCGACGGCAACTACTTCCAGCACAAGCCGTACCTCGACGACTTCAACAAGAAGAACAGCACGCACGTCGTGCCCGTCGTGAACGTGCACCTGGAGCCCCTCGGTCTCTACTCCAAGAAGATCAAGGCCATCGGTGACATCAAGGCCGGCCAGACCATCGCCGTCCCCAACGACACCACCAACGAGGGCCGCGCGCTCCAGCTGCTCGCCGCGAACAACCTGATCACCCTCAAGGAGGGTGTCGGCACCAGCGCCAAGCTGTCCGACATCACCGACAAGAAGGGCCTGGAGTTCAAGGAGCTGGAGGCCGCCACGGTCCCGCGCGCCCTGAACGACGTGGACGCCGCGATCATCAACGGCAACTACGCCCTCGAAGCCAAGCTGTCGCCCGCCAAGGACGCGCTGATCCTGGAGAAGGCCGAGGGCAACCCCTACGCCAACTTCCTCGCGGTCAAGGACGGCAACCAGAACGACCCGCGGATCCAGAAGCTGGCCAAGCTCCTGAACTCCGACGAGGTCAAGAAGTTCATCGAGGAGAAGTACCAGGGCTCGGTCATCCCGGCCTTCGGCGCCCCTGCCGCCTCCTGAACCGGTACCTCGTGATCCGGTTCCCTCCGGACCGGTCATGAATCTCGGCCCCGCACGCACCTGACGGCGCGCGGGGCCGAGCTCTGCCCGCTTCCGGGCAACCCGGCCCTGCACATCACCCGGTCGATGCTGCATGCTGTGGCCTACGAACCGCACGCACGGTCCCGCACGAACGGTCCCGCACCGCGGTCGCATCGCAACACGGTCGCACCACGGTCTCAGGCATGGAGCTGCGCATGACTACCACCTTCCCGGACGTCACCATCAGCACGGACCGGCTGGTGCTGCGCCCCTTCGAGGAAGAGGACGTCACCGCGCTCACCGAGATGATGAACGACGAGCACGTGATCGCCTGGACCAGCGCGCCCCACCCCTACACCCACACCGAAGCACAGGCCTGGGCCACCCGGCACTCCCACGCCGAACGCACCGAGGGCCGCGGCATCGTCCTCGCCGTCACCGAGTTCCTCACCCAGCGCCTCGTCGGCATCGTGCACCTGCAGAACACCAACTGGCGCACCCGCGCCACCGAGGTCGGCTACGTCACCGCCCCCTGGGCCCGCGGCGAGGGCTACGCCAGCGAATCCGTCCTGGCCGTCGCCCAATGGCTCTTCCGCTCCCAGGGTTTCGAGCGCCTCGAACTGCGCACCGCCGCCGACAACACCGCCTCGCAGCAAGTGGCCCAGAAGATCGGCTGCATCAGCGAGGGCGTCCTGCGCAACGCGTGGATAGTGCGTACGCAGACGGCCGACGGCGGCTGGGCCGACACCCGCACCGACCTCATCGTCTGGAGCCTGGTCCCCGAAGACCTCGACGAGGGCGACGGCTACGACGGATACGACAGCTACGACAGCTACGACGGATACGCCCGCAGCACCGCGTTCCCGCAGCGGGCCGACGCGAACGGCAGGCGCGTCGGCGCCGACTGGAACTGAACCGATGACCGGGTAGTCTCACCGTGCCCGCCCCGACGACCCCCCCCGACCCCAGACCAGGAGACTGACGAAGATGGCCGACCGGGTCACGGTGATCGGCTGGGACGGTTCGCCCCTGACCGCGGGCGCCCGGTCCGCGCTCTCCGCCGCCACCCTCGTGGCCGGCGCCGCGCACCACCTCGCCCTCCCCGAAGTACCGCCCACCGCGGAGCGCATCCGCCTGGGCAGTGTCGGCCTCGCCGCACGCCGCATCGCCGGCCACCGCGGCACCGCGGTGGTCTTCGCCGACGGGGACCCCGGCTTCTTCGGCGCCGTACGCACCCTGCGCGCCCCGGAGCACGGCCTGGAGGTCGAGGTCGTCCCGGCCGTCTCCTCCGTGGCCGCCGCCTTCGCCCGCGCCGGCATGCCCTGGGACGACGCCCAGGTCGTCGTGGCCCACCCCCGCACCCTGCGCCGCGCGGTCAACGTCTGCCGCGCCCACGCCAAGGTCGCCGTCCTCACCTCACCCGGCGCCGGCCCCGCGGAACTCGCACTGCTCCTCGAAGGAGTTCACCGCACCTTCGTCGTCTGCGAGGAACTCGGCACGGACCGGGAGCAGGTGAGCGTCCTCACCTCCGACAAGGCCGCCGACCACAGCTGGCGCGACCCGAACGTCGTCATCGTCATCGGGGGCGGGGGACCGGCCCCCGCGGACGCCGGCTGGCTCTTCGGCCAGAGCGCCGCCCGGTCCGCCGACCGCGGCTGGGCCGGGCCGCAGGCCGACGCGGGAGAAGGCGGGTCCGCCCAGCTCCGCGCGGCCCAACTCGCCCGGCTCGGCCCGCGTACCGGAGACCTCCTCTGGGACATCGGCGCCGGATCCGGCGGCGTGGCCGTGGACGCCGCCGCCCTCGGCGCCGCCGTCATCGCGGTCGACGCCGACCCGGCCGCCTGCGACCGCATAACCGCCGCCGCCCGTGAGCGGGGAGTGCAGCTCCAGGCCGTCGCCGGGCGCGCGCCGCACGTACTGGAGAACCTGCCCGAGCCCGATGTCGTCCGCGTCGGCGGTGGCGGCGCCGCCGTCGTCGCGGCCGTCGCCGAACGCCGTCCCGAACGGATCGTCAGCCACGCCTCCACCCGCGACGAGGCGGAGGCGATCGCCAGGGCACTCACCGAACACGGTTACGCCGTCGAGTGCGCACTGCTCCAGTCCGTCGGCCTGGACACCCGGACCTGGGCCGAACAGGACCGTTCCGTGGTGTTCCTCCTGGCAGCGGAACGCCCCGCCACGCGCTGAGTCGAGGGCCGGGGTAGGCTGGCCGATCGTCGTACTGCCCCGGACGATTCGGGCATCGCGGCACCGCCTGGACGCGCGACGTGGCGCAGTCCACAGAGGACCGTGACGGTTATGGCCGCCACGGTGGCCGACGGGCGCGACAATGCTTACTGGTTGTCGTGCAGGCGTATGCGAGACGAGCTCGTCGCACCGCAACCCCGCAGGCAAAACCGCTCGGCGGCCTCGTGGGCGACCGGGCGATCGAAGAGGCAACACCGATGGGCGAGGGGTAAGCATGACTGACACCGGCCAGGTCCCGGGCGAGGGTCTCCCGGACAACGCGGGCATGGTGGATCAGCAGAGCGTCCCCGCTCCGGTCCAGATCCCGGCACCGATTCCCGCGGGCTACGCCTTCCAGGACCTCATGGACAACCCGGCCGAGCCGGAGGACGAGGAACTGCTGCTGATGCCGAGCGGCCAGGGTGCGTGGAGCGACCCGCAGGTCGTCCCGCAGGCCCCCGCCTTCCCCGCCGTGCCCCAGCTCGGCGAGCCGCCGGTGTTCACGGACCAGTCCTACGCCGCCGCGCCCGCCTATCCCGAGGCCCCGGCCGCGTACACCGAGTTCCCTCCGCCCGTGTTCACCGACGGCGGCTACAGCGCGGGCGCGCACGAGACGGGCGGCCGTGACTCCGGCGCGCTCGACCTCGGCGGGCTCGTCGTCCCGCCCCCGGCGGCCCCCGCCGCCCCGGTGGCCCCCGCGGCCCCCGCCCGGCGCCCCCTGCACATGGGCCCGCCCATGCCCGAGGCCGGCGGAGTCGTACGGTCCCTCGCCGACCGGGGCCCTGCCGCCGCCATGCCCGCCCAGCCCGCCCCGATGGCCGCCGTGAGCACCCCGTCGGCGCCCCTCCCGCTGCGCCAGGCAGGACCCCCGACCACGGGACCCGAGTACCTGGACATCCCGCGCGCAGAGACCGCCCCGGCCCCCGCGGCCCAGCCGGGCGAGATCCCGCCGCAGGCCGGTGCCCCGTGGACGCCGGAGCCGGTGGCGGAGCCCGCCCCCGCCGAGGCCGCAGCCCGGCCCGTGGAGCCGGAGCCCGTCCCGACCCCTGCGGAGCCGGTGGTCCACGCCGAGCCGGTGGTGGCCGAGCCGCTGCAGTCGGAGCCGGAGCCGGAGCCGGAGCCGGTCGCGGTCGAGCCGGAGCCGGTCGCGGTCGAGCCCCAGCCGGAGCCGGTCGCCGTCCAGCCCGAGCCCGTGGAGCCCGAGCCCCAGCCCGAGCCGGTGGCGGCCCTCGTGGCCGAGCCGGTCCAGCCGGAGCCCGTCGCCGAGGTACAGCCGGAGCCCGCACCCGAGCCGATCGCGGCCGAGCCGGTGGTGGCCGTGGAGCCGCAGCCCGAGCCGGTCGTCCCCGCCGAGGCGGTGGCGGCCGCGGCGCCCGAGCCGGTCGCCGAAGCGCAGCCGGAGCCGGAGCCGGAGCCCGCACCCGAGCCGATCGCGGTCGAGCCGATCGCGCCCGAGCCGGTGGCGGCCGTGGAGCCGCAGCCCGAGCCGATCGCAGTCGAGCCGATCGCGGCCGAGCCGGTGGCCCAGGCCGAGCCGGTGGCTGTGGAGCCCCGGCCCGAAGAGCCGGCCCCCGCCGAGCCCGCAGCCGAGGGCGAGCCCTCGGTGGACGTTCCGGCCGAGCCCGCCGCAGGCGAGGCGGCCCCCGGCTACGCCGACGCCGAGCGCGAGGCCGTCCTGCGCGTCATGCGCGAGCGCCGCGACATCCGCAACGGCTTCCGCACCGACCCCATCCCGCACGAGGTGCTGCTCCGCGTCCTGGAAGCCGCGCACCACGCACCCAGCGTGGGCCACTCCCAGCCGTGGGACTTCGTCGTCATCCGGTCGGCCGAGACCCGCCGGGCGATGCACGAGCTCGCCCAGCGCCAGCGCGAGGCCTACGCGAAGTCCCTGCCCAAGGGCCGGGCGAAGCAGTTCAAGGCACTCAAGATCGAGGCCATCCTCGACACCCCGGTGAACATCGTCGTCACCGCCGACCCCACCCGCGGCGGCCGCCACACCCTCGGCCGCCACACCCAGCCGCAGATGGCCCCGTACTCCGCGGCCCTCGCCGTCGAGAACCTCTGGCTCGCCGCGCGCGCCGAGGGCCTCGGCGTCGGCTGGGTCAGCTTCTTCGACGAGCGCGAGATGGTCCGCGAGCTGGGCCTGCCCGAGCACCTCGAAGTGGTCGCCTACCTCTGCGTCGGCTACGTCGACGAGTTCCCCGAGGAGCCCGAGCTGGCCCAGGCCGGCTGGTCGCAGCGCCGCCCGCTCTCCTGGGTCGTCCACGAGGAGACCTACGGCCGCCGCGCGCTGCCCGGCGAGGAGCCGCACGACCTGCTCTCGGAGACGGTCGCCAGCATCCGCCCGCTCGACGCGAAGGCCCTGGGCGAGGCCTGGGAGCGCCAGAAGCGCATGACCAAGCCCGCCGGGGCCCTGGGCATGCTGGAGATCATCTCCGCGCAGCTGTCCGGCCTCTCCCGGGTCTGCCCGCCGCCGATCCCGGAGCCGGCCGCGGTCGCGATCTTCGCCGGTGACCACGGCGTGCACGCCCAGGGCGTGACCCCGTGGCCGCAGGAGGTCACCACCCAGATGGTGGCCAACTTCCTGGGCGGCGGAGCGGTCTGCAACGCCTTCGCCAACCAGGTCGGCGCCGAGGTCTGCGTGATCGACGTCGGCGTCGCGGGCGACCTCCCGGCCACCCCGGGCCTGCTCCCGCGCAAGGTCCGTCCCGGCACGGCCGACCTCTCCACCGGCCCGGCGATGACCCGCGAGGAAGCCGTCGCGGCCATCGAGGTGGGCATCGAAACGGCCCGCGACCTCGTCGCGGCCGGCAACAAGGCGCTCCTCACGGGCGAGATGGGCATCGCGAACACCACGGTGTCCGCCGCCCTCATCTCCGTCTTCACGGGGGTCGACCCGTCCGAGGTCACCGGCCGTGGCACGGGCATCAACGACGAGACGCACGCCCGCAAGGTCGAGGTCGTCCGCCGCGCCCTGGAGCTCCACCAGCCCGACCCGGCGGACCCGATCGGCGTCCTCGCGGCCATCGGCGGCCTGGAGCACGCGGCCATCGTCGGCCTCCTCCTCGGCGGCGCGTCGCTGCGCACCCCCGTGATCCTGGACGGCGTCAGCGCCGGAGCCGCCGCCCTGGTGGCCCGCGCGATCGCCCCCGAGTCCCTGTCGGCCTGCATCGCGGGCCACCGCAGCGCCGAGCCGGGCCACGTCGCGGCGCTCAACAAGCTGGGCCTGCGCCCGCTGGTCGACCTGGACCTCCGCCTCGGCGAGGGCACGGGCGCCCTGCTCGCCCTCCCCCTGGTCCAGAGCGCGGCCCGCGCGATGCACGAGGTCGCCACGTTCGACTCGGCGGGCGTCACGGAGAAGTAACCCGTGCCGGTCCGGAGGCGGGTGCGTTTCCGGACCTGTGGCGGGGTCCCGTCCGGGATCCGGCTCGTGCCCGGGTCCGCCGTGGGGCGGGGACACTCCGGGATGTCCCCGCAGGTCGAGCGAACCCACCACCGGCCGACAGGCCGGTCCGGCTCAGGGTTCGCGAGCCGAGGAGACGTCCCGGAGGGGCACCGCCCCACCGCGAAGCCGATCCCCAGCCCCGCCGGCGTTTGAGGCGCGGGGTCCGGGGCGGAGCCCCGGGGCGCAGCCCCGTCCGCGCCTCGGGACGGCCCGCGCCGTATGGTGGACCCGCACCAAGAATCCGCACGTCAGCACACCGCCGCTCCAGAGCCGCAGCGGCACGACAGATCGACTGCCGCACCAGGAGCCGCACCGCCATGGCCGACACCCCCGCCTACCCCGTAGGACTCCGCCTCGCCGGCCGCCGCGTCGTCGTCATCGGCGGCGGACAGGTCGCGCAGCGTCGCCTTCCCGCGCTCATCGCGGCCGGCGCCGATGTCCTGCTCATCTCGCCCTCCGCCACCCCCTCCGTGGACGCCATGGCCGAGACCGGTGAGATCCGCTGGGAGCGCCGCCGCTACCAGGACGGTGACCTCGCCGACGCCTGGTACGCGCTGATCGCCACCCAGAACCGCGAGGACAACGAGCGCGCCTCCGCCGAGGCCGAGCGCGAGCGCGTCTGGTGCGTCCGCGCCGACGACGCCTCCGCCGCCACCGCCTGGACGCCCGCGACCGGCCGCATCGAGGGCGTCACCGTCGCCGTGCTGACCGGCAACGACCCCCGCCGCTCCGCGGCCGTCCGCGACGCCGTCGTGGAGGGCCTGCGCGACGGCACCCTCACCGCTCCCTCCCACCGGCACAAGGCCACCCCCGGTGTGGCCCTCGTCGGCGGCGGCCCGGGCGACCCGGACCTGATCACCGTGCGCGGCCGCCGCCTCCTCGCCGAGGCCGACGTGGTCATCGCCGACCGGCTCGGCCCCCGTGACCTGCTCGACGAGCTTCCGCCGCACGTCGAGGTCATCGACGCCGCGAAGATCCCGTACGGCCGGTTCATGGCCCAGGAGGCCATCAACAACGCCCTGATCGAGCACGCCAAGGCCGGCAAGGCCGTGGTCCGGCTCAAGGGCGGGGACCCGTACGTCTTCGGCCGCGGCATGGAGGAACTCCAGGCCCTCGCCGAGGCCGGCATCCCCTGCACCGTCGTCCCCGGCATCTCCAGCTCCATCTCGGTGCCCGGCGCCGTCGGCATCCCGGTCACCCACCGCGGTGTGGCGCACGAGTTCACCGTGGTCAGCGGCCACGTCGGCCCCGACGACCCGCGCTCGCTCGTGGACTGGGCCTCCCTCGCCAAGCTCACCGGCACCCTGGTGATCCTGATGGGCGTGGACAAGATCGGCCTGATCGCCGAGGCGCTGGTGCGCCACGGCCGCTCCGCGGACACCCCCGTCGCCGTGATCCAGGAGGGGACCACCGCCACCCAGCGCCGGGTGGACGCCACCCTGGCCACGGTCGGCGAGACCGTGCGTGCCGAAGAGGTCCGCCCGCCGGCCGTCATCGTCATCGGCGAGGTCGTCCGCGTGAACGGCCCGGGCGACCGCACCCTCCCCACCACCAGCGCCTGACAGGCCGTTGGCACCGCACCCAGGACAAGGCAGTATCACCCTGTGGCTGATCTCATCACCGTGACCGACCCCGACGACCCGCGCCTGCGCGACTACACGGGCCTGACCGACGTCGAACTCCGGCGCAGGCGCGAGCCCGCGGAGGGCCTTTTCATCGCCGAGGGCGAGAAGGTCATCAGACGCGCCAAGGACGCCGGGTACGAGATGCGCTCGATGCTGCTCTCCGCCAAGTGGGTCGACGTCATGCGCGACGTCATCGACGAACTCCCGGCACCGGTCTACGCCGTGAGCCCCGAGCTCGCCGAGCGCGTCACCGGCTACCACGTGCACCGCGGGGCCCTGGCCTCCATGCAGCGCAAGCCGCTGCCCACGGCCGAGGAACTGCTGTCCACGACCCGGCGGGTGGTCGTCATGGAAGCGGTCAACGACCACACCAACATCGGGGCCATCTTCCGCAGCGCCGCCGCACTCGGCATGGACGCGGTGCTGCTGTCGCCCGACTGCGCGGACCCGCTCTACCGCCGCTCGGTGAAGGTCTCCATGGGAGCGGTGTTCTCCGTCCCCTACGCCCGCCTGGAGGCCTGGCCGAAGAGCCTGGACTCGGTGCGCGAGGCCGGCTTCAAGCTGCTCGCCCTCACCCCGCACGAGAAGGCCACGCCGATCGACGTGGCCGCGCCGCAGTCCCTGGAACGGGTCGCGCTGATGCTGGGCGCCGAGGGCGACGGCCTGTCCACGCCCGCGCTGGTCGCCGCCGACGAGTGGGTACGGATCCCCATGGCGCACGGCGTGGACTCGCTGAACGTGGGCGCCGCGGCCGCGGTCGCCTTCTACGCGGTGGCCTAGGGGGTGTCTTGCCGGGTCAGGACGGGCTGACCGGCAAGACACCCCCAGGGCCGCGCCGCGCAGTAGGACCCTGCCGAACGCCTGAGCTACAGCTTCTGGGCCGCCGCGATGCCCAGCGCGACGATCAGCGTCACCACGACGAACACGATCAGCCGCTGCCGCATCAGCTTCGGATCCGGCCGTGAGGGGCGCCGTCCCGTCCCCGTCGTCCTGGGGGCCGGACGGCCGCCCGTACGCCCCGAGGTCGGCCGGGAGGACGGGCCGCCGGGGTGCTGCGGGTGCCGGGAGGACGAGGGCCGGGCGTGCGGTCCGCTCGGGGAGCCGCCCTGGGCCCGGGGCGTGGTGCTGCCGTCCGTACGACGCTCCGTACGCCGGCCGGGGTACTCCTCGGCCCCGCCGATCCGCTCCGCCTCGGGCAGCCGCCCGGTCGGCCGTTCGACCCGGGCCCGCTGGGCCGGCGGGCGCCCGTCCGAGAGCCCCTGCGCCTCGCGGGCCGCGATCTCCTTGAGCCGCATCGACAGCTGGAGCGTGCTGGGCCGCTCCTCGGGGTCCTTGGCGAGGCAGGCCCGCACCAGGGGCGCCAGCGCGTCCGGCACGCCCTGCAGGTGCGGCTCCTCGTGCACCACGCGGTACAGCATGACCTCGGAACTGCCGTGCCCGAAAGGCGAGTCGGCGGTGGCCGCGTAGGCCAGGGTGGCGCCGAGGGCGAAGACGTCGGTGGCCGGGGTGACGGCGGCGCCGCGCACCTGCTCGGGTGCGAGGAATCCGGGGGAGCCGACGGCCGTACCCACATGGGTGAGGGTGCTCGCCCCGGTGGCCCAGGCGATGCCGAAGTCGATGATCCGGGGGCCCTTGGGCGACAGCAGGATGTTCGAGGGCTTGAGGTCGCGGTGCACGACCCCCGCCTCGTGGACGGCGACCAGGCCCTCGGAGAGCGCGGCGCCCACGGCGGCGATCTGCGCGGCCGTCAGGGGCCCTTCCTCGGCCACCTTGTCGTGCAGCGAGGGACCGGGCACGTACTGGGTCGCGAACCAGGGGCGCTCGGCCTCCAGGTCCGCCGCCACCAGGCGTGCGGTGCACCCGCCCCGGATCCGCCGGGCGGCGGACACCTCACGGGCGAACCGTGAGCGGAACTCCTGGTCCTCGGCCAGATCCGGCCGGATGACCTTGAGCGCGACACGCTGCCCGCGCCGGTCCGATCCCAGGTAGACCACGCCCATGCCGCCGGCGCCGAGCCGCCGGTGCAGTCTGAACGAGCCGACGACACGCGGGTCCTCGCGCCGGAGCCGCATCATCGCCATGTCCACCCCGCTGACCGGTCGTCCTGTTGACGTGGCACAGCTTACGGACCATCCGGCATGCGTGCTCAGAGGCCGCGCCCTCGCCGGGGGATTCGATTGTCAGTGCGCCACAGCACACTTGAGGGGGCGTCGGCGCCGTGGTCCGAGAGCGCCCCCAAGGTGGTCCGCCCGGCCAAGCACCCCTTGCGCCAAGGGGATTGGAGCCTGGGAGCAGCTCCGGACCCGCTCCGGTGCGCCCGTACGCGGCTCGCGGCCGAGTCGATCTTGCCGACGGCCGGTGGGCGGACACGCGGCAACAGGGAGTGACGCAAGTGAGCGAAGTCACTACCCTCCGGTCATCCCCTCCGGGAAGTCCCCCATAACGGGGGAGCCGTCTCCACCCAGGGGAGTACGCGGGGGAGGCCCCGTCATCCTCCTGGAGGCCCGGCAATGGGTACGAGGGCATGAGGCCAGGAGCCGCCCACCCGCCTAGTGTTGAAGACAAGCGGCGGGTGGCGCACTCGTCCCCCGAGGTCACGAGCCCGCCGCTGCCAGACGACAGGGAGAGGACCATGGCGGACATCGCACGGCACGGACGCAAGGCATTCGCGTTCAACGGCCACGAGTCCGGTACCCGCCACCCCCTGGTGGCCGCGGCCATGGTGCTCCCCCTGGCCGCCCTGCTGCTCTTCCTCTTCGGAGGCTTCGATCAGCTGGCGGCGCAGGCGTCGTCCGTGGGCGTGATGCTGGGGCGCTGAGCGGCGCCCCAGGTCCGGGAGAGCGGCCCGGACCGGGACATCGGCCTGCCGAACCCCGTGGGGACGGGGGAGCGGCGGACGGACGGCAGGTGAAGGGTGCTGCCCGTACGACTGGGGAGTCGGACGGGCAGCACCCTTTTTCGTGCACCGCTTTCCCGCACCCGGGCGCCGGGCCCGGCATCCCGGCCGTTCGCGCACGCGGCCCACTCGTGCGGGGGAACGCGAAAGCCCCGACCGTGGGAACGGTCGGGGCTTTCAGGTAGTGCGCGATACTGGGATTGAACCAGTGACCTCTTCCGTGTCAGGGAAGCGCTCTCCCGCTGAGCTAATCGCGCGGGCTCCGCAGCTCGAAAGCCGCAGGTGGAACAAGGTGGTGCAGGTGCTGCGTGCGCGATACTGGGATTGAACCAGTGACCTCTTCCGTGTCAGGGAAGCGCTCTCCCGCTGAGCTAATCGCGCGGGGATCCTTGCGGATCAGTGGACGATACTGGGATTGAACCAGTGACCTCTTCCGTGTCAGGGAAGCGCTCTCCCGCTGAGCTAATCGTCCTTGGAGGTGGAGACGGGATTTGAACCCGTGTAGACGGCTTTGCAGGCCGTTGCCTCGCCTCTCGGCCACTCCACCTGGAGCTGCAGGGGTTCTCGGGAAGATCCCCCACTTCGAGCGGACGACGAGACTCGAACTCGCGACATCCACCTTGGCAAGGTGGTGCTCTACCAACTGAGCTACGTCCGCAGGTCACCGTGTTCGCTCCGGGGTTTTCCCCCTTCGCTCCCTGGCGACGAGTTGAACTCTAGCGGATTCCCGGGCCAGCTCAAAAACGCGTTTCCGCAGCGTGCTGCCGCTCGATCACCACAGGTCACCCTGCCGTCACCGCACCGGCGCCGTGCCGTCACCGGTCATAGACTCGCAGCCGTGCACGACCTGCCTCCCATGGCCCGCTTCGGCGGCCTTCTCGCGACCGACCTCCGTGACGTCACCAGCGATCCCGCCGCCCTCGACTCCACCGGCTTCTGGGCGGTGTCCGCCGACTTCGAAGGGCGGCTCGTCTGCGCGCGCTTCGGCGACGTACGCCGCGAGCCGGTCCCCGCGCCCGTTCCGGGTGCCTGGCGCGGACCCGACCCCGACCGGTGGACCTCTTCCCTCGACCGCGCCGCCTACGTGGCCGGCGTACGGCGCGTCCGTGAGTACATCGCCGCCGGTGAGGTCTACCAGGCCAACCTCTGCCGGGTGATGTCCGCGCCGCTGCCCCACCCCGACCGCGCCGATGTCGACGCGCTCACCGCGCTCCTCGCGCGCGGCAATCCCGCACCCTTCGCAGGAACGATTCGCCTGGCCGCCCACGGCGTCGAGATCGCCACCGCCTCCCCCGAGCTGTTCCTGCGCCGGTCCGGCCGGCACATCGAGTCCGGCCCCATCAAGGGGACCGGCCGCACCGTCGACGACCTGCTCCCCAAGGACCACGCCGAGAACGTGATGATCGTCGACCTCGTACGCAACGACCTCGGCCGGGTCTGCGCGACGGGCTCCGTCGCCGTCCCCGAGCTGTGCGCCGTCGAGGAGCACCCCGGCCTGGTCCACCTCGTCTCCGTCGTGAGCGGCGAACTCGCCGACGGCGCGGGCTGGCCCGAGCTGCTCGCCGCCACCTTCCCGCCCGGTTCCGTCACGGGCGCGCCCAAGTCCTCCGCCCTGCGGATCATCGAAGCCCTGGAAACGGCCCCGCGCGGCCCCTACTGCGGAGGCATCGGCTGGGTCGACGCGGACCGGGGCACCGCCGAGCTCGCCGTGGGTATCCGTACCTTTTGGATCGACCGCGAAGCCGCCGGCGGCCCTCGTCTGCTCTTCGGCACCGGCGCGGGCATCACCTGGGGCTCCGATCCCGACCGTGAGTGGGCGGAGACCGAACTCAAGGCCGCCCGGCTCCTGCGGGTGGCCATGGGCCACGAGGTGAGCGGTGGTACGCAGGGGACGAACGACACGATCGGAAGGACCGCACCATGAAAATCTGGCTCGACGGAGCCCTGACCGAGGTGGACAGTGCGAAGGTGTCCGTCCTCGACCACGGCCTGACCGTGGGCGACGGCGTCTTCGAGACGCTGAAGGCGGAGCGCGGCCGCGCCTTCGCGCTCACGCGTCACCTGGAACGGCTCACCCGCTCGGCCCGGGGCCTGGGTCTGCCGGACCCCGACCTCGACGAGGTCCGCCGCGCCTGCGCCGCCGTACTGGAGGCCAACCCGCTGGAGCACGGGCGGCTGCGCATCACCTACACCGGCGGAGTCTCCCCGCTCGGCTCCGACCGCGGGGACGCCGGGACCACCCTGATCGCCGCCGTCGCGGACTCCCCCCGCCGCCCGGACACCACCGCCGTCGTCACGGTGCCCTGGGTGCGCAACGAGCGGTCCGCCGTGGCCGGGCTCAAGACCACCTCCTACGCCGAGAACGTGGTCGCCCTCGCCGCCGCGCACCGCGCCGGGGCCTCCGAGGCGCTCCTCGCCAACACCCTCGGCCGGCTCTGCGAGGGCACCGGCTCCAACGTCTTCGTCGTGCTCGACGGAGAACTGCACACCCCGCCGCTCGACTCCGGCTGCCTGGCGGGCATCACCCGGGCCCTGATCGTCGACTGGGCCGGTGCAAAGGAGACCGACCTGCCCTTCGAGGTGCTGGAGCGGGCCGAGGAGGTCTTCGTGACGTCCTCGCTGCGCGACGCCCAGGCGGTGCTGCGGATCGACGACCGCGAGCTGGGGACCGCGCCCGGACCGGTCACGGCCGAGGTGATGCGGATCTTCGAGGTGAAGGCGGGCGCGGACCTCGACCCGTAGAGCGGCAGGGCCGTGCGGCTTCCACCGGAGGAGGGCTGTCGCGGCGGCCGCGGGACGGGTAGAACTCAAGGGATGACCACCACCCTGCGGCCGTCCGGGCCGCTCCAGCACACGGCGGACGGCGCGCGTTCGCGCCCGTACGAGATCCGGGTCAACAGCAGGCGGGTCGGGGCACTGCTGATCGCCTCCGACACCCCGTTCGGGCCGACGGTCGGCGAGATCCGCGACCTGGACGTCGAGCAGGGCGACCGGCGGCGGGGGAGGGCCACCGTGGCCGCGCTCGCCGCCGAGGAAGTGCTGCGCGGCTGGGGCTGCCGCCGGGTCCGCGTCTCGGTCCCGGCGGATTCGGAGGCAGGCCTGTGCATGGCGGAGGCCCTCGGCTACACCGAGTACAGCCGGAACATGGCCAAGGACCTGCCGGCCGAGCCGCCCGTCCTCCCCGAAGGGGTGCTGGGCCGCCCCATGACGCAGGCCGAGTACGAGGGCTGGTACGCCGGAGCCGTCGATGCCTATGCCGCGAACTGGAGCAGCCGCGGCATGTCCGCCGAGGCCGCCCGCGCCAAATCGGTGGCCGACCACGAGAGCCAGCTGCCCCGGGGCCTGGCCACCCCGGGAGCCGTCGTCCTCGTCCTGGAGGCCGCCGGGGTGCCCGTCGGCCACGTGTGGCTCGCACCGCGCGGGGCGGGCTCGTACATCTACGACATCGAGGTCCGCGCCGAGCACCGGGGACACGGGCACGGCCGCCACCTCATGGCGCTCGCCGAGCGCGCCGCCCTCGCCGCCGGCCACCGCCTGCTGGCGCTCCAGGTCTTCACCGACAACACCCCGGCCCTGAGGCTGTACGTCTCCCTCGGCTACCGGCCCACCGACTTCAACTACGCCAAGGACCTGATCTAGGCCGTGTCCGCCAGCAGGCGGTCGGCGATCTCCTCGATACGGGCGCGCAGGCCGTCCTGGCTCTTGCCGCCGTCGAGGCGCTGCCCGTCGATCACGTACGTCGGGGTGCCGGTCACGCCGATCGCCTTGCCCTCGGCCTGGTCTGCGTCGACGATCAGGATGTGCCGCCCGTCGATCAGGGCGGTGTCGAACTCCTCGACGTCGAGCCCCAGTTGACGTGCCACGTCCAGCAGGACCGGCTCGCCGCGCTCGGCCAGCTCCGCGGTGCGCGCCAGCAGGGCCTCCGCGTAGGGCCAGCCCTGGCCCTGCTCGACGGCCTCCTCGGCGGCCTGCGCCGCGGCGAAGGCGTGCTTGTGCTTCTCCAGGGGGAAGTGGCGCAGCCGGATGTCCAGCCGGTCGCCGTAGCGGGCCCGCAGGGCGCGTACGTCGTCCAGGGCGCGGTGGCAGTCCGGGCACTGCAGTTCGCACCAGACGTCGAGGATCACGGAATCGGTCATACGGACAGTCTCCCAGCCCCCGCCCTTCCCACCGACCGGGACCTGCACCCGGCGACCTGGACCCAGGGAGGAGGCGCGACCCGGAGATGTCCCGGAGATCCGCCCGGGCGGGGCCCGGAACCTGGCCGCCGCGGCGGAGGGCGGTGCAGGATGGACAGGGACAGATCGCCGAGCCGCCGAGAGTCCGGAGGACCGCATGCTTGCCGAGACCATTTGCTCCGCGGTGTCAGTGGCGGGCCTGGGCATCGCCGCGGTCACCGCCTACCGCAAGCGCTTCCTGGCCGCCACGCGGATCACCGCGTACGCGCTCGTGCCGGTCGCCCTGGTGATGACGGGGTTCGTGGAGTGGGTGTCCGGGATGGTCTTCAATCCGACCGTCTGGGCCGGCTTCGGACTGCTGGGGCTGTCCTGGCTGCTCTTCATGACCACCCGCGCGATCGAGCGCCGCGGCCTCGCCGCGTCCGGGGAGCCCGGGAAGTCCGCGAAGAAGGTCAAGGGGAGCCCGGCCGCCGGTGCCGTCGCCCCGGCCGCCTCCGCGCCGTCCCTGGGCGCCGCCCCGGCCGGTTCGCAGGCGCAGTCCGCCGCCCCCACGGAGGACTTCTCCGACATCGAGGCCATCCTCAAGAAGCACGGGATCTGAGCACGGGATCCGGCCCGGCCCGGGCCTCGTCCACAAGATCGAGCGAACTCCCGCGCGGACGCTGGCGTGTTGAGGGCCGGTTGATGGTGCGCTGCGCCATCATCGGCCCGACATGTTCGACACATCGCACAGTGACCCGCCGGTACCCGCCCCTGTGGTGGAGGAGCCGCGAGGCTGTCTCTTCGCGCTCTCCCAACCACCCCTGATGATCTTCCTAGCGGTGATCGGCATCCTGCTGCTGCTCGCCGCCGTGCACGATCTCTTCCTGCTCTGACGCCTCCGCGTCGGCCTCCTTGCGCCGGGCCCGGTACGCCGCCACGTGCAGCCGGTTCCCGCAGGTCCGGCTGTCGCAGTAGCGCCGGGACCGGTTGCGGGAGAGGTCGACGAAGGCCCGCCGGCAGTCCGGGGCCTCACAGCGGCGCAGCCGCTCCTGTTCGCCGGAGACCACGATGAAGGCCAGCGCCATGCCGCCGTCGGCCGCCAGGTGGTCGCCCACCGACGCGCCCGGCGCGAAGTAGTGCACATGCCAGTCGTAGCCGTCGTGGTCGGTCAGCTGCGGGGTGGTGCCGGCCGTGGCCACGAGCTCGTTGATCAGTATGGAAGCCGCACGCGGGTTCGGGGAGGCGAAGACCTGGGCGAACTTTCCGCGCACCGTCCGGACGCCGGCCAGGTCGCGGGCGCTGAGCTCGCCGACGTCGCTGATCGAGTACTCCTGGACGAATCCGCGCAGCGCGCCGATGTCGGAGAGTCCGTCGGGCTGGTCGGCCTCGGCCGCTGTGTTCACCAGCGCGACGACGACGTCGAGCGCGCGACGGGTGTCGTGGGGGATCTGCACGGGGTCTCCCTCAGGGGCCGGGCCTGCGACGACGGGGGCCGTCGCCGCTGCCGCCCGACAATAGCGGGTCCCGCAGAGCACACCGGCGCCGTCCTCGCGGGTGGCTCCCGCGGGAACAGCGCCGGCATAGCGGTATGTGGTTGTCCGCCACGCACCGTCGCCCCGAGTCGGACGGTGTCGAGCGGCTGTAGGCCTGGCTCAGCTTTCGGCCAGGATGTGGGAGAGCTCCTTGTCGAGGTCGAAGTGCCGGTGCTCGGTCCCGGGTGGGACCGCGGCGTCCGTCCGCTTGAGGAACGACTCGAGTGCTCGGGCGGGTGCTTCGAGCAGTGCTTCTCCCTCCGGTGAGCTCAGGGCGATGCAGACGACGCCCTGACCGTGGCTGCGGGACGGCCAGACGCGGACGTCGCCGGTACCGGTGGGCCGGTGGAGGCCCTCAGCGAGGAGGTCGCGGGCGAATACCCATTCGACCGTCTCCTCGGCGCCGGTGTGGAAGGTGGCGTGCACGGCGTAGGGGTCGGCCGTGTCATACCGCAGGCCCGCGGGAACAGGCAGTGAGGACTCGCTCGACACAACGAGGCGCAGGTGCAGCTCGCAGCTGACCGTGGTGTTCATAAGCGCCAGGGCCTTTCGCTCAGTGTGCGCTCGGGGATTCGCACGTCGGCGAAATCGACATGCCACCTACGGTGCCGTTGTAAACCCCTCTGACCGTTTTGCGGACCTCTGGGTCCCTCGGACGGCGGATCCAAACCCGCATTCCGGTGTGCATCGAGCTCCGGTAGATTCGACTCCATGAATACGGGGAGTGACCGCGGAACCCAAGGGTCCGCCGCTGACGAAGCCACCACGGAAGCCACCACCGAACCGGCCGCGGATGCCACCGCGGAAGATGCCGCTGCGGAGGCCGCCGCGGAGGCGCCGCACGTATCGAAGGCCCCGGCCTTCATCAAGTCGAACAAGAGCCTGCACCTGAGCTGGCAGGTCGGCGTCTTCGTCGTCGGCCTCGCGGTCATCGCCGCCGGCGTCGCGATGCTCGTGCTGCCCGGCCCCGGCTGGGTCGCCATCTTCGCGGGCCTGGCGATCTGGGCCACCGAGTTCGCCTGGGCCCACCTCGTGCTGCGCTGGACCAAGCGGAAGGTCACCGAGGCCGCACAGAAGGCGCTCGACCCCAAGGTCCGCCGCCGCAACATCATCCTGACCAGCGTGGGCCTCGTCATCGCGGGCGCGCTGATCGGTTTCTACCTGTGGAAGTACGGGCTCGTCCTGCCCTGGAACCTCAAGGACCAGTGATGGTCAAGGAGCACCGCTGACATGCGGTAATGTTTGCGGTGCGTCCGGGCGATTAGCTCAGTGGGAGAGCACTTCGTTCACACCGAAGGGGTCACTGGTTCGAACCCAGTATCGCCCACCCGGACCTGAGGCCCGGAGACTTTCACAGTCTCCGGGCCTCAGTCGTTTCACCGGAGCCGGCCGATCGCGGCCCGCAGTCGGCGGGCGTCACGCAGCCGCCGCTCGTACGTCGCCCCCACCGCCAGCAGCAGCAGGCCCGCCAGGGCCGGCGGCACCCAGCGCGGGAGCGCGCCCGCCACCTGCACCACGTACGGGGCCAGCTCGTGCAGCGCCACCGCCGCCAGCACCGCCCCGCCGAGCAGGAGCGGAGCCTGGAGCCGCCCCCGCGCGCCCAGCAGGGTCACCGCCAGCGCGGCCGCCCCCAGCAGCAGCGGGCGCACCCAGCCCGGGTCCCCCCAGGCCGCCAGCAGGCTCGGCACCAGCGTCGCCGCCAGGCCCGGGCCGTACGCCGTCCAGGACGAGGCCTGCGGGTCCCGGCGCCGCCGCAGCAGACCCACCACGAGGGCGGGCACCGTCACCGGCAGCGTGTAGGCCTCCGGCGCGCTCACCCCGGCCTCCGCCAGCCGTACCCAGGTCGCCGCCGCGAACAGCGCCCCCGCCGCCCAGCCCAGCACCCGCCGGTCCGGCCGCACCGCGGCGCCCGCGCAGACCACCCCGGCCAGCGCCAGGACCAGCGCCAGGGTTCCGGCCCGCCCGGCCGACAGGCCCACCGCCACTGCGCCCGCCACGGCCGCCGCGATCTCGACGGGCAGCCGGACCCCGCCCAGCCGCGGCCCGAGAGCCGCCGCCAGCGCCGGGACCGCCAGCACCGGCAGCGCCCACCAGACCACCGCCAGGTCCGACACCGCACCCGCCGCCACCAGCACGCCCGTGGCGTACCCGACGGCGCACACGGCCGCCCCCGACCGGAGCGGGCGCGAAGCCGCCCCGTACGCCGCTGCCGCCGCGCAGCCCGCGCCCAGCAGCCCCCAGACCGCGAACGTCGCCGTCCGGCCGTCCAGCGTGCCCAGGGACACGTTCGCGGCACCCGTCAGCGCGCACACGGCGGCCGCGATCCGCGCCCCGCGCGCCGGGGAGCGCAGCGCGAGGACGCCCGCCGCGCCCGTCACCGCGAGCTGCGCCGCGAACACCGCCGCCACCGGGAACCCGAGCAGCACCGGAGCCGCGAACAGCCCCGCCCAGGCCAGGACCACCGCCACCACCGCCGGCTCCGGCCGGGACAGCGCCCGCGCGAGCCACCAGGCCGCCCCGGCCGAGATCAGCAGGGTCGCCGGGGCCGCGGCCGCAGCCCCCGCCCCGTACGGATCCAGGTCCGGGGTCGTCGCCGCCCACACCTCACCCAGCACCCGGAACCGGGCCACCAGGGCCGGGGCCACCACGGCAGCCGCCGACAGTGCCGCCAGGGACGCCACCACGGCCCCGGCCCGGGCCGACCCGTGCCGGACCGCCGCCGGGAGCGCAGGTACCCGTACCGCCGCCAGCAGCGGCAGCGCCAGCAGCAGGTGCACCAGCACCGTCCACGCCGGGTCCAGGTCCGGCCGGGCCACGCCGCCCAGGCCGGCCACCGCCGCCAGGGCGCCCACCAGCGCCGCGGCCGAGGCGCGAGGCTCCCGCCAGGCCGCCGACACACCCAGGGCCGCGCCCGCCAGCAGCAGCGCCGCGGGGGCCACGGCCTGCGCCGCCGACCCGGCCGACCACGACTGGGCCAGCCCGATCAGCAGCGCGCCCGCGCCCGTCACGGCCGCCGGGACGGCCGCCGCCCGCACCCGCAGGGCGAGCGCCGCGTCCAGCGCCGCCGTCGCCAGCAGCGCCCAGCCCAGCGCCTGCGGACCCGGCCGCGCGGCCAGTGCCGCCAGCGGCAGGGCGAACTGCGCCGCCAGCACCGCGGCCGGCAGCGGGCTCCGCAGCGTGCGCAGCCCCGAGCCGTAACCGGCCCACGCGGCCGCCAGCACGGCTGCCGCCCCCGCCGCGTAGCCGGCGCCGTTCGTGTCCGGCATGCCGACCGCGTACAGCGCGTACGCGTCGAGCACCGTCAGCAGCAGGCCGACCGCCGCGACCGACTCCGCCGTCGACCGCAGCCCGCGGCGCAGCAGGAGCACGGGCGCGCCCAGCGCCGCCGCCGTCACCGCGGCGAGCACCGCCGAACGCCCGGCGATCCCCATGGACCCCCAGCTCACCAGCGTGAACGCGAGCGCGGCGACCGCCAGCAGCACCGCGCCCAGGGTGAGCAGCACGTTCTGCGCGCTCGGAGCGGAGGCCTCCTTCGCGGGCCCGGCGGGGCCGGCGGGCGCGGCCTGGCCCCAGCGGACCGGAGCGGGCGCGCCGCCGGGCTGGAGCAGCAGACGCAGCAGCCAGTCCCGGCGGCCCAGCAAATACAGCCGCCGGGCATCGAGTTGGGCCAGCTCGCGGTCGATGAGCGCCAGCTCTTCGGCGGGCGGCAGAGGCGTGTTCATATCCGGAGTGTGGCGGCGGTCACGCAGTCAGGACATGGGCGTGCGTACTCAGATGCGCCCTGAGTAGGTACCTGACGTGCGGCGTGGGGGCCCGCCCGGGAGAAGCGGTTTGAACCAGCCCCGAGCCTTCTGTATTGTTCACTCCGTTCCCGGGCGATTAGCTCAGCGGGAGAGCACTTCGTTCACACCGAAGGGGTCACTGGTTCGATCCCAGTATCGCCCACCGGGACAGGCCGGTCCGTCACTGACGGACCGGCCTTCCGCATGTATGCGGCCCTACGCGACCTACGCCGCCGTCGACAGGTCCGGCCGCAGCGGCCAGTGCGGATCCACCGGCTCCGGCGTCCCCTGACGCGCGAACCACGCCTGCAGGCCCCGCGCCTGCGCCGCGTGCCACACCGCCTGCAGCGTGTGCAGCTCGGCCGGCGTCAGCCGCTCCAGACGGGCCGCGAACCGCCGCCCCACCGCCCGGACCAGTTCCAGCGAGGCCATCGCGTCCGCCGCCGCGTCGTGCGCGCCCTCCAGCTCGATCCCGTAGTGCGCGCACAGGTCCGTCAGCGTCCGGCGGCCCTTGCGGTACCGGTCCAGGTGCTTGTCCAGCACCCGCGGGTCCAGCACCGTCAGCGGCCGGTCGTCCAGGTACCGCGACAGCGACGACGCCCGGTGCCGGCGCAACTCCCGGTCCAGCAGCGTCAGATCGAACGGCGCGTTCATCACCACCACCGGTCGGCCCGCCACCTGCTGCTCCCCGAGCGCCCGGGCTATCTCCTCCACCACCGGCGCGGGCCAGCGCCCGTGACGCTGCAGGTGCTCATCGGTCAGCCCGTGCACTTCCGTAGCGCCCGCGGGCACCGGAATACCGGGATTGACCAGCCAGCGCGTGGTGCGGACCCTGCCGCCCGCACACTCCTGGACGATGAGCGCGGCGGACACGATCCGGTCCTGCTCGACGTCCACCCCGGTGGTCTCCGTGTCGAATGCGGCCAGCGGGCCCTCGTACCAGCGTGTCATGGCGAACTCCTCGTCCCCGAGCGGCGGGTGGAGCTTCCTGGACACACCACCCCCGCCGCATCGGTGATACCCGGGCTGTTTGCCCCGTACGCCGTTTGCGGGCAGCCGGGTGCGGAGACAACTTCCCTGGGGGGCCGTACGTATGACCGGTCGTCACCCAGCACCGCTCGCGGCAGAGCCCGCAAGGCACGGGGGAGCCGGCCATGGCGCTCACACAGCCCGAACAGGGCGGGGTGCTGCACGAGGGGACAGGTCCGCGGACCGGAGCCCTGCGCGGCACACTCGCCACCACCGCCTGTATGGAGACCCTCCAGGTGGGATACCTGCACGCCGTTGCGGCCGCCGCCGGGTGCTCGCTGTCCCAGCCCTTCCCCGACAACGGCATCGACTGGCACGTCTCCCACGGAGCGCCCGAACACGTCGTCGACGACGAGGTCACCATCAAGGTGCAGCTCAAGGCGACCTACCAGATACCGCCCCGGCCGGCCGGGGCCACCTTCGCCTTCACCCTCGACAACGAGCACCTGGTGAAGCTGGCCCGGACGCCCGTCGCCGTCCACAAGATCCTCGTCGTGATGCTCGTACCGAGGGAACGCGAGCAGTGGCTCGCCGCCGGACACGACCGGCTCGACCTGAGGCACTGCTGCTACTGGACCAACCTCGCCGGACACCCCGTGACCGGCCGGCGCCGCACCACCGTACGGATCCCGACCACGCGGATCTTCGACGACCGTGCGCTGTGCGAGATCATGACCCGGGTCGGGTCGGGAGGGACACCCTGATGAACCTGCACTCACCGCACCTCGAACCGCTCCCGTCCCCGCGGTACACCCCGGGCGGTCCCGATCCCGCGCAGGTCGACCCGCAGGTGCTGGGGGCGCTGCTGCACCGGCACGGATGGCTGCGGCGCGGCGGCGCGGCCGGCCGGTACGGCCGCTGGACCCCGCCCGGCCGCTCGGGCACCAGCCTGCTCGTCCCGGAGAGCCGCGCCTTCCCCGACTGCGCGGACCTGCTGGAGGAAGCACTCACCGCCCTCGCGCACGGCGGACTGCCCTCGGCGCGCGAGGTGCTCCTCGGGCTGAGCGTGCCCAGCGACGAGATCCGCTGGGAGCGGGAGATCCCGGAGGGGCCCTACGGGTACCAGGGCGAGGCCTCCTGGCCCGTGCAGGAACAGCTGCGCTCGGCCGCCCGCCGGCTCCTGCTCGCGGGGGCCCTCGCGGACCGGGCCCGGGCCGGGTACTACGGGGCCCGCCACCAGTCGCAGGCCGAGCGCACCCTGGACGGGGTCCTGGTGGGCCCCTCCCCGGGCGGGCGCCGGCTGACGGCGTACGTCCCCGTGGACGGCGGCCGGGGACCGGTGACCCGGCTGCACCACGCCCTGCACGCGGCCCGCGAGGCGGTGGACTACCAGCGGGCCACCGGCGGCATGGAAGCCTTCGACGCGGCGGTGGCCGCCGGGGTCAGCCGGGAACTCGCCGAGGCGCTCATCGCCCTGGTCCGGGGCTCGGAGGGCGCCCGGATCGCCCTGGCCTGGGCGCCGGCGGCCGGGGTCCCGGCGGGCTGCGCGGCCCGCCCGGAGCCGGTGGAGTTCTCCCCGGGGGACCTGCCCGTGCTGCGCGAGGCCGCAGCCCGGTACACCCGCGCGGAACCCGCCGTACCGGTCCGGCTCGCCGGGGCCGTGGTGCGGATGCGGCGCAAGGCCGCCGGGGGCGGAGGGACCGTACGGCTGCGGGTGCTGGCCGGGGCGGAGGTCCCGTACGTCCGGGCCGCCCTCGACGAGGAGGCGTACCGCATCGCGGGCCACGCCCACCTGGTGGGCCTGCCGGTCCGGGTCACCGGCCGGCTGCAACGCCGCGGCGGCTTCCGGCGGCTGTCCGACGCGGCGGACGTGACGCCGGTGCCGATGGACGAGGTCGAACGGGACCGGCTGATGAAGTCCCTGGACGCGGCCTTCGACCCCGAGGACGCGCTGCCGTCCGACGACTAGGTCGTCTCTGCCGGGTCTTGCCGGGCCCGCGGCGTCCGGCACCGCACCTGGCCGTGTTGGAGGGGCTCCCGAGTACGTCCAGTACACGGGAGCCCCTCCGCCTTGCCATGCACGGCACCGGACGCCGCGAGCTCGGCCGACAAGATCCGAAAGAGACGACCTAGCGGTAAGCGGTGGCGCGGACGGTGTCGCCGCACAGGGCGAACTGGCCGCCGTCGTTGGGAGCCACCTGGAAGCCCGCGCCCGCGACGCCGATCACCAGCGTGGGGGCGACGGTCGGGTCGGCGCCGGAGGCGCAGAAGCCGTCCGCCTCGCCGAGGACCGGGGTGAAGGTCAGGACCGTCGAGGCGCTCCCGCCCGGGGACAACAGCACCGGCCGGGCCTCGCCCCGGGGGATGACGCGCAGCGGCTTGTTCTGGTCCGGCGATCCCTGGCCCGCGAGAGCGACCGTCGGGAAGCCCCGCAGCTGACAGGCAGGGCCGTTGTTGACCACCGTGAACCGCACGTGAATGGTGTCGGGCCGCTCCGCGCCGGTGTCCGAGAGCTGGTCCGCGGTGCACGCGGCGGCCGGCGCCGCCGTGGCGGGAGTGCCTGCGAGCAGTCCGCCCGCCAGCAGGGCCGTCGCGGCGCCCAGGGCAGCCGTCTTCCTGGTCACTCTCATGGGTGTCACCTCATGCCAGGTCGGAAGATCCCCTTCCACCATCGCACGGGGTGCCGATGGCGGCCCGGCCGAACGAGGCCATGGTCAGCCCCGGCACGGGGGAGAAGTCAGGGCCGCGGGTGAATCCGGCACGTTCGTAGAGGGTCACCGCGGGGGCGTTCGCCGCGCCCGTGGTCACCTCGACCAGGCGGCCCGGGAACAGCTCGGTCAGGACGTGGCGCAGCAGCAGCGAGGCGACGCCCCGGCGGAACCAGCCCGGGTCCACGCACAGCCGGTCGATGCCGATGCCGCCGTCGGCCCCTTCCTCCCAGGCGAGGAAGCCGGCCGGCTCGCCGTCCTCGGTGACGGCGCCCACCCAGTTCAGAGGCCGGGCCCTCATCTCGGCGAGGCTCTCGCCGAGCGCCGGTATGCCGTCGAAGCCGATCAGCTCCGCCTCCACCGCGTAGGCGGCCCGCCCGATCCGGTGCACGGCCGCCGCGGTGGCATCGTCGGTCAGGTCCAGCGTGCGTATCTGCTGCATGCGGCCACGCTACCCACGGCTCGCGCAGACCGGCCCGGAGTTTCGGGTGGGGCGGGGGCCCGGGGGGACCCAGCCCCATGGGCCCGCCCGCGTCTGCCCGGGCCGAGGCCACGGCTCCGCTGGGCGGCGGCTGCGCGGTGCGGGGGATCCGCTGCGCAGGCCCGGGCGGTAACCGTTTAGCGGCGCGGCCACTCCGCTCGGTACGATTCAGGCGCGCGGCGTTCGCCCGCGCACCCCCTGAGTCAGGAGAGACCGGTGTCAGACGTCCGTGTGATCATCCAACGCGATTCCGAGCGGGACGAGCGCGTGGTGGCCACGGGCACTACGGCGGCGGAGCTCTTCGCCGGCGAGCGCACCATCGTCGCCGCGCGCATCGCGGGCGAGCTCAAGGACCTCGCGTACGAGGTGAAGGACGGCGAGACCGTCGAGCCGGTGGAGATCTCCTCCGAGGACGGCCTCAACATCCTGCGCCACTCGACCGCGCACGTCATGGCGCAGGCCGTGCAGGAGCTCTTCCCCGAGGCCAAGCTGGGCATCGGCCCGCCGGTCCAGAACGGCTTCTACTACGACTTCGACGTGGCCCGGCCCTTCACCCCGGAGGACCTGAAGGCCATCGAGAAGAAGATGCAGGAGATCCAGAAGCGCGGCCAGCGGTTCTCCCGCCGCGTGGTCACCGACGAGGCGGCCCGCGAGGAGCTCGCCGACGAGCCGTACAAGCTGGAGCTCATCGGCATCAAGGGCTCCGCGTCGACCGACGACGGCGCGAACGTCGAGGTGGGCGGCGGCGAGCTGACCATCTACGACAACCTGGACGCGAAGACCGGCGACCTGTGCTGGAAGGACCTCTGCCGCGGTCCCCACCTGCCCACCACCCGGAACATCCCCGCGTTCAAGCTCATGCGCAATGCCGCCGCCTACTGGCGCGGCAGCGAGAAGAACCCGATGCTCCAGCGCATCTACGGCACCGCGTGGCCGTCGAAGGAAGAGCTGAAGGCCCACCTCGACTTCCTGGCCGAGGCCGAGAAGCGCGACCACCGCAAGCTCGGCAACGAGCTCGACCTCTTCTCCATCCCGGACGAGATCGGCTCCGGCCTCGCCGTCTTCCACCCGCGCGGCGGCATCATCCGCCGGGTCATGGAGGACTACTCGCGCAAGCGGCACGAGGAGGAGGGCTACGAGTTCGTCTACTCCCCGCACGCCACCAAGGGCGCCCTCTTCGAGAAGAGCGGACACCTGGACTGGTACGCGGAGGGCATGTACCCCCCCATGCAGCTCGACGGTGGTACCGACTACTACCTCAAGCCCATGAACTGCCCGATGCACAACCTGATCTTCGACGCGCGCGGCCGCTCCTACCGCGAACTGCCGCTGCGTCTGTTCGAGTTCGGCACCGTGTACCGGTACGAGAAGTCGGGTGTCGTCCACGGTCTGACCCGCGCCCGCGGGTTCACCCAGGACGACGCGCACATCTACTGCACCCGCGAGCAGATGGCGGAGGAGCTCGACACGACCCTCACCTTCGTGCTCAACCTGCTGCGCGACTACGGTCTGACCGACTTCTACCTGGAGCTGTCCACCAAGGACCCGGAGAAGTTCGTCGGCTCGGACGAGGCCTGGGAGGAGGCGACCGCCGTCCTCGCGCAGGTCGCCGAGAAGCAGGGCCTCCCGCTGGTCCCGGACCCGGGCGGCGCCGCCTTCTACGGTCCGAAGATCTCGGTGCAGTGCAAGGACGCCATCGGCCGCACCTGGCAGATGTCGACCGTGCAGCTCGACTTCAACCTGCCGGAGCGCTTCAACCTGGAGTACACCGCGCCCGACGGCTCCCGCCAGCGGCCGGTCATGATCCACCGCGCGCTGTTCGGCTCGATCGAGCGGTTCTTCGCCGTGCTGCTGGAGCACTACGCGGGCGCCATGCCGCCGTGGCTGGCCCCGGTCCAGGCGGTCGGCATCCCGATCGGCGACGGGCACGTCGAGTACCTGCAGGAGTTCGCCGCGGCGGCGAAGAAGCAGGGCCTGCGGGTCGAGGTGGACGCCTCCTCCGACCGCATGCAGAAGAAGATCCGCAACCACCAGAAGCTCAAGGTCCCGTTCATGATCATCGTCGGTGACGAGGACATGGCGGCGGGCACCGTCTCCTTCCGTTACCGCGACGGTTCGCAGGAGAACGGCATCGCCAAGGACGAGGCGCTGGCCAAGCTGGCCAAGGTCGTCGCGGACCGCGTCCAGGTCTGATCCGGCCACATCCGTACGAGGAAGGCCCCTGGAAAGTGATCACTTTCCGGGGGCCTTCCTCGTACGCCAGGCCAAGGTCATATGCTTGCCGCCATGACGACTCAGCCGGAGCAGCAGATCGGTGTGGGCACGCAGGACGCGTTCCAGCGACTGTGGACGCCCCACCGGATGGCCTACATCCAGGGGGAGAACAAGCCGACCGGCCCGGAGGCCGGGGACGGCTGTCCCTTCTGCGGGATTCCGGACATGTCCGACCAGGACGGCCTGGTCGTCGCGCGGGGCCGGCACGTGTACGCGGTGCTGAACCTCTACCCGTACAACGGCGGCCACCTGATGGTCGTCCCGTACCGGCACGTCGCCGACTACACCGAGCTGGACGGGCCGGAGACGGCCGAGCTCGCCGACCTCACCAAGCGGGCGATGGTCGCGCTGCGCAAGGCCTCGGGCGCGCACGGATTCAACATCGGCATGAACCAGGGCGCGGCGGCCGGCGCCGGCATCGCCGCGCACCTGCACCAGCACATCGTGCCCCGCTGGGGCGGGGACACGAACTTCATGCCGGTCGTGGGCCACACCAAGGTGCTGCCCCAACTCCTGGCGGACACCCGCCAGATGCTCGCCGACGCCTGGCCCGTCGACTAGGCCGTGCCCGGTCAGGCCCGGCTGTGCCCGGTCAGGCCCGGTCCGGGCGGTCCCGGTGCCAGGCCCGTACCTCGGCCTCGACGTCGAACTCCGTCAGGCCCAGGGCCGGGCCCGGCGGGGGCATGCGCAGGGCCGCCGCGATCTTCTCGTTGATCTCCGTGAGGACGTCCCGTACCTG